>NZ_CP014168.1:1200000-1500000 GCF_001717955.1 Sphingomonas panacis
CAGAGCCACACCGTCTTCCTTGCCGATACGACGGTCAACGAGCGGCCCACCGCCGAGGAACTCGCCGACATCGCCGAGGATACGGCGGCGGTCGCGCGCCGCATGGGGCATGAGCCGCGCGTCGCGTTCCTCAGCTATTCGACCTTCGGCAACCCCGGCGGCGCGTTCCTCGACAATATCCGCGAAGCGGTGACGGTGCTCGACGGGCGGCAGGTCAGCTTCGAATATGAAGGCGAGATGGCGGCGGATGTCGCGCTCAACCCCAAGCAGCTCGCCAACTTCCCGTTCGCGCGGCTGTCGGGCCCGGCCAACGTGCTGGTGATGCCGGGGCTGCAATCGGCCAATATCTCCGCCAAGCTGCTCCGCGAACTTGGCGGGGACGCGGTGATCGGCCCGATGCTGATCGGCATGGAAAAGAGCGTGCAGATCGCGCCGATGACCTCGACCGCGAGCGAATTGGTGACGCTGGCGGTGCTCGCGGCGGGCGGCATCGCGCGGTAAGTGCGGCCCGCCCGGTCACGTCAGTAGCCGGGCGGTTCTCGCCTCTTAAAACCGTTCGCACCGAGCTTGTCGAAGTGCGGGCCACAAGCGCTGTGGCTGCGGCACGTGCTTCGACAGGCTCAGCACGAACGAGTGAAGGGATAGCGCTACCCGGCCCGCGCCCGCACGAACGCGGCCGAAACCCAACCCGAGCGACACGGCCCGGCATAGCCGCGCGGCGACGCCACCGGCGCCGAGACGCCGCAATCGGCCGGGACGCCGCCGGCGGGCGGCACCACCACCCCCTGCCAGCGCTGGTCGATCGAATGCGAGCACAGCAGCAAAGCGGTGCCGTTTTCCAGCCGGCCGATCTCGCTCGCTTCGGCGAACGGCGCGGCGTGTATCGGCAGATACGGTTGATCCTGTGGCGACAGGTTGACGACCGTTCCCGCCGCCGCGCACGCCGCGAAGCCGGGGCCGCCTTCACCGATCCGCACGGGCTGGACGCCCGGCGACAGTTGCGCCTCCTGCTCGCCGGCATTGTAGATCGCATCGGCGTCGCCACTCCCGCCGCGCGGGGAACAGGCCATCGAGAGCAGGCACAGGGCCAGGGCGAGGCGTTTCATAGTGGTGATTCTACTGCGTTCGCGGATGCATGGCGAGCGCAGACAGCGACCTTTCGCGCCGAAGCACGGTGCCGAGGGGCAGTCATCGTTGGTGAAACACGCTTCATCGGAAAAGGTTCCATTCATCCCTGCGACAGGGTTTTCATCCTGTCCGCGACCTGCTCAATAGCCTCAACGAAGCCAAAGACCTTTGGGGGGTCGCATGAAATTCAAGTTGATCGCAGCGCGTTTTGCGCTGGTGTTGTGTTGCGCCCTTACGGCAACGGCCCCTGCGGCGGCTCAGTTCTGGCAGTGCGCGCCTTACGCCCGCACGATCTCGGGCATCGAGATTCGCGGCAACGCCAACACCTGGTGGGGTCAGGCCGCCGGCCGCTACGATCGCGGCCATGCTCCCAAGGTCGGTGCTGTGCTCGCCTTCGCCTCGACCGGCCATATGCGCCTCGGGCACGTCGCAATGGTCAGCGCCGTCGTGAACGACCGTGAAGTGCTGCTCACCCACGCCAACTGGTCGCGTCGCGGCGGTGTCGAGACCAACGTCCGCGCGGTCGACGTTTCGGCCAACGGCGACTGGAGCATGGTCAAGGTCTGGTACGGCCCGCAGCATGACCTCGGCACCACCGCCTATCCGACCAAGGGTTTCATCTATTCCGGCCATGCCGGCAATGACGACGTCGAGCCGGACACGAGGGCTCCCGCACCGCGGATGACGCTGGCGAGCGCGCAGACCAGCGCGACCGAAACCGCCGCCTTCTAAAGCGCGCGACGCGAAGCCCCCAAATTCCGTTTGCAATTTTAGCGCGTTCCCCGTCCGTTAGATCGGTATAGGGGGAACAGGCATGTCGCAGGCAACACGCATTCTGCTGGCGCTGGTGAGCGGGCTGCTGATCGGCATCGCGCTGGTCGCGGTCGATGCGAAGCTGGCGCTGACCATCACCGGCTTCACCCAGCCGATCGGCCTCGCCTGGCTGCACGGGTTGCAGATGGTGATCGTGCCGCTGATCGTCGGGCTGCTGGTGACCGGGGTCGGCGCCGCCGCCGATGCCGCCCGCGCCGGCAAGCTCGCACTGCGCGCGGTGCTGACGATGATCGTCATCCTGTGGTCGACCACCGTGATGTCGGCGATCGTCACGCCGCTGCTGCTCGACCTGTGGCCGCTCCCCGCAAGCTGGTCGGTGGCGCTGCGCCAGGCGCTGACCGGCGCGCAGCCGGTCGGCACCGTGCCGACGCTGGGCGCCTTCTTCGAGACGATCGTGCCGTCGAATGTGGTGAGCGCGGCGGCGGGGGATTCGTTCCTGCCGCTCACCGTGTTCGCGCTCGCGCTCGCCTTCGCGATCACGCAGCTTGCGCCCGAACCGCGCGCGATGCTCACGCGGTGGTTCCAGGCGATCACCGACGCGTTGCTGATCATCATTGGCTGGGTGCTCCGGCTCGCGCCGATTGGCGTGGGCGCGCTCGCTTATGGGGTTGGCGCGCGCACCGGTGCGGCGGCGTTCGGCGCTTTGCTGCATTACATCGTCGTCGTGTCGGCGATCGGCTTCGTCGTATTGCTGTCGGCCTATCCGGTCGCGGCGCTGTTCGGTCGCGTCTCGGTACTGCGCTTCGCGCGCGCGGCGGCGCCGGCGCAAGCGGTGGCGATCTCGACGCAATCCTCGCTCGCCACGCTGCCGACGATGCTGGCCGCGAGCGAGTCGCTCGGCGCGGCGCCCGCGGCGGCGGGGATCGTGTTGCCGCTCGCGGTCGCGATTTTCCGCGCGACCAGCCCGGCGATGAATCTGGCGGTCGCGCTCTACATCGCGCATTGGCTCGGCGTGCCGATTGGACCCGGTGCGCTCGCGGCGGGGGTGTGTACCGCCGCGATCACGACGATGGGGTCGGTCAGCCTGCCCGGCACGATCAGCTACATTGCTTCGGTTGCGCCGGTGGCGTTCGCGATGGGCGTGCCGATCGAGGCGCTCGGCCTGCTGATCGCGGTCGAGACGATCCCGGACCTGTTCCGCACCGTCGGCAATGTGACGATGGACATTGCGATCACAGTTGGGCTGGGGCGGGTGCGTGATGCCGGACAAGAGCCGCCGTTCGTCCCGAGCGAAGTCGAGGGACAGGCCCGGAGTGCAGATGTCTCGACTTCGAACGGTTGAGGGTACGGGTTACAACACCGCCCATTCCTCCAAAACGCCGGCATCCGTTTCGAACGATAGCCGCGCCGCTTTCTCCGCGCGCGCCCGTTCCGCATTCAGCCGCGCCAGCGCCCACACCGCCGCGCCGCGCACCACGGGCGACGGATCGTCGAGCAGCCGCGTGACCGGATCGGCGAGCGCCGCCACGCCGCTGTTGCCCGCCGCGATCAGGCAATTGCGCACCATCCGGTCGCGCCCGATCCGCTTGATCGGCGATCCGGCGAAGACGCTACGGAAATCGGCATCACTCAGCGCGAGCAGGTCAGCGAGCGCGGGCGCGGCCAATTCCGCGCGTGGCAGGAAGGCGCGGTTGGCGGCGGCCGAGGCGGCGAACTTGTTCCACGGGCACACCGCGAGACAATCGTCGCAGCCATAGATGCGGTTGCCGATCCCGGGGCGAAATTCGTGCGGGATCGGCCCGGCATGTTCGATCGTCAGATACGAGATGCAGCGCCGTGCATCGAGCCGGTAGGGCGCGGGGAACGCGTCGGTCGGACAGGCGCGCTGGCAGGCGTCGCACGATCCGCAGGCATCGCGCGCGCCCGCATCGGCCTCGAGATCGAGCGTCGTGTAGATCGCGCCGAGAAACAGCCAACTGCCCGCATCGCGGCTGACGATATTGGTGTGCTTGCCCTGCCAGCCGAGCCCGGCGGCTTCGGCGAGCGGCTTTTCCATCACCGGCGCAGTATCGACGAATACCTTCACATCGGCGCCCGGCGCTTCCGCGATCAGCCAGCGCGCCAGCGCCTTGAGCGCCCGCTTGACGACATCGTGATAATCGCCGCCCTGCGCGTAAACCGAGATGCGGCCGATGCCCCCGGCGTCCGCCAGCGCGAGCGGATCGGCTGCGGGGGCGTAGCTCATGCCGAGCGCGATCACGCTGCGCACCGCCGGCCACAGTGCCGCCGGGCTCTCGCGCTGGCCGGCGCGTTCGGCCATCCACAGCATGTCGCCGTGCATCCCCTGCGCGAGCCACTGGTGCAGCCGCTCGCCAGCACGCGGACTCACATCGGCGTGCGCGATGCCGCAGGCGGCGAAGCCGAGCTCCGCCGCCTTCGCCTTGAGGCGAGCCGTTAGCGGGTTGTGTTCGTTCATCAATGCCCGCTACCACGCCTCCATGCCGCCAGCACCCTCTCCGTTCGTGTCGAGCGACATCGAGACACTGTGCGGAACCATCGTGCGCGTAGAATGTCCCTCGAATGCGCTCGGGACGAACGGGGATGGAACGCGATGAACGATCTGGCGATCAGCGCTACCGGGTTGGTCAAGACTTTCGGCGGAAAGCGCGTGGTCGACGGCGTCGATGTCGCGGTGCCGCGCGGCGCGATCTACGGCGTGCTCGGCCCCAATGGCGCCGGCAAGACGACGACGTTGCGCATGCTGCTCGGGATCATCGAGCCTGACGGCGGGCACCGCAGCCTGCTCGGGCTCGATCATCCGCGCGATGCCAGCGATCGGGTCGGTTATCTGCCCGAGGAGCGCGGCCTGTATCCGGGGATGCGCGCCAAGGATGCGATCGCCTTCATGGGCGCCTTGCGCGGGCTCGACCTCAAGACGGGGCGCAGGCGCGCGGTGACTCTCATGGAAGCCGCCGGCCTCGGCCACGCCGCCGACACCAAGATCCGCAAGCTCTCGAAAGGTATGGCGCAGCTCGTCCAGTTGCTCGGCTCGGTCGTCCACCAGCCCGAACTGCTCGTGCTCGACGAGCCCTTCTCCGGGCTTGATCCGGTCAATCAGGAACGGCTCGAAGCGCTGATCCTTGCCGAGCGGGATCGCGGCGCGACGATCGTGATGTCGACTCACGTCATGGCGCATGCCGAGCGGCTGTGCGACCGGCTGACCATCATCGCCGGCGGCAAGCACCGGTTCGAGGGCACCGTCGCCGACGCGCGCGGACTGCTGCCGATGCGCGCGCATTACGTGCCCGATCGCGACGACCCCGCGCTCGCCGCGTTCTTGCCCGAGGGCGCGGTGCATCAGGCGGACGGCTGGCGCTTCCCGGTGCCCGATGGCGGCGTCGAGGCGGCGCTCAAGCGGCTGATCGACGGCGGCCACGGCATCGCCGGCCTTTCGATCGAGCGGCCCGGCCTGCACGATGCGTTCGTTCGCATCGTCGGGGCAAGCGCACTCGAAGGCACGCAGGAGGTCGCGGCATGAGCGCCAGGTCGAACCGCATCATCCGCCAGACGTTGACGATCGCACGGCGCGATTTCGTCGCGACCGTCTTCACGCCGACCTTCCTGCTGTTCCTGCTCTCGCCGGTCATCATGCTGTCGTTCGCGCTGGTCGGCGCGGGCGGGGCTACGTCGATGGCGACCAACGCGGCGGACAAGGCGCAGATCGTCGCGATCATCGCGCCCGAACGCCAAGCGGCGATGCGCGCCACCGACGCGCGGCTACGCCGGTTGTTCGGCCGGTCCGACCAGCCGCCGGTGCTGACGTTCGAAACCCCCGGTGCGCAGCCGGCCAGCCAGGCGCGCGCGGCCTTCGCGGCCGGCGGGGCGGATACCACCGCCGCGCTCTACGGCGATCTCGCCGCGCCGACGATCCTGTACGGCGCGCAAGGCCGCGGCGATTCGCGCTATCTCGCCGAACTCGCCGAGGGCACGCTGCGCGCCGCCGCGAGCGGCGCGCGGCCGCTGAGCGCCGCGACCTTCAAGCCGATCGCGCGCGCGCGCGCGTCGTCGGGCGGGCACAGCCAGGCGGCGTTCTTCAGCGTGTTCGGCATCTTCTTCCTGTCGCTGCTGCTCTCGGGTCAGGCGGTCAGCACGATGGCGGAGGAGCGCAACAACAAGGTGATCGAAATCCTCGCCGCGGCGGTGCCGCTCGAAGCGGTGTTCTTCGGCAAATTGCTCGGCATGTTCGGCTCGGCGGTGCTGTTCGTCGGCTTCTGGGGCACGCTCGCCAGCCAGATCGCGGCGTTCCTGCCCCCCGGCATGGCGGGCGGCCTTGGCGAGATCGGCCCGGCGATCGGTCTGCCGTTGTTCGTGCCGCTGTTCTTCGCCTATTTCGCGATGGCGTACATGCTGCTCGGCGCGGTGTTCCTCGGCGTCGGTGCGCAGGCGACCACGCCGCGCGAGTTGCAGATGCTGTCGCTGCCGATCACGATCGTCCAGGTGCTGATGTTCAGCCTCGCGCTCCGCGCGGCGGGGGGCGCCGACGGATGGGTGACGCGCTTCGCCGAAATCTTCCCGTTCAGTTCGCCGTTCGCGATGGCGGCGCATGCGGCGAATTTTCCCGACGTGTGGCCGCATCTGCTTGCGCTGGCGTGGCAAGCGGTGTGGGTGGGAATCGCGATCACCGTCGGAGCACGTGCGTTCCGGCGTGGCGTGCTGCAATCGGGGAGCGGCAAGTGGTTCAAGGGCAGGACCGCAGCCGTGGCGGACGCGGTCAGCGGACCGTCGATACCGTAACGCCCGTTCGGGCTCAATCCGTGCATTCGATCCGGGCGTACCTATATCGCACTCGTCCTTCGCAACGAGGTTCTTCGGGATGCACGATCGCAGACAGTTCCTGACGCTCTCCGCCTCGGGCGCGGCGGCGTTTCTGTTGTTCGGGTGCCGTGGCGCCACCGCCGCGCCGCCCGAGCATTTCGAGGTGACGCTCTCCGATGCGCAGTGGAAGGCAAAGCTTTCGCCAGCGGCCTATACCGTGCTGCGGCACGAAGGCACCGAGCGCCCCTTTACCAGTCCGCTCAACGACGAGCACCGCAAGGGTATCTTCGCCTGCGCCGGCTGCGCGCTGCCGGCGTTCGCGTCGAAGACCAAGTTCGACAGCGGCACCGGCTGGCCGAGCTTCTGGGCGCCGCTGCCCAACGCAGTGCGCACGCGCGACGACGGATCGCTTGGCATGTCGCGTACCGAAGTCCATTGCCGCCGTTGCGGCGGGCATCTCGGCCATGTCTTCGACGACGGCCCGCCACCGACCGGCAAGCGCTATTGCATGAACGGCGTGGCGCTGAAATTCACTGCGGCCTGATTGTCCTACCGCGTGTTCAGGGTTTGGCACCTGCCCGATCGGGCGCTAGAGCGGACAGTATGGACCGAGCAGACGTAATCATTCTGGGCGGCGGGCTGGTCGGCAGCGCGCTTGCCGTGGCGCTGTCGGCGCACAAGCTGAGCGCGATCGTCATCGATGTCGCCGACCCCGACGTCATTCTCGCCGCCGGCTTCGACGGGCGCGCCTCCGCGATCGCCAGCGCGCCGACGCGGATGCTCGGCGCGATCGGCGTGCTCGACCGGCTGGGCGCTGCCGGCTGCCCGATCGAGGGGATCCGCGTCAGCGACGGCCTCGCCCCCGGCAAGCTCGATTTCGCACCCGAGCCGGGCGAAGCCGCGCTCGGCACGATGTTCGAGAACCGGCTGCTGCGGTGCGCCTTGTACGAGGCGGCGCAGGCGGCGGACGGGGTCGAGGTGCGGATGAAGACCCGCGCCGTCGCCACCACGCGCGACGCGCATGGCGTCTCGGTTACCCTGTCGTCGGGCGACATCATCCACGCGCCGCTGCTGATCGCCGCCGAGGGGCGCGCCTCACCGACGCGCGAGGCGGCCGGGCTCAAGGTCGCGCGCTGGCAGTACGATCACGCCGCGATCGTCACCTCGCTGCACCACGAACATCCCCACGAGAACATCGCCTTCGAGATTTTCTATCCGCAAGGCCCGTTCGCGATCCTGCCGCTCAACGACGATGCGCAGGGCCATCGCTCGGCGATCGTCTGGTCGGTCAAGCGGCACGAGGCGCCGGGTATGGTCAAGCTGTCCGAACGCGGCTTCCTCGCCGAATGCGAGAAGAAGATGGGCGGCTTCCTCGGGCAACTCGGGCCGCTCGGCCAGCGCCAGAGCTATCCGCTGGGTTTCCACCACGCCGCGACGATCACCGCCGAGCGGCTCGCGCTGGTCGGCGATGCCGCGCACGGCATTCATCCGATCGCGGGGCAGGGCGTCAACGTCGGCTTCCGCGATGTCGCGACCCTGGTCGAGGTGCTGGTCGACGCCAAGCGCACCGGACTCGATCTCGGCGACCGCCAGGTGCTCGCGCGCTATGAACGCTGGCGCAGTCTCGACACCTTCATGGTCGCCGCCGCCACCGACGGGCTGACGCATCTGTTCGGCATTCCCGGCAAGGCCGCCAATGCGGTGCGCCGCTTCGGTCTGTCTGCGGTCGACCGGCTGCCGCCGCTCAAGAACCGCTTCATGGCCGAAGCGCGCGGCGAGAGCGGCGACGTGCCCAAGCTGCTGCAGGGCATGACGGTCTAACGCTTGACCACGTAATATCCGTTCGCCCTGAGCGTGGCGAAGGGCGTGGCCCAAGCGCAGGTGCCCGGGCGCGTGCTTCGACACGCTCAGCACGAACGGACTGAGGATTCACCCAGTCCTCATAGCGCCGGCTTGGGCGTCCGATCGGTGTTGCGCTTGTCTGCGACATAGGTCTGGCCGTTGTCGCCCTTGACGATGTCGAACGCGCCGGTCGCTTCGAACAGCGCCGGGAAGTTCTTCACGCCGTAGTTGCGCGGGTCGATCGGCGCTTGCCGCTTGGCGGTGCTGCCCGCCGCCGACATCGATGCCCAGCCGTCGTCCCACGCCGATGCTTCGACCGCGCCGCGCAGCAGTTCGATCAGCTTGGCGTCCTGCGTCAGCGGCTTGGCCGCAGGTGCGGGCTTGTCGGCGGCCTTCTTGCTTGTCTTGGGCTTGGCGGCGGGTTCTGCCGACGGTTCCTTGGCGGTGCGGCCTTCGAGGCTGTCGAGATACAGGAAGGTGGTGCAGGCGTTGACGAACGGCGACGGCGTCTTGCGCTCGCCGAAGCCATAGACGTCATGGCCGTTGGCCTTCAACTGCATCACCAAAGGCGTGAAATCGGCGTCGCTTGATGCGATGCAGAACGCGTCTGGCTTCTGCGTGTAGAGCAATTCCATCGCATCGATGACGAGCGCGATGTCGGTTGCGTTCTTGCCCGTGGAATAGCTGAACTGCTGGATCGGCCGGATCGCGAATTCGTGGAGCTTGTCGCGCCAGCCCTTCAGGCCGGGGCTGCCCCAGTCCCCGTAAGCGCGGCGGATGTTGGCGGTGCCGTATTTCGAGAGTTCCGCCAGCATCGCCGCGATGTTGCTGTGCGAAACGTTGTCGGCGTCGATCAGCAACGCGATGCGGCGATCGGGGGCCGGCGCGGCGGTTTGGTCTTTTTCCAAGCGAATTCCTTTTGTTGACCGGAGTGTGGCGGGTGGCCAAGCATTCCGGCATGATACTGGCCTGCAATATCACGATGACCCGCGCGATGCGCGTCCCGATGCTGTTCGCAGGCGTTCTCGCTGCTGGCAACGCGCATGCCCAGACCGTTGATCCGGCGACCGACGATATCGTCGTGCTGGGGCGCGGGCTCGATCTGCCGCCGGGCACGCCGGCTTACGGATCGGTGACGATCGATCGGCAGCGGTTGGAGAATGATGCGTCGGGCCGAGTCGAGGATGTGTTGCTCGACGTTGCCGGCTTCCAGCAGTTCCGCCGCTCGGACAGCCGCTCGGCCAATCCCTCGGCACAAGGCGCGACATTGCGCGCGCTCGGCGGCAATGCGTCGAGCCGGACGCTGGTGCTGCTCGACGGCGTGCCGATCGCCGATCCGTTCTTCGGCTATATCCCGTTCAACGCAGTGATCCCAAGTCGGCTCGGGGGCATCCGCGTGACGCGCGGCGGGGGATCGGAGGCGTTCGGGGCCGGCGCGGTGGCAGGCACGATCGAGATGACGAGCGCCAGCCGCGCCGACCTGCCGGTCATCTCGGGCGAGGCTTTGTACGGCAGCCGCAACGCGCAGGAAGTGAACGCCATTCTCGCGCCTTCGGTCGGCAACGGCTTCGTTGCGCTGTCGGGTCAGTTCGAGCGCGGCGACGGCTTCCAGACCACACCCGAGGATCAGCGCGCGCCCGCGACCGTTCCTGCGCGCTACCGCGACTGGTCGGGCGGGCTGCGTGCGGTTGCGCCGCTTGGGCCGGACACCGAGGTGCAGTTTCGTGGGCTGGTGTTCGGCGACAATCGCACGCTGCGCTTCAAGGGTGCCGATTCGCGTTCGAGCGGGGAGGATGCCAGCATCCGCGTGATCTCGCACGGGCGTTGGCAGGTCGATGCGCTCGCCTATGTGCAGGCGCGCAACTTCGCCAACAAGGTCATCAGTTCGAGCACATTCGCGTTGACACTCGACCAGCGCAATACCCCCTCGACGGGACTCGGCGGCAAGATCGAACTGCGCCCGCCGGTCGGCGGCGATCACGTACTGCGCCTCGGTGGCGATGTCCGCCTCGCCGACGGGCAATTGTTCGAGGACGCTTATGGCGCGACCGGGCTCGTCACCGCACGGCGCAACGCGGGCGGCGATACCAGCGTCGCCGGGCTGTTCGTCGAGGACAATTGGACGCTTGGCCGGCTGGTGCTGACCGGCGGCGCGCGAGTCGATCACTGGACGATCACCGACGGCTTCTTCCGCCAGCGCAGCGCCGCCGGCGCGCTCACCACCGATACCGCCTTCCCGGATCGCGACGGCACCGAGGCGACCGGGCGCGCGGGCGCGCTTCTCAAGCTCGGCGCGGTCGATCTTCGATTGGCCGGGTACACCGGCTTCCGGCTGCCGACGCTCAACGAACTCTACCGGCCCTTCACCGTCTTCCCGGTGACGACTCAGGCCAACGCGAACCTCTCGCCCGAGCGGCTGCGCGGGGTGGAGGGTGGCATCGACGCGCGTCCGCTCCCCGGCATGACGCTGAGCCTGACCGGCTTCTACAACCGGCTCGGCGATGCGATCGCCAATCTGACGATCAGCCCCATTCTGCGCCAGCGCGGCAACGTCAACGCGATCGTCGCCAAGGGCGTCGAGGCGAGTTTCGACTGGCGGCGCGGTGCGTTCGGCCTGTCGGCGAGCTATGCGTTCAGCGACAGCAAGGTCGATGCGCCCGGCATGGCGTTCGATGGATTGATCCCGGCGCAAAGCCCGCGCCAATCCGCCAGCGCGACGCTGGCGTGGCAGCCGCGTTCCGGGTTGCTCGCCTCGCTGACCGCGCGCCACGTCGGGCGGCAATATGAGGACGACCTCCAGACCGACGTGCTGCGCGCCGCGACGACGGTGGATGCGTTCGTCAAGCTGCCAGTGCGCAAGGGCGTGGCGGTGATCGCCCGCGCCGAGAACGTGCTCGACGAGACGGTGGTGACGCGCAACCAGGCGGGATCGATGGATCTGGGAACGCCGCGCACGCTCTGGATCGGGGTGCGGTTCGGGGGGTGATCCCATCGTTCGTGGGTCTTCCTTCTCCCGTCGGGAAACGGAGGGAGGCGCGAAGCGAGGGAGGGGTGAGGGCGATGCGCCGCCTCAGCCAGCGTTCTTTCGGCGTGTCACCCAGCCCTTGCGCGCAGCGGCCGAGCGCTGTTCGGGCGATCCCGATTTGTGCGCCTTGCCGCCGCGCGACGCGGCGACATGCGTGTCGGGCTTGCCACGCCCCGAGCCGGATTTGTTGCCGCCGCCCGATTCCTTGTTCACCGTCGCCCAGGCGCGCGCCTCGGCCTGCTTTTTCGGAACCCCACGATCCTCGTAGCCTTCCTCGATGTGCTCGGCCTTGCGCTTCTGCTTGGGCGTGTAAGCGTCTTTGTCTCCGCGCGGCATGATCGCTCTCCTTTCTCCTCTGTTGGCAAAACGCACGGGGCGATCGCGCGTTTCCATGTCACGCCCCGCCGAGTTCCACGCCTTGCCCGAGCGTCGCCACCAGCGCCCTGAGGTCGCCCGATTCGGCCGCGCCCGGCGCCCAGCGGCCGGCGTAGAAGGCGATCAGCCGGTTGACGAAATCGAGCTTGAGCACCACGCCGGACGATAGCCGGAATGGGTAGAGATCGGGCTGGCCCATGCTGCGGTTGATCTCGTTGATCGCGAAGGCGAACGGAATCCAGTGCGCGGTCAGCGTCGCGGTGTCAGCGGTGTAAGGATCGAAGTCGACCACGCTGTCTGGCGTGCCCGGCGCGGCGGCCGGCATCGCGTCTAGCCGGGTGCCGAACCCGCGGATCGTCGCGAGCGTATCGACGATGTGCGAATGGTGCGCGAAGGTCTCGGCGAAATCCTCCCACGGGTGCATCGTCGCATAGGCGGAGACATATTCGTCTTCCCAGCCGACCCGCAACGGATTGGCGTAATGCGACTGGAGAGCCGCCTGATAATCGGCACGCTCATCGCCGAACAGGGTGCGGAACGGGATCAGGTCCGGCCCGAACTGCACCAGCCGCGACCAGAAATAATGGCCGATCTCGTGCCGGAAATGGCCGACGAGCGTGCGGTACGGCTCGCCCATCTGGCGGCGGATTCGCTCGCGCTGCGCGTCGTCGGCCTCGATCAGATTCAGGGTGATGAGGCCGTTTTCATGGCCAGTGAAATGCTGCGGCGCATACCCTTGCTCGGCCGAGGAATCGTAGAGGAAATCGAAGGCGAGGCCGTGGATGTTCTGCGCCTTGGTTTCCAGTTTGAGGCCGAGCCGCATCAGCCCGTGCAGCACGCGCCGCTTGGCATCCTCGATCCGCGTCCAGCGTTCGAGCACCCCCGCGATGGCGAGATCGGGGATGACGCGGTTGTGCCGGCAGGCGAGGCACATCGACTGCGGGTCATCGACCGCGACCACCCAGTTGCACACGCCGTAGCGCGCGTTGGCACAGGGCTGCACCGTCACGACTGCGCTGTTCGCGTCACGCCATGCGCCATCGGCCACATCGAGGTGGAGGAAGCCGTTGGCGATTGGCGCGAACCCGAGCGGATGCGCGCAACTCGGGCAGACGCGCGATTCGAAATGGAGACGCTGCCGGCAATTGGGGCAGGTGTAGGCGGCCACGCGATGTCTCCGGGAAAGGGCTGTCCTCGCTCAACGCGACGCTGCAACACGAGTTTCGCGAGAGGAAAGCGGTTGGCGAGATTTTGGTTGCATAGCAGCAACGCATGCCGTCTGTTCAACCTTATGCTCAAAGCCGGCCTGCACCATCTCACCGCCTACAAGTACAGTCGCCCGATCCGGCTCGGCCCGCAGGTGATCCGGCTTCGTCCGGCGCCGCACAGCCGCACCAAGGTGCCGAACTACGCGCTCAAGATCGAGCCCGCCGGGCATTTCCTCAACTGGCAGCAAGACCCGCACGCCAACTGGCTGGCGCGAGTCGTGTTTCCCGATCCGGTCGATCATTTCTCGATCGAGGTCGATCTGCTCGCCGATCTCGACGTCATCAATCCGTTCGACTTCTTCGTCGAGGAATATGCCGAAAATTATCCGTTCCACTATGACGATGCACTGCGGATCGATCTCGCCGCCTATTTCGATCTGGAGCCGCAGGGGCCGCTGTTCGAATCGCTGGTGGCGCAGCACGCCCAGCATCGCGGGCGCACGATCGATTTCCTCGTCGAGATCAACGCCAAGCTCCAGGAGCGGATCGGCTATATCATCCGCATGGAAAGCGGCGTGCAGACGCCCGAGGAATCGCTCGAGATCGGCCAGGGTTCGTGCCGCGACAGCGCTTGGCTGCTGGTGCAGTTGCTGCGCCGGCTTGGGCTCGCTGCGCGGTTCGTGTCGGGCTATTCGATCCAGCTTGTTGCGGACGTCGAGCCGGTCGAGGGGCCGAAAGGCGTCACGCAGGACGTGGTCGATCTGCACGCCTGGGCAGAGGTGTACATCCCCGGCGCGGGCTGGATCGGGCTGGATGCGACCTCGGGCATGTTCGCGGGCGAAGGCCATATCCCGTTGTGCGCGACGCCGCATTACCGTTCGGCCGCGCCGATCAGCGGCATGGCCGAACCCGCCGAGGTCGACTTCCATTTCGAGATGAGCGTCAGCCGCATCGCCGAGGCGGTGCGGATCACCCGGCCGTTCACCGACGATCGCTGGGCGGCGCTCGATGCGCTTGGGCAGCGCGTCGATGCCGATCTGGCCGCGCAGGACGTGCGCCTGACCATCGGCGGCGAGCCGACCTTCGTCGCGGCGGATGGCGGCTCGGCGCCCGAGTGGAACGGCGACGCAGTCGGCCCGACCAAGGCGGGCTATGCCGACACGTTGATCCGCGAATTGCGCACCAAGTTCGCAGCCGGCGGGTTACTCCACCACGGCCAGGGCAAATGGTATCCCGGCGAGACGCTGCCGCGCTGGGCCTATGCGGTCTATTGGCGCGATGACGGCGCGCCAGTCTGGCACGACGCCGCGCTGATCGCCGAGGAAGACGGCACCGGCAAACCGCCGGTCACGGCGGAGACGGCCGAACGCTTCCTCGAACTGATCGCCTCGGGACTCGGCCTGCCCGCCGGCCATGTCGTGCCGGCCTATGAAGACCCGCTCGCCTGGTCGTTCAAGGAAGCCGAGCTGCCGGTCAACACAAGCCCCGAAGACCCCAAGATCGACGATCCCGAAGCGCGCACCCGCATGGTGCGCGCGTTCGAACGCGGGCTGTCCACGCCGGTCGGCTATGTGCTGCCGGTGCAGAAATGGCAGAGCAAGGTGCAGGGCGGCTGGCTGACCGAGCAGTGGAAATTGCGGCGCGGCAAGCTCTACACCGTGCCCGGCGACAGCGCGCTCGGCTACCGCCTGCCGCTCGGCTCGCTGCCCTATGTGCCACCGTCCGAATACCCGTATGTCAACGCGCGCGACACCAGCGAACCGCGCGAACCCTTGCCCGATTTCCGCACCCAGCGCGCCGAGATCGCGGACGCCCCCGCCACCGAACAGCGCATCACCGAACGCGCGCCGGTGTCGGGCGCACAGCCGCAGGAGCGGGTCGAGCAGGAGATTGTCGTCGGCGCCGTCCGCACCGCCGTTACCGCCGAGCCGCGCGGGCATTTCCTGTCGGTGTTCATGCCGCCGGTGCGCACGATCGAAGAGTATCTCGAGCTGATCGCCGAAATCGAGACCGCCGCCGCCGCGCTCGGCGTGCCGATCCGCATCGAGGGCTATGCGCCGCCGCCCGATCCGCGCTTGAAGGTCTTGAAGGTCACGCCCGATCCCGGTGTGGTCGAGGTCAACGTCCACCCCGCCGCGAGCTGGGCCGAGACCAGCGAGATCACCGAGACGCTGTACGACATCGCGCGACGGGCCGGCATGACCGCCGACAAGTTCATGCTCGACGGTCGCGCGATCGGCACCGGCGGCGGCAACCATATCGTGCTGGGCGGGCCGACGCTGTACGATTCGCCGTTCGTGCGCCGGCCCGATCTGCTCAAGAGCTTCGTCCTCTATTGGCAGCGCCACCCCGCGCTCAGCTATCTGTTCTCGGGCATGTTCATCGGCCCGACCAGCCAAGCGCCGCGCATTGACGAAGCGCGGCACGACGGCCTGTACGAGCTGGAGATCGCGCTCGCGCAGGTGCCCGGCCCCAAGGACGGCGAACAGCCGCCAGCGTGGATCGTCGATCGGTTGTTCCGCAACTTGCTGGTGGACGTGACCGGCAACACCCACCGCACCGAAATCTGTATCGACAAGTTTTTCTCGCCCGACGGCCCGACCGGGCGGCTCGGCCTCGTCGAGTTCCGCGCGTTCGAGATGCCGCCAGACGCACGGATGAGTCTGGCGCAGCAATTGCTGCTTCGCGCGTTGACCGCGTGGTTCTGGCGCGAGCCGCAGCAAGGGGCGCTCACCCGCTGGGGCACCGCGCTGCACGATCGCTTCATGCTGCCGCACTTCGTCTGGGCGGATCTGCTCGACGTGCTCGGCGATCTGGGCGGCGCCGGCTATGCGTTCGATCCTGCATGGTTCGAGGCGCAACGCCAGTTCCGCTTCCCGGTCCACGGCACGATCGAGGCGGGCGGCGTCAGCCTCGAAATCAGCCACGCGCTCGAGCCGTGGCATGTGCTCGGCGAAACCGGCGCGATCGGCGGTACGGTGCGCTATGTCGACAGCTCGACCGAACGTTTGCAGGTGCGCGGGAGCAACCTCACCGTGGGACGCCACGTGTTGACCTGCAACGGCCGTCGCATCCCGATGGCGCCGACGGGTGTGCCCGGCGAAGTGGTTGGCGGCGTGCGGTACAAGGCGTGGGCGCCGGCCGACTGCCTCCACCCGCGTCTGCCGGTCAATGCGCCGCTCACCTTCGACGTGCTCGATACGTGGAGCGGGCGGTCGCTGGGCGGCTGCGTCTATCACGTCGCGCATCCGGGTGGCCGCAATTACGACGCGGTGCCGGTCAACGGTTTCGAGGCCGAGGCGCGCCGCAAAGCGCGGTTCCAGGATTACGGCCACACGCCCGGCCCGATCCCGGTGCCACCGGAGGAATTGCCGAGCGAGTTTCCGCTGACGCTGGATTTGCGGCGACCGGCGAACCTGCGGTAGACCCGAACGTCGTCGCCCCGGCGCAGGCCGGCGCCGTTGTATGGCTTGGCGAGCGGCTCGCCAAAAACGCAGCGGCCCCGGCCTGCGCCGGGGCGACGCTCAACTCACACCAGTTCCAGCGCCACCGCGGTCGCCTCGCCGCCGCCGATGCACAGGCTCGCCACGCCCTTCTTCAGCCCGCGTGCTTCGAGCGCACCGAGCAACGTCGCCATGATCCGCGCGCCGCTGGCGCCAATCGGGTGCCCCAGCGCGGTGGCGCCACCGTTGACGTTGAGCTTCTCGGCCGGAATCGCCAGTTCGCGCGCGGCAATCATCGCCACCACCGCGAACGCCTCGTTGACCTCGAACAGATCAACGTCTTCGGCGCTCCAGCCGGCCTTGGCGAGCACCTTGCGGATCGCCGGCACCGGCGCGCTGGTGAACTTGGCGGGTTCCTGCGCATGCGCGGCGGTAGCGACGACGCGCGCGATCACCGGCAGCCCGAGCTTCTCCGCCACGCTCTGCCGCGTCATCACCAGCGCGGCGGCGCCGTCCGAGATCGATGAGGCGTTGGCGGCCGTAACGGTGCCGTCCTTGACGAACGCCGGCTTGAGCGACGGGATTTTTTCGGGCCTGGCCTTCCCCGGCTGCTCGTCCTCCGCGACGACGGTATCCCCGCCCCGCGCCTTGACGGTGACGGGCGTGATCTCGCGATCGAACGCGCCGCTCGCGATCGCGTCCTTGGCACGCGCAAGCGAACGCAGCGCATAATCATCCTGATCGGCGCGGGTGAGTTGGTATTCGCGCGCGGCATCCTCGGCGAACACGCCCATCGGCGTGCCGGGCTGGTAAGCATCCTCCAGCCCGTCGAGCATCATGCTGTCGTACATCGTGTCATGACCGATTCGCGCGCCGCCACGATGTTTGGTCATCAGATAGGGCGCGTTGGTCATGCTCTCCATGCCGCCCGCGACCGCGATGTCGACCGATCCGGCGGCGAGCGCATCATACGCCATGATCGCCGCCTGCATGCCCGATCCGCACATCTTGTTGACCGTCGTCGCCTCGACCGAGACCGGCAGCCCCGCGCCGATCGCGGCCTGCCGCGCCGGCGCTTGCCCAAGCCCGGCCGGTAGCACGCAACCCATATAGATGCGCTCGATCAGATCGGGATTGACCCCCGCGCGCTCGACTGCGGCGGCGACCGCGACCGATCCGAGCTCGGTCGCCTTGAGGGGGGTCAGTGCGCCCTGGAAGCCGCCCATCGGGGTGCGGGCGTAGCTGGCGATGACGACGGGATCGGTCATGAACATCTCTCTCGTTGCTTCGGCGCGCTGAAGGGCACGCTCCTGTTGGGCGCGAGATAGGAGCTTCGGTGGCGGTTTGCGATAGCGCGATGTCGCGATCGTAACGGCTTCGACACTCTGCTATGGCAGCGGCATGATCGCGGGGGGCGGCATGAAGAAGCCATTCAATGTCTTGCAGGCGAGTATCCTCAAAGCGCTGACCAAGGCGCTGTTCCACAAGGTCGATATGGCGATCACGCCCGATCAGGTCGTCGCCAACATCCAATATCAGTTCAGTTTGATGGAGGGCGGCAAGCCCCGCGAGATCGGCCTGACGCTGTATCTCGTTTGTCTGGTGCTGGGCGGGCCGCTTTTCCTGCTGCTCGGGCCGGGCTGGGGCGCTCGGAAGGTCGCGCGGCGGCTGGAACGGTCGCAGAACGATCTGATGCAGGATCTCGCGCGCATTCGTGGCGTCATCTACGCTGGCTATTACGGCCATTGGCAGGGCGCTTCGCAGACCACCGAACAGGGCCAGATCGACAATGTCGACAATCCGGTGCTCGCGCAGATCGGCTTCACGCTGCCGCTTTACCGGGAGCGCGGCGCGGGTGAGATGCCGATCACGCACTATGACGAGCGCGACCTGAGCCACGCCGATCTGGTCAATCATGCGAACGTCCCCGACGAGGTGGATGTGATCGTGATCGGCTCGGGGGCGGGTGGTGCCGTCGCCGCCGCCAATCTCGCGCGGCATGGGCATGATGTGCTGATCGTCGAGGTGGGCGGGTTATGGGCGTCGCGCGATCTCAGCCACGAGGAGCGGCGGATGACCTCGCGGCTGTTCGTCGACGGTGGCCTGCAATCGAGCCGCGACCATGACGTGATCGTGTTTCAGGGCCGCTGCGTCGGCGGTTCGACCGTCATCAACAACGGCATCTGCCTGCCGGTCAACCGCGAGGGCCTCACCCACCCGGATGCCGATGATGTGCTGGAACGCTGGGCGAGCCTCGGCGCGCCGGTCGACAAAGCGCGTTTCCATGCCGCCTATGACGCGATCACCGCACGGCTTTCGATCCAGCCGATCGCACACCGCGCCGGGCGCAACAACGGCCTGCACCTGTTGAAAGGTTGGGCGGCGTATGCGGCGAAGAGCACCAATCCGATCGACAAGGCCGCGCCGGCGGTGTGGTTCAGCAAGAATTTCGGCCCGCCAAACGGGCCCGCCGAATGCGCGTATTGCGGCTATTGCAACACCGGCTGCCCGTATGGTCGCAAGCAGGGCATGGCGCAATCGTTCCTGCGTGACGCCCGCGCATCGGGCGCGCGCATTCTTGCCGAAACCAAAGCGGAGGCCATTCTCTGGCGCGACGACCGGCAGGACGGCAAGCACGTCGCGCACGCGGTGACGGTGAAGCTCGCGGATGGCGGCGAACGTGTGATCCGCGCGCGCAAGGGCGTGGTGGTAGCGGGCGGCGCGATGGCATCGAGCCGGCTGCTTCAGGCGAGCGGCATCGGGGGGGCGGGCACCGGCCTGTCGTTCAACATGGCCTGCCCGGTCGTCGCGCTGATGCCCAACGCGGTGAAGAGCTGGGACGAGGACCAGATGGCGACCTATGTCGACGCCCGCGACTTCCTGCTCGAATCGCACTTCCAGCCGCCGATGAGCATGTCGACGCTGATGCCCGGCTGGATCGGTGATCACGCGCAGCGGATGCGCAACTATGACCGGCTCGCCTCGGCCGGCGTGCTGATCCCGGTCGATCGCCAGGGCTCGCTGATCGACGGCGCGCTCCACCTCAAGCTGCGCGCGGATGTCGAACTGCCCAATCTGCGTCGCGCGCTCGCCACGCTGTCGCGCGTGCATTTCGCGGCGGGTGCGCTGGAGGTGTATCCGGCGCTGGCGCGCGGCACGACGCTCAGGCGCGGCGAGGATATCGACGCCTTCTTCGACCGTTACGTCCGTGAGGCGGACGACGTGACGCTCTCCACCTCGCACCCGCACGGCGGCAACGCGCGTGGCTCCGATCCGGCGACGAGCGTGGTCGATCTCGACTGCCGCGTCCACAATGTCGCCAACGTGCTCGTCGCCGACGCCAGCACCTTCACCAGTTGTATCCGTGTCAACGCGCAGATGACGACGATGGCGATGGCGCATTACGCGACCGAGCACGATCCGTTTTGAAACCCGACGGCTTTTCGACTTAGTTGACGCGCTGCAGCATTTACCCGGCTTCGTGCGTTCTGCTAGGCGTGGCGCACGACCTCGCCGACATTCCACTGGAGAATACCCGATGCCGTCTTCGACGCCGATCACGCCTGTCATTCTCTCAGGTGGGTCGGGGACCAGGCTCTGGCCGATGTCGCGGCCCGAGCGGCCCAAGCAGATGCTCGCGCTGACCGCCGAGGAGACGATGCTCCAACTCACCGCGATGCGTGCGACCGGCGAGAATTTCACCGCGCCGATCGTCGTCGCCAATGCGCGCCACGCCGATATGGTCGAGGAGCAGCTCGATAGCGTCGGCGCGACCGCGCAGGCGCTGATCTTCGAGCCGGCCGGCCGCAACACCGCCCCCGCGATCGCGCTGGCCGCGCTCGCCGCCGAGGCTTTGAATCCGCTGCTGGTGATGCCGTCGGACCACGTCATCGCCGACGTGGCGGCGTTCCATGCCGCGATCCACGCCGCGCTGCCGCTCGTCGCCGAGGGCTGGCTCGTCACCTTCGGCATCGCGCCCGACGCGCCCGAGACGGGCTATGGCTGGATCAAGGTCGGCGAGGAGATTTCGGGCGGCGTCCACCGCGTCGCCAAGTTCGTCGAGAAGCCCCCGCGCGACCGCGCCGAGGCGATGCTCGCGGCGGGTGACCATAGCTGGAACGGTGGTATCTTCCTGTTCCGCGCCGACATTTATCTCGATGCGCTGGCGGTGCATGCGCCCGAGATGCTCGCCGCGTGCCAGCTCGCGATGGCCAAGGCGCGTCGCGAGGGCACGCGCATCTTCCCCGATGCCGAGGCGTTCGCCGCGGCACCCGATAACTCGATCGATTATGCGGTGATGGAAAAGGCCGAGCGCGTTGCGGTGGTGCCGGTCAGCATGGGCTGGAACGATGTCGGCAGTTGGGATGCACTGCACGCGATCAGCGAACTGGACGCGGCAGGCAACGCGCATGCCAGCGCGGCTACCGGCGAGGTGATCGCGATCGACACCACCAACTGTCTGGTCCGCACCGACGGGATGCGCGTCGCGCTGGTTGGCGTCGATGATCTGATCGTCGTCGCCAGCGGCACCGACGTGCTGATTCTTCCGCGCGGTCGCAGCCAGGAGGTCAAGAAATTGATCGAGGCGATGAAGGCCAGGCCCGCGAGCTGAACGCGGCATTTCGCATCCACCACGCACGAGAGACGCAATGGCAGCCTATATCCTCTTCATCCGCGACGAACCCGTTCATGACGCAGCGGAAATGGCCGAATATCAGCGGCTCAACCGCGAACGCGGCAGCGGCGGGTTCGACGTCAAGCGACTCGCCTTCTACGGCTCGGCCGAGGGGCTCGAAGGCCCGACGCCGGACGGTGTCGTGGTGCTCGAATTTCCGACCGTCGAAGAAGCGCGCGGTTGGTACACCAGCCCCGGCTATCAGGCGGCGATGCAGCACCGTCTCAAAGCCGCGAACTACCGGGTGATGATCGTCGAAGGCGTCTGATCGGCTCGCGGCCGACCAGAGGCCGCTCAAACACCCGCGTTGGTCAGCCGCTCCAGTTGGTCCGTGCTCAATTTCAGTCGCGTCGCACCGAGCAGATCCTCGACCTGCTCCACGCTCGTCGCGCTGGCGATCGGCGCGACCACGCCGGGTTGTGCCGCCAGCCATGCCAGCGCGATCTGCGCCAGCGTCGCCCCGGCTTCGGCCGCAACCGAATCCATCGCGGCGAGTACGCCCGATTTCTGCGCGATCAGCTCGGCCATGCCGCTGCCGCGTGGACTTTGTTCCATATCTTCGGGCGTGCGATATTTGCCGGTGAGGAAGCCCGAGGCGAGCCCGTAATAAGGCAGCACGCCGATATTATGCTCGACGCAATAATCCTGCAGTTGGCCTTCGAAATGGCGGCGGTTGACGAGGTTGTATTCGGGCTGGAGCACCTGGAAATGCGGCAGGCCGGCCGCACGCGCGGTATCCACCGCCGCCTTCAGTCGCGCCGCGTGATAGTTGGACGCGCCGAGCGCGCGCACCTTGCCGGCCTTGACCAGTGACGCGAACGCTTCCGCCACTTCGTCGAGCGGCACTTCGGCATCGTCCTGATGCGCGTAATAGAGGTCGATCGTCTCGATGCCGAGCCGCTTCAACGATGCCTCGCAACCGGCGACGATCGCCGCGGCCGACAGTGGCGATCCGCCTTCGACGGGCATCATGCCGACCTTGGTCGCGATCAGCACATCGTCGCGCTTGCCGCTCTGCTTGAGCCACGCCCCGATCATCGTCTCCGATTCGCCGCCCTGGTTGCCCGGCACCCAGCGCGAATACATGTCGGCGGTGTCGATCAGGCTGCCGCCGCCCGCCACGAACGCGTCGAGCACCGCGAAGCTGGTCGCCTGATCGGCGGTCCAGCCGAACACGTTGCCGCCGAGGACGAGCGGCAGGATGTGGAAATCTGTCGCGCCCAGGCGCCGGAGGTCGGTCATTGGGTGTCGTCCTGATGGGTGTCGACGAAGGTCGCGGCGTTGGCGTCGACGCTGTTGGCGTCCAGCATCGCCGCCGCGTCGTCGAGCGCCTGCGCCTCGCTCCCGCTCATCGCACCGGGGGTGGTGCTGCTCGATCCGCACCCGCCGAGCACGAGCAGCAGCGCCAGCGCGCCGGGAAAGCGGGTCAAACGATCACTCCGAGACCGTGTTGCCGGCGTCCTTGAGCGTCTGCCCGGTCTTGTCCTTGGCCTTGCCAGCGGCGTTGCCGATCGCGTCGCCGGCATTGTCGAGAGTCGCCTCGGCCGATCCGAACGCCTTGTCGGCGGCCGCTTCGGTGCTGTTGGCTGCGGTCGACATCGTCGCGTTGGCGTCTGCCGCGATTGTGTCGCCAGCCTGAGCGCTCTCATCGCGCGCCTTCTGGCTGCACGCACCGAGCGCGAGCGACGCGGCGACGGCGAGGAGGATGGTCTTCTTCATGGCGGCGGGTCTCCGGCGAAAATGCTGGGCTACGAATATCGAAGCGGCACAACGCACGCAATCGCGCGAAGGGTCCGGCGTTCCGGCCAAGCGGGCGATGCGCGTGAAAGTGGGCAGCTTCCCATCAATCACGTTGACCCATATAAAGATATCTTTATATGTAATTCCAGTATGACGATCGCCCTCGACATCTTCCGCGCGCTGGCTGACGGGACGCGGTTGCGGATCCTTGCGCTGCTGCGCTCGATGGAGCTGTCGGTTGGCGAACTCGCGCAGGTGCTCGGGCAGAGCCAGCCGCGCGTCAGCCGCCACGTCAAGATCCTGTGCGATGCCGGGCTCGCCGAGCGGCGCAAGGAAGGCAGCTGGGTGTTCGTCGCACTTGGCGCTGCCGAGCGCGTCGCGCCGGTCGCCGACGCGCTCGACGCGTGGAGCGCGGTCGAGGCCGATCATTGGGCAACCGCCGACGCCGCCCGGCTGGCGGCGGTGCGTGCCGATCGCGCGGCATCGGCGGCGCAATGGTTCGAGGCGAATGCGCGCGAATGGGACGCGATCCGCTCGCTCCACATCGCCGAGGAACAGGTCGAGGCGGCGATCGACGGGGTGATCGGTGCCGCGCGAATCGGCCGGTTGATCGATATCGGCACCGGCACCGGTCGTATGCTCGAGCTGTTCGCCGGCCGCGCCGAGCAGGCGCTGGGGATCGATCGCAGTTCCGAGATGCTGCGCCTCGCCCGCGCCAAACTGTCCAGCCACGGCATCGACAATGCCGAGCTGCGCCAGGCCGATCTTTACGCGCTGCCGCTGGCGGATGCCGCCGCCGATCTCGCCATCGTCCATCATGTCCTCCATTTCGCGCAGCAGCCCGGTGCCGCGATCACCGAGGCGGCGCGCGTGCTCAGCCCCGGCGGGCGGCTGCTGATCGCCGATTTCGCGGCCCACGACCGCGAGGAACTTCGCATCCGCGACGCGCATACGAGGCTCGGTTTTTCGGACGAGCAAATGACGACATGGTTTGCCGCCGCCGGCCTCGCGCCCGACCGGATCGAAACGCTGGAGGGCGGCGAACTGACGGTGAAGCTCTGGCTGGCGCGCAAGCGGGCGCAGGCGGACACTATGGTACAAGAGGTGAAGGCGGCATGACGATCTCGGTTTCGCAACTCGAAGAGGCGCGCCGCGCGCTGGAGGCGCCGCTGTTCGCCGACGTGGCGGGCGATACCGCCGTATCGTTCGAATTCTTCCCTCCCAAAACGCCCAAGATGGAAGAGGCGTTGTGGGAGACGGTGAAGACGCTCGAACCGTTCGGCCCGCGCTTCGTCTCGGTCACCTACGGCGCGGGCGGCTCGACCCGCGAGCGCACCCACGCCACCGTCGCGCGTATCCAGGCGGAGACGGGCACGCCCGCCGCCGCGCACCTCACCTGCGTCGAGGCATCGAAGGCCGAGATCGACGCGATCGCCGACGCATATTGGCAGGCCGGCGTGCGCCACATCGTCGCGCTGCGTGGCGATGCGCCGGGCGCGGACGGCTTCGTTCCGCATCCCGACGGGTATACCAATGCCGCCGATCTGGTCGCGGGGCTGAAGCGGCTTCACCCCTTCGAGATTTCGGTCGCCGCGTATCCGGAATGCCATCCCGATTCGCGGGGCGTCAGCGACGACCTCGACAATCTCAAGCGCAAGATCGACGCGGGCGCGACGCGCGGCATCACTCAGTTCTTTTTCGAGCCCGAAACCTTCTTCCGCTTCCGTGACCGCGCCATCGCGGCGGGGATCACGGCTGAGATGGTCCCCGGCATCATGCCCGTCACCAATTTCGCCAGCATCGTGAAGATGTCGGCGATGTGCGGCACCGAGGTGCCGGCGTGGCTCGGCCGGCTGTTCGAGGGGCTTGAGGATCACGCCACCGCGCGCCAGCTCATCGCCGCGACGCTCGCCGCCGAACTGTGTCGCAAGCTCTACGCCGGCGACGTCCGCGCGCTGCATTTCTACACGCTCAACCGCGCCGAACTAAGCTTCGCGATCTGCCATATGCTGGGCTTGCGCGCGAAGCTGCCGGCCAAGGTCGCGGTGGCGGCGTAACAGATTCCCCTCCCGCTTGCGGGAGGGGGTTAGGGGAGGGCCTGTCCACGGACGGCGCGCTTCTCCGACAAGCCCTCCCCCGACCC
Source organism: Sphingomonas panacis (assembly GCF_001717955.1). Lineage (NCBI taxonomy): Bacteria > Pseudomonadati > Pseudomonadota > Alphaproteobacteria > Sphingomonadales > Sphingomonadaceae > Sphingomonas > Sphingomonas panacis. The sequence continues at coordinate 1,225,169 of NZ_CP014168.1, forward strand.
CTCCCGTAAACGGGAGGGGAGAAGGAAAAGACGATGACACCACGCCAATCCCTGCTCGCCGAGGCCGCCAAGCGAATCCTCATCACCGATGGTGCGTTCGGCACCGAGATCCAGAACTGGAAGCTCTCCGAGGCTGATTACGCCGGTAATCTCGGGCTGGCGAAGGACCAGAAGGGCAACAACGACATCCTCGCGCTGTCCAAGCCCGAAGTCCCGGAAACGATCCACCGGGCCTATTTCGAGGCGGGCGCCGACATCGCCGAGACCAACACCTTCTCGGCCAACATCATCAGCCAGGCCGATTACGGCGCCGAGGCGCTGGTGAAGGAGATCAACATCCAGAGCGCGCGGCTCGCGCGTCGCATCGCCGACGAATATCAGGCGCGCGACGGCCGCCCGCGCTTCGTCGCGGGCGCGGTCGGGCCGACCAACAAGACGCTGTCGCTCAGCCCCGACGTCAACGATCCCGGTTTCCGCGAGATCGACTTCGACTATTTGAAAGCCGTGTACCGCGAGCAGATCGACGCTTTGCTTGAGGGCGGCGCCGATTTCATCCTGATCGAGACCGTGTTCGATACGTTGAACGCCAAGGCCGGCATCATGGCCGCGATCGAGGCGGGCGATTCGCTCCGGCGCGACGTGCCGATCATGCTGTCGATGACGCTGACCGATCTGTCGGGCCGCAACCTGTCCGGGCACACGGTCGAGGCGTTCTGGCACGCGGTGCGCCATGCCAAGCCGGTGACGATCGGACTCAACTGCTCGTTCGGTGCGGAGCAGCTTCGCCCGCACGTCAAGACGCTGGCCGGCATCGCCGATACGCTCATCATGGTGTATCCAAATGCTGGCCTGCCCAACGAACTCGGCCAATATGACGAGATGCCCGAGACCACCGCCGGGCTGGTCAAGGAATGGGCCGACGCGGGGCAGGTCAACATCCTCGGCGGTTGCTGTGGATCGACGCCCGCGCACATCGCCGAGATCGCCCGTGCCGTCGCCGGCCTGCCGCCGCGCGCGCTCCCCAAGCCGCCGGTAGTGACGCGTCTGGCCGGGCTGGAGCCGATGACGATGGCGGGATAGCGCGCCTTTCGTCACCCCAGCGAAAGCTGGGGTCTCGCGCCGCAAGCGCGCGCTCCGTTACTGCCAGACCCCAGCTTGCGCTGGGGTGACGATTTGGGAAATGCCCATGACCGCCAACCTCTCCACCTCCTTCGTCAACATCGGCGAGCGCACCAACGTCACCGGCTCGGCGCGCTTCAAGAAGCTCATCATGGCGGGCGATTACCCCGCCGCGATCGAGGTCGCGCGGCAGCAGGTCGAATCGGGCGCTCAGGTGCTCGACGTCAACATGGACGAGGGGCTGCTCGATGCCGAGCATGCCATGACGACCTTCCTCAAGCTGATCGCCGCCGAGCCGGACATCGCGCGAATCCCGTTCATGGTCGATTCGTCGAAATGGTCGGTGATCGAGGCGGGGCTGAAGTGCGTGAGCGGCAAGCCGATCGTCAATTCGATCAGCATGAAAGAGGGCGAGGAGAAGTTCCTCAAGGAAGCCAGGCTGTGCATGGCCTATGGCGCCGCCGTCGTCGTGATGGCGTTCGACGAGGCGGGCCAGGCCGACACGCAAGCGCGCAAGATCGAGATTTGCGAGCGCGCCTACAGGCTGCTGATGACGATCGGCTTTCCGCCCGAGGACATCATCTTCGACGCCAACGTGTTCGCGGTCGCGACCGGCATCGAGGAGCATAACAATTACGGCGTCGATTTCATCGAGGCGGTGAAAGAGATCAAGAAGCGCTGCCCGCACGTCCATTTCTCGGGCGGGCTGTCGAACCTGTCGTTCAGCTTCCGCGGCAATGAGCCGGTGCGCCGCGCGATGCATTCGGTGTTCCTGTACCACGCGATCCCCGCCGGGCTCGACATGGCGATCGTCAACGCAGGCCAGCTCGACATCTACGACGATATCGACCCCGAACTGCGTGAGGCGTGCGAGGACGTCATCCTCAACCGCCCACAGCGCAAGCCCGACGAGACTCCGACCGAGCGCCTCATCGCGCTTGCCGAGCGGTTCCGCGGCACCGATGCGGTGGCGGAGAAGGCCGCCGAGGAATGGCGCGGCTGGCCGGTCGCCAAGCGGCTCGAACATGCGCTCGTCAAGGGCATCGACATGTATGTGGTCGATGATACCGAGGAATGCCGCCAGCTTTTCCCGCGCCCGATCGAGGTGATCGAAGGCCCGCTGATGGACGGCATGAACGTCGTCGGCGACCTGTTCGGATCGGGCAAGATGTTCCTGCCGCAAGTCGTCAAATCGGCGCGCGTGATGAAGAAGGCGGTGGCGCATCTGCTGCCCTTCATCGAAGCGGCGAAGGAGCCCGGCGCGCGCGGCAAGGGCAAGATCATCATGGCGACCGTCAAGGGCGACGTGCATGATATCGGCAAGAACATCGTCGGCGTCGTGCTCCAATGCAACGGCTTCGACGTGGTCGACATGGGCGTGATGGTGCCGTGGAGCGACATCCTCAAGGCGGCGAACGAGAATGACGCCGATATGATCGGCCTGTCGGGCCTGATCACGCCGAGCCTCGACGAGATGGTGACGGTCGCCGAGGAGATGAAGCGCGCCGGCTTCACCATGCCGTTGCTGATCGGCGGGGCGACCACCTCGAAGGTCCACACCGCGCTGCGCATCGCGCCGGCCTATGATGGCCCGGTCGTGCACGTTCTCGACGCGAGCCGCGCGGTGGGCGTCGCTTCGACGCTGGTCAGCGATACGCAGAAGGACGCGTTCGTCGCCAAAACCGCGGCCGATTACGAAGCGGTCCGCATCGCCCGCGCCAACAAGGGCAACAATGATCTGCTGCCGCTCGCCAAGGCGCGCGCCAACCCGTTCGTCGCCGACATGGCGATGAAGCCGGTCGCGCCGCTCAAGCCCGGCGTCCACGTGTTCCGCGACTGGGATCTCAAGGATCTGCGCGAACTGATCGACTGGACGCCGTTCTTTCGCGCGTGGGAGCTGGCGGGCAATTACCCGGCGATCCTCGACGACAAGATCGTCGGTGAAAGCGCGCGCTCGCTGTTCGCCGATGCCGAGAAGATGCTCGACCGCATCATCGAGGAGAAGTGGCTCACCGCGCGCGGCGTCGCCGGGCTGTGGGTGTGCGCGCGCCACGAGGACGACGTGATCGTCGACACCAAGGGCGACTTCAACGCCGACGAGCTGATCGGGCTCGACATGCTCAACCTCGTCGATGGCACCGACGTGTTCCGCCTGCCGTTCCTGCGCCAGCAGATCGCCAAGCGCGAGGGCCGCGCCAACATGTGCCTCGCCGATTTCATCGACACCAAGGGCGACTGGATCGGCGGCTTCGCGGTGTCGATCCACGGCATCGAGCCGCATCTCGCCAAGTTCAAGGCGGCGATCGACGATTATTCGGACATCCTGCTCAAGGCCTTGGCGGACCGTCTCGCCGAGGCGTTCGCGGAGCGGCTGCACCAGCACGTCCGGCAGGAATTGTGGGGCTATGCGCCCGACGAACAGCTCACCAACGAGGCGCTGATCCGCGAGCAATATCGCGGGATCCGCCCCGCACCGGGCTACCCCGCCTGCCCCGAGCACAGCCTCAAGACGATGCTGTTCAAGATGCTCGACGCGCACCATGCCACCGGCGCGACGCTGACCGAAAGCTTCGCGATGCTCCCCACAGCGGCGGTGTCGGGCTTCTACTTCGGCCACCCGCAGGCGGAATATTTCGGCGTCGCGCGGATCGGCGAGGATCAGGTGACCGATTATGCCACGCGCCGCGGCGTCGATCTCGATACCGCGCGGCGCTGGTTGCGGCCTAACCTCGACTGAGTTCGATCACCCCGGCTGCATCGTCCCCGTCTCGATGAAGCGCTGGTGCCACGACAGCGCCTCGCTTGGCAGCGACGGCGCATGCAGCCCGTATGACCCTGCCAGCGCGCGCTCGTAATAGTCGGTCAGCGCGTCGCGGTAGGACGGATGCGCGCACTGCTCGATCACCAGCCGCGCACGATGCTTGGGGCTGAGGCCGCGGAGATCGGCGAGTCCCTGCTCCGTCACCAGCACCGCGACGTCCTGCATGATGTGATCGACATGCGCGGCCTGCGGCACGATCGCCGAGATCTTGCCGCCCTTAGCGGTGGAGGGGGTCATGAAGATCGAGACATAAGCGTTGCGCGCGAAATCGCCCGAGCCGCCGATGCCGTTCTGGATTCGCGATCCCATCACGCAGGTCGAATTGACATTGCCGTAGATATCGGCCTCGATCAGTCCGTTCATCGCGATGCAGCCGAGCCGGCGGATCAGTTCGGGATGGTTGCTGATCTCCTGCGGACGCAGGATCATACGGTCGCGATAGCGCCCCATCTCGGCATTGAGCCGGGCCGCGGCCTCGGGGCTGAGCGAAAACGCGGTCGCCGACGCCATCCGCAGCCGGCCGCTGTCGAGCAGGTCGAGCATGCCGTCCTGGATGACCTCGGTATAGGCGGTCAGATCGTGGAACGGCCCGTCGACCAGCCCGGCAAGCACGGCATTGGCGATGTTGCCGACGCCCGATTGCAGCGGCAGCAACGAGGCCGGCAGCCGCCCCTTCGTCACTTCATGGCCGAGGAAGTCGAGCAGATGCTCCGCGATCGCCTTTGCCGCGGCGTCGGGCGGCGAGAACGGCGCGTTGCGATCCGGCGAATCGGTCTCGACGATCGCGACGATCTTGTCGGGGTCGCAGCGCAGATAGAGTTCGCCGATGCGGTCATCCGGGCGGACGAGCGGAATTGGCACGCGATGCGGCGGCAGCGCGGTGCCGTAATAGATGTCGTGCATCCCCTCCAGCGCCGGGTTCTGCCAGCGATTGACCTCGAGAATCACCTTCTCCGCGCGGTCGAGCCAGGTCTTGTTGTTGCCGACAGAGGAGGACGGCACCAGCGAGCCATCGGCCCGGATCGCACTGACTTCGACGATCGCGACGTCGAGCGGCCCGAGGAATCCCTGCCACGCCATCGGCGCGACCTGGCTGAGGTGCATGTCGAGATAGTCCATCTCGCCCCGGTTGATGCGGTCGCGCGCGATCGGATCGGAATTATAGGGTAGCCGCAGTTCGATGCCATTGGCACGCGCCAGCGCGCCGTCGAGCTCCGGCCCGGTCGAAGCGCCGGTCCACACCCGCACCCGCATTGGGCGACCCGCGGCGTGCTCGGCCTCGATTCGGCCGGCGAGCGCCATCGGCACCGCCTTCGGGTAACCCGAGCCGGTGAAGCCGCTCATCCCGACGGTCATGCCGTGATCGATCTGCGTGGCGGCCTGTTCGGCGCTGGTGATCCGCGCGCGCAATCCGGTGTGGGCGATCCGGTCGGACATTTCGATCATCTCCTCGATACCGGTCTGTCGGCCGGATAAACCTCATGTCGTTTGTGCTGAAGCAAACACAATGGATATTATTGGCGCATCACTTGTGCGAAATGCGTGCGAATGTCCGATCTCGTTCAGAACCTGCGAACCTTCGTTCGTGTCGCCGAGCGATTGAACTTCTCGACCGTCGCCGCGCAGAGCCACGCCAGTCATACCACGATTGCCCGCCGCATCGATCAACTCGAAGCGCATTTCGGTACGCGGCTGCTGCTGCGCACGACCCGACGGCTGGCGTTGACGCGCGAAGGCGAACGGCTGCTCGACCATGCCCGTGCCGTGATCGAGGAGATCGACCATGCCGAGGCCGATCTCGGCGGCGCGGCGCGGGCGCGCGGGGTGGTGCGGGTCGGCGTCACGACCGCGCTCGGCCTGCATTATGCGGAGCGGATCGTCGCGCTGCACGCGCGCCACCCGGATCTGCGGATCGAGTTCGCGATCGCCGACTGGCAGGATACGCTCGATGAAGCTGGGCTCGATCTTGCATTGCGGGTTGGTGATCCCGCGCCCGAGGCTTCGCACGCCAGCACACTCGGGAAAATCGCGCGCGTGCTGGTTGCGGCGCCCGCCTATCTCGTCGCGCATGGGGCGCCGGCCACGCCCGCCGATCTGCTCGCGCACGCCTGTATCGCTTATGGGTACGGGCCGGCGCGCGCGACGTGGGACATCGCCGGCCAGCAATGGCGCGTGCGCGGCCCGTTTCGCGCCAACAGCAGCGAGGCCGTGTACCGCGCCGTGGCGAGCGGACTCGGCATCGGCCTGTTGCCGCAAATCCAGGTGAGCGGTGATATCGCGCGCGGCGTGCTGCGTCCGGTCCTGCCCGAATACGGAATCGCGCCGCTGATGCTGTCGGTGACGCATCGATATGCGCGCATGCGGATGCCCGCGCGGGTCCGTATCGTCCTGGATTTCCTGGCGGCGGAGTTTCCGAACGGCCCGAATCCCGATTGATCTGCCGCAAGCTATACGCTCCAAGGGCTGTTGGAGATGCGACATGCATCCGATCGGGCGAGGGTGCGTTGGGGGTTTCCATTGATGGCGCGCGGCGAGACGGGGATACGAATGTCGAAGGCTTCACTTTCGGTCGGCCCGAAATATCCGCAAGTGGTGGTGCTGATCGGCGCGACCGGCGATCTGTCGCGCCGCAAGCTGCTGCCGGGGCTGTTCCACCTCGTCAGCGAAGGGTTCATTCCCGATTGCCGGATCATCGGCATGTCGCTCGACGAGATGGATGCCGACGCGTTCCGCGCCTTCACGCGCGCCGCGCTCGATGAGTTCCGTACCCGGCCGATCGATGATGCGGAGTGGACCAAGTTCGCCGCGCTACTCGACTATCTACCGATCGCCGCCGGCCCCGAGAAACTGCGTGAGGTGGTACTCGCCGCCGAGCAGAGCCTCGGGGCGGAGAGCCGGCGGCTCCACTACCTGAGCGTTCCGCCGAACGCGGCCTTGTCGAGCGCACGGATGCTCGGCGCCGCCGGGCTGGTCGAGAATTCGCGCGTCGTGATGGAGAAGCCGTTCGGCACCGATCTCGCCAGCGCGGTCGATCTCAACGCCAAACTCCACGAGATTTTCGCCGAGGAGCAGATTTTCCGCATCGATCACTTTCTCGGCAAGGAACCCGCGCAGAATATCCTCGCCTTTCGCTTCGCCAACGGGCTGTTCGAGCCGATCTGGAACCGCAACTTCATCGATCACGTGCAGATCGACGTTCCCGAAACATTGGGTCTCGGCAAGCGGATCGGCTTCTATGAAAGCACCGGCGCGTTCCGCGACATGGTGGTGACGCATCTGTTCCAGATCCTCGCCTTCATGGCGATGGAGCCGCCCACCGCGCTCGAACCCGGCCCGATCAGCGAGGAGAAGAACAAGGTCTTTCGTTCGATGCTGCCGCTCGATCCGCAGAACGTCGTGCGCGGGCAATATACCGGCTACCGGCAGGAAGAGGGCGTCGATCCCGAATCGGATACCGAGACCTTCATCGCGCTCAAGTGCCAGATCGACAACTGGCGCTGGGCGGGCGTGCCGTTCTTCCTGCGCACCGGCAAGAAGCTGGCCGAAGGGCAGCGCATCATCTCGATCGCGTTCCGCGAGCCGCCCAAGAGCATGTTCCCGGCCGGATCTGGCGTTGGTTCGCAGGGGCCGGATCATCTCACCTTCGACCTCGCCGACGCTTCGCGCGTGTCTTTGTCCTTCTATGGCAAGCGGCCGGGGCCGGGCATGCGGCTCGACAAGCTTTCGATGCAATTTGCGTTGCAGGAAACCGGACGAATCGATGAGGTGCTCGAAGCGTATGAGCGGCTGATCCTCGACGCGATGCGTGGCGACCGCACCTTGTTCACCACCGCCGAGGGGATCGAACGTCTGTGGCAGGTTTCGACGCCCTTGCTCGAATCCCCGCCGCCGGTTCGGCTTTACGAGCCGGGTTCGTGGGGACCGAAGTCGATCCATCAGTTGATCGCGCCGCACGCATGGCGGCTGCCGTTCGAACGCGCGTGGCGCGGCGGGGATACGTCGAAGAAATAGGCAACCCAGCCGTTCGGGCCGGACGGACAGGAAATCTAGCGCACATGGATGCTCCGCTCACCCGCCGCGCGATCTTCGCGCAGGCCTGGCCGATCATGCTCGGCCAGGCGACGATCCCGCTGGTCGGGTTGGTCGATACCGCGGTGATCGGCCGCACCGGCGACACGGTGGCGCTGGCGGGGGTGGCGCTCGGCGCGACCGTCATCAACTTCGTCTTCTGGAGCTTCGGCTTCCTGCGCATGGGCGTCACCGGGCTGACTGCGCAGGCGCACGGCGCGGGTGATGACGGCGAGGTCGCGGCCTTGCTCGCGCGCGGGGTGGCGATGGGGCTTGGCTTCGGCGTGGCGCTGCTCGCGTTGCAGGTGGTGCTGATCCCCGCGGCGTTCGCGATCCTCGCCGGCGGCGCGGATATCGACCGGGCGGCGCGCGCATTCGTTTCGGCGCGCTTCCTCAGCGCCCCCGCGTTGCTCGGCGTCTACGCGATCAACGGCTGGTTGCTCGGGCTGGGGCGGACGCGTGAGGCGCTGGCGATCCAGATCGTCGCCAACCTCGCCAACATCGCGCTCGATGTGCTGTTCGTCTGGCATTTCCACTGGGGCGTGCGTGGCGTCGGGTTGGGGACGGCGGCGGCGGACTGGATCGCGTTCGTCAGCGGCATCGCGATCGTCGCGCGGCAGCTTGGGGCGAAGGGTCGTGCGGGGCTGTGGCGCGCCGGTCTGTTCGGCGCGACCGTTATGCGGCGGCTGATCGCGGTCAACGCCGACATCATGATCCGAACGGTCGCCTTGCTGGTGATGTTCACGTGGTTCGCCAATGCCGGCGCCCGGCTGGGCGCGACCCAGCTCGCCGCGAATCAGGTGCTGATGCAGTTCGTGTCGATTTCGGCGTTCGTGCTCGATGGCTTCTGCTTCACCGCCGAATCGCGGATCGGCCAGGCGATCGGGGCGGGATCGCGCGAACGGTTCTGGCGCGCGATGCGGCTGACCGGGGAGTTCTGCCTCGCCGCGGCGGCGGTGTTCGCACTTGTCGTCGCAGTCGGCGGCGGCGCGATGGTCGATGCGCTGGTGGCGAGCGCCGACGTCCGCCACGCCGCTTATGCGCTGGTGCCGCTCGTCGCCCTCGTGCCGTTGATCGGCGTGCCGGCGTGGCTGCTCGACGGCGTGTTCATCGGCGCGACCGAAGGCCGTGCGCTCCGCAACGCCGCGATTCTGTCGACCGCAGCCTATATCGCAACCGATCTGCTGCTGCGTCCGTTCGGCGCGACCGGGTTGTGGTTGGCGTTGATCGCCGGTTACGGATATCGCGCGGCGGCACTCGGGGCGTTCCTTCCCGCGCTTGCCGCGCGCATCACGGTTGCGAACCGGGCAAGCGCCGCCTAGAGGCGCAGGCGTTTCTTCAATCGCCGGAGCCGCGCATGTCCGATCAGATCAACCGAGTCGTCCTTGCCTATTCGGGTGGTCTCGACACCTCGGTGATTTTGAAGTGGCTCCAGCAGACCTATAACTGCGAAGTCGTCACCTTCACCGCCGATCTCGGCCAGGGCGAAGAGCTCGAGCCGGCGCGCAAGAAGGCCGAGCTTGCGGGCGTGAAGCCAGAGCATATCTTCATCGACGATCTGCGCGAGGAGTTCGTGCGAGATTACGTCTTCCCGATGATGCGCGCCAACGCGCTGTACGAGGGGCTGTATCTGCTCGGCACCTCGATCGCGCGGCCGCTGATCGCCAAGCGCCAGATCGAGATCGCCAAAATGGTCGGCGCCGACGCGGTCAGCCACGGTGCGACCGGCAAGGGCAACGACCAGGTCCGCTTCGAACTCGGCTATTACGCGCTCGCGCCCGACATCAAGGTGATCGCGCCGTGGCGCGAGTGGGATCTCACCAGCCGCACCCGGCTGATCGAGTTTGCCGAGCAGCACCAGATTGCCGTCTCGAAGGACAAGCGCGGCGAGTCGCCGTTCTCGACTGATGCCAACATGCTGCACACCTCGTCCGAGGGCAAAGTGCTCGAAGACCCTTGGCAGGAAGTGCCCGACTATGTCTATTCGCGCACCGTCAACCCCGAGGACGCGCCGAACACGCCCGAAGTCATCACGATCGATTTCGAGGGTGGCGACGGCGTCGCGATCAACGGCGTGGGCATGTCGCCGGCGACCTTGCTCGAGACGCTCAACGAATATGGCCGCAAGCACGGCATCGGCCGGCTCGATCTGGTCGAGAACCGCTTCGTCGGCATGAAGTCGCGTGGGATGTACGAGACGCCGGGCGGTACGATCTACCACCTCGCGCATCGCGGCATCGAGCAGCTCACGCTCGATCGCGGTGCTGCGCATCTCAAGGACGAACTCGCGCCGCGCTATGCCGAACTGGTGTATAACGGCCTGTGGTTCTCGCCCGAGCGCGAGATGCTCCAGGCCGCGATCGACCATAGCCAGACCAAGGTGACGGGCACGGTCCGGCTCAAGCTGTACAAGGGCAATGTGTCGGTAACCGGCCGCAAGTCGCCCTATTCGCTCTACTCGGAAAAGGTCGTGACCTTCGAGGACGATCAGGGCGCCTATGACCAGCGCGACGCCGCGGGCTTCATCAAGCTCAACGCATTGCGGCTGCGCCTGCTCGGTCGCCGCGACCGCTGACGCGGCCCCAGGGTTCGCGGTTCGCCAGAGTGGCTCTGCATTGAACACGCGAATCCCGACAACGAGCGCCGCGGCGCGTATCCCGCAGCGTCCGTGGTGGGAAACGCGGTGGTGCATGGCGCTGGCGCTGCTGCTCGTCGCGGCGCCGCTGGTGTGGCCGTCGATTCCACCGCTTGCGGACGTGCCGGCTCACATGGCGCGTTACCGGACGATGCTCGGCAACGATGCGCCGACGCTCTTCCAGTGGCGGACGGCCATCGACCTGCTTGTTGTCGCGTTGGCACCGGTGCTGGGACTCGAGCCGGCGGTAAAGGCGATCGTCATCGCGCTTCCCGTGCTGGCGGCTGCGGCGATGCTGTGGCTGTCGCGTACCGCGCATGGCCGTGTGCAGCCGAGCGCCTATTTCGCGCTGCCCTTCGCCTATACTGCCGCCTTCCTGCACGGCTTCCTCAACGCCACGCTGGCGACGGCGCTCGCGCTTGGCGCCTTCGCTGCGTGGCTGCGGCTGGCAGGGCGGCCGCGAGTGCGGGCGGCGATGTTCGTCGTGCTGTCGGCGTTGATCTGCGCTACGCATGTGCTGGGCTGGCTGTCGCTCGGCACGATGATCTTCGCCGCCGAACTCGCTCGTGAACGCGCCGTCGAGCAGGACGGTATGCGACGCGGCTGGGCGGAATGCGGATGGCGCGCCGCGCTCGCCTGCCTGCCGCTCGCTCCGCCCGCACTGATGCTTTTGGTGTGGCGTCCGGGTGGTGCCGACGATTGGCTGCCGGGCCTCGCGCTCAAGCCGGGCTGGCTGACGATGGCGCTCCGCGACCGATGGCCGCTGTTCGATGCCGGCTGCATGGTCGTCGTGGCGCTGGTGATCTACAAAAGCTACCGCGACCGCCGCTTCGTCCATGCGCCGATGCTTGTCGCCGCGGCGATCAGCCTGCTGGTGCTGTTCGTCGCGATGCCCGCCGGGGCGGATATGACGGTCGCGCCCTATGCGATCATCCTCGCCTTGCTCTCGATCCGCTGCAATGCGCGCGTGAAGCTGCACCGCCGTGGTGAGGTGGCCTGGGCGGCGCTCGCCTTCCTCGCAGTGCGCACCATTGCGGGTGCCGCCAGCTTCGCGATCGAAAGCGCGGACGGGAGCGGACACCCCGGCGCGCCCCTCGCCTGGAGCGATGCGCGATTTCCCGGTCGGCGATTCCCAACGCGGCTTGTCGCACCCACCTGCGGCCCGTTAGAAGCGCGCGGATGATCGAACCCCAGCAAGCGCCGCGTTGGTGGCAGACACGTCTGTTCGTGATCGCCGCGACGTTGATCGCGATCATCCCGTTGCTGCGCCCCGAGATTCCGCCGCTGGTCGATCTGCCCGGTCATATGGGCCGCTTCCGCGTGCAGATCGCCATCGCCGATCACCCGTTCCTCAAGGAATGGTATGATTTCAACTGGTCGCTGATCGGGAACCTCGGCATCGATCTGCTCATCATCCCGATGGCCAAGCTGTTCGGGCTGGAACTGGGCGTGAAGCTGATCGTGATGGCGATCCCCGCGCTGATGGTTTCGGGGCTGTTGTGGATCGCGCGCGAGGTGCATGGTCGCATCCCCGCCACCGCTTTGTTCGCGCTGCCGCTCGCCTACAGCTACCCATTCCACTTCGGCTTCGTCAATTTCGAGCTGTCGATGGTGATCGCGCTCAACCTGTTCGCTTTGTGGCTCAGGATGGCGCGGCTCGGGCATGTGCGGTTGCGTGCGGCGATCTTCGTGCCGATCTCATGCCTGCTGTGGGTGTGCCACACCTTCGGCTGGGGCACGCTCGGCGTGCTCGCCTTTTCGGCCGAGCTGGTCCGCCAGCATGATGCCGGGCACCGCTGGTACAAGGCGTTGGTCCGTGCCGGGCTGGCCTGTGTGCCCTTGGCGCTGCCGATGGCGCTGATGATCTTCTGGCGCAGCGGCGATCATGTCGGCGGGCAGACCACCGACTGGTTCAACTGGCGCGCCAAGATCGGCTGGATGGTGATGGTGTTCCGCGATCGGTGGGAGCTGCTCGACATCGCCAGCGTCGCGGTGGTGCTGATGATCCTGGTCCGCGCGGTGCGCGACCCGAGCATCCAATATTCGCGCAACCTCGGCCTGTCGGCGGCCTTCCTGCTGCTCGTCTATATCCTGCTGCCGCGCATCGTGTTCGGCTCGGCTTATGCCGACATGCGGCTGGTGCCGTTCATGCTGGCGATGGCGGTGATCGCGATCCGGCCCAAGACCGAACTGTCCGTGCTCGGGACGTGGGTGCTGGCGACGCTCGGCTTGGCCTTTTTCCTCGTGCGGATCGCGGCGACCACGGCGAGCTTCTGGATCTACGCGCAAACGTATGAGCGCGAGCTGAAGGCGCTCGATCATGTGCCCGTGGGCGCTCGGCTGGTGTCGTTCGTCGGCGAGAAATGTTATGGCGACTGGACCGCCTCGCGGCTCGAGCACCTTCCCGCGATCGCGCTCGAACGCAAGATGGCCTATTCGAACGATCAATGGTCGATGGCGGGCGCGCAATTGCTCACCACGCAATATGCCAAGGCGAAGCGCTACGCGCACGATCCGTCCGAGATCGTGACGGCGGTGCAATGCCCGCGCGAATGGTGGCGGCCGATTTCGACTTCGCTGGCGCGTTTCCCGCGCGATGCGTTCGATTATGTGTGGCTGATCCAACCACCCGCCTACGACCCCCGCCTCGCCACCGGATTGGTCGAGATTTGGCGTGACGGGTCCAGCGTGCTGTACAAGGTCGATCACAGCCAGCCCGGCCCGGTGGTGAGCGACGTCGAACTGCGCGCGCCGGTGTTCCGGCAGCACTGACCGCTTCGTCTATTCCGCCGCAGCCAGAGCAAGCGCGACCGCGCCGAGCGGGCCGGCATCGTCGCCCAGCCCGGGTGATACGATCAAGCGCTCGATCGCGGCGGCGTCGCTGCCCGGGCCATAGCCCGCCAGCCGCGCCGTCGCGGTCGATCGGATGCGCGGCAGCAAGCGCTCGTTCGACCCGACGCCGCCGCCGATGACGATCCGCTGCGGTGGCACGGTGAGCATAATGGTCATGACCAACTCGGCGATTTCGTCGGCGACCCGGTCCCACAAGGGATCGTCGGGTGCGAGCTGCTCGGCAGGCTTGCCTGCGCGTTTCGCAATCGCAGGGCCGGATACAAGCCCTTCCAGGCAATCGCCGTGAAAGGGACAGGCGCCAGCGAAAGTGTCGGCAGGGTCACGCCGCACGCGGATATGACCGACTTCGGGATGCGAGGCACCGTGGAGCGGCTTGCCATCGACGACGATCCCCGCGCCGACCCCGGTGCCGATCGTCACATACACGTGCGTGCCGCAGCCCCGCGCCGCGCCCCAGCGCCCTTCCGCGAGCGCAGCGCCGGCAACATCGGTGTCGAACCCGATCGGTACGGCGAAGCGCGCCGCCACCGCGCCGCGCAGGTCAAAGCCCGACCAGTGCGGCTTGGGCGTCGAGCCGATTTTCCCGTAGTTGCTATCCGCGGGATCGACCACCAGCGGCCCGAACCCGCCAATGCCGATCGCTGCGAGCGGCTCGCCCGCCGCAGCCTCCGCGATCCAGTCGAGGATGGTTGGCAGCGTCTCGGCGGGCGGACGCGTCGGCCAGCGCTCGCGGCTGAGGATGTCCCGCCCGCGCGCTATCGCCGCGATGCACTTGGTCCCACCAAGCTCGATCGCGGCGACGCGCGCGGAATCGGCCATCAGCGGCAACGGACCTGGCTGTTGTTCTGGTCGATCGCCTTGCCCGCGAGCGCACCGACCGCGCCGCCGAGCAGCGTGCCGACGATGCGCGAGTGGCCGCCGTCGATCACGTTGCCGAGAATACCACCGCCAGCCGCACCGATGATGAGGCCGGTCGTGCCGTCGTTGCGCTTGCAATAATAGCGGCCGTCATTGCCGCGATAGACGCGGTCGTTGGTGCTCAGCACGCGCTCTTGGTAGGTAGGTCCGTCACGGTAATAGCGCGCCGGATCATAGTCGCCCTCATCCCGGTCGTCGGAATAAGGCTGCACATAGGGCGGCGGCGGGGCGTTGCGCGGGCCATTGTAATAGCCCTGGTTGCTGTAACCGCGTGCGCGCGCCGCCTGATACCGGTCGAACTCCTGACGGAAGATGTTGAGCTCATTGTCGAAACGCTGCTGCGCAGCCTCGAAGCGGGCATCGTCGGCGCGGGTCTGCGCGATGGCAGGCGCGGCGAGCGCGAGCGACGCGGTCACCGCGATGGCGGCGAAACGAGAAATCGGATTCATGGCTTCCGTCCTTTCATTGTGCAGTCGTAACGACATGAGAGGCGCTTGGTTGCACGCTCTGGCTGAACCGGAGGTTAGCCGGCCGCGTCGCAGAGTGTTTCGACAGCCTTCGACCAAGCAAGTCGCTCCGCGTCGAAGCGCTCGGTCACTACGAGATCGCGCGCGCGCGCGGTTGCGGGATCGACCGCGATCGTGCCCGCCCATTCGACCGTGGCGTTGCCCGACAGCCGCACCATGCCATCGGTTTCAGCTTGCGCGCGGACCAGCCCGCCACGGTTGAACACCGCGATTTCGCGTCCGAACGCGACGCGGCCGGTCAGACACGCGGCATAGGTCGAGGCGGCCATCGCACTGCCGCAACTGTTGGTCAGGCCGACGCCGCGCTCGAAGGTGCGCACGAACAGGCCGGTCTCGCGCACCTCGACGAAACTGACATTGGCGCGGTTGGGCAACCAGCCGGGCGCGGCTTCGCAAACGGCGCCGATGGCGACCAGTTCGGCCTCATCGACCGTTTCGACGAAAGCAATCAGGTGTGGATTGGGAATCGCGATGGCGGTGAAGGCGCGGTCGCTACCGAGCATCGCGATCGGCGCTTCGACGATCTCCGCGACGGCGCCGTGAAGCGGCCAGGTCGTCACGTCGCGCGTCGCCGGACCGGCCGTCTCGCGGATCGTCACCACGCCGGGCGCGAGATCGGGGTCGCGCGCCGCCGTCGCTTCCGATGTCTTGAGCCGCACATTCGCCGCGTTCAGGCCAAGCCGCTCGAACCCCGCGCGCGCGACGCAGCGCAGGCCGTTGAGACACGTCTCGGCCTCGCTGCCGTCGCTGTTGAACATCCGCATACCGAAAGCGTGTTCAGCGTCACCAGCCGTCAGCAACAGCAGCCCGTCGCCGCCGACCGGCCCCGCACGATCGGCAAGCGCGCGCGCGATGGCCGGCCAATCACCCTCGGCGGCTACAGTGTTGCGCGCATCAATCAGCGGAAAGTCGTTGCCCGAACCATGGCATTTGACGAAGTCGATCTGCATGGGCGCCGCATAGCGCAAGGCGACGCGCGCCGATACTGCCTGTGAAAGTTCGTGTCGTGCGTCAGGCGTGCTATGCCCGCTGCGAGCGGGCTGGAGTGACGATGACCGGAGTGTTGCTGATCGCGGTCGTCGCGCTGGGTTTGGTGGTCCGTAACCTGCTTGCTCGCATGCGTGCGCTGGAGGCACAGATCCGCGACCTGCAACTCGGTGGGGTGCCTCGCGAGGCGACGACATACGAACCGGTTGCGGTGGTCGAACGCCCGGCGGAAAGGTCGCCTGCCCGCGTGCGCTTGCCCGAGGCCACGTTCGAGGCCCCGACAGCCGAGACGATCGCGGCGCCCGAGCCGGCACCGTTTTCTCCTCCCTCACCGGAGCCCGCGTCCGCACCTGCCCGCGAGCCCGTGCGGATCAGCTTCGAGGGCCTTGTGGGCGGCAAGTTGCCGATCTGGATCGGCGGTGCCGCGCTGGTGCTGTCGGCGTTCTTCCTCGTGCGCTACTCGATCGAAAGCGGGTTGCTCGGGCCGGCGGCGCGCACGCTGCTCGCCGGGCTGTTCGGGCTGCTGCTGATCGCCGGCAGCGAGATCGTGCGCCGCCTGCCCGCAGTCCGCGACGATCCGCGTGTTGGACAGGTGCTCGCGGGCGCGGGCACCGCGAGCCTGTATGCGACGCTGTATGTCGGCGCCGCCTTGTACCATTTGATCGGCGCGGGTTCGGCGTTCGCGCTGATGGTGGCGGTGACGCTCGCCGCACTCGGCCTCGCGCTGCGGCATGGTTCACCGACGGCGATCATGGCGTTGATCGGCGGCTTTGCCGCGCCGCTGCTGGCTGGCTTCGCCGCGAGCGGAATCGGGCCGCTGCTGGTGTATCTCGCGCTGCTGATCGCGGCGCTGTTCGGCCTGGCGATCCGGCGCGGCTGGGCGTGGCTGGCGCTGGCGGCGTGCGGCGGCGGCTTCGCCTGGGCGAACCTGCTGATCGTGATGATGCCAGGCGGCGGACTCGCCGGGGTCGGCGGGTTCGTGCTGCTGCTCGCGATCGGCGCGACGCTGGCGCTGCCGAGCACCGGCGCGGCGACGCGGCGCCCGTGGCTGCGGCTGGTGCCGCTGATCGCCGGGTTCGTGCAGTTGCTGGTGCTGGCGCCTGCGCTCGATTTCTCGGCATTGTCCTGGGGCCTCTACCTGTTGCTGAGCGCGGCGGCGTTGTGGCTCGGCTGGCGTGATGCGAAGCTTGCCCCCGGCGCGGGCGCCGCGCTCGCGCTGGTGTTGATGCTGCTCGCCACTGCGTTGCTCCAGCCAGTGCATATGGTAGCGGCGTGGGCGGCGGTGGCGATCACCTTGCTGTTCGCGCTGCCAGGCCACGCCTTGCTCCGGCGCGGCGCGATTTGGGCGGTGATCGCGGTTGGCGGCACGGCCGGGCCGGCGCTGGTGAGCGTCGCTGTCGATCCGGCGCTGCTGGCGCCCGCCGGCTGGGGGGCGCTGCTGTTCGCGCTGGCGCTGGCATGTGCCGCGATCAGTTGGCGCGCGCGGGCGTCGGCGAGCCCGCTCTTCCGGGTCTCGCCGGGTCTGGTCGGCGGCGCGGCGGCTGCCGCTTTGCTCGCTGGCATCGCGGCGGTTGAGGTGCTGCCCGATCCTTGGCGCTGGTCGGTATGGCTTGCGATCGGCGTCGCGCTGGCGGGCTGGTCGCGGCGCGCGGGCGACGCGGCGCTCGGGCAGCTTGCCGTGACACCCTTGTTCGCCACCGTCCTCGCGGTCGTGCTGAACAGCGACGGGACGCGCGCATATGTCGCGAGCGTCTTCACCGACGCGCCTGCCGCGCCGCTTGCCGACCTGCTCGCGCTCGGGCTGTTGCCCGCCGCGCTGATCGCTGCGACCGGCTGGCTGCTGATCGATCGGGTGAGTCGCGTGATACTCGGCTGGATTGCCTTGGCGATCGGGCTGTCGCTGGTGCCGGCGATGTTGCCCGCGCCTTGGCATGCCGCCGGGCTGGCGCTGGCGACGGCGCTCGTCATCGCGGCGCGGCTGCCGTTGCCAGGCGCGGCTGCGGCGGCGGGGATCTCTACGCTGGCGTTCGCATGGCATCCGATTGCCGAGTTGCTCTGGCTTGCCGGCCGGTCGATCCTGGGCGAGCGTCTGCCGTTCCTGTTGCTGCCGCCGATCACGGCGATCCTGCGCACGTTGGCGTTGCCTGCCGCGCTGATCGCGGGCGCGCTGGCGTGGCGGCGGCCGGTCGCTGGCGTGTGGCGGCAGCGTGCGATCGTCGCGGTGGCGGCGGTTGGCGTCGTCACGCTGTACGCTCTCGCCAAACAGCCGTTGTCGATCGGCGATGCGGCGCGTTTCGCGTCGCTCGGAATGGCGGAGCGCGTGGCGATCACGCAGGCGTTGCTCGTCGCAGCCTGGGCGATCGGCGTGCGGCAGCGTGTGCTGTCGCAGGCGTTACTGGTGCTTGGGCTGGCGCGGTTCGTGTGGTTCGATCTGCTGGTCCTCGATCCGGTGTTCGTGGCGCAGGCGGTTGGGCCGGTGCCGGTGTTCAATCTGGCAACGCTCGATGCCGGGCTGATCGCGCTGTGGCTGTGGCCGTGGCGGAACGATCGTCGCGGGCGGATCGCCTTGCTGGCGGCGGTGCTGGTCGCGGTCGCGGCGACGGTGCGGCAGGTGACGCACGGCACGATCCTGACCGGGCCGGTCGATCGCACCGAAAACTGGCTCTATTCGGCGGCGCTGCTTGGGCTGGCGATCGTGTGGCTGGGGATCGGCATCCGCACGCGCACCGCCGAGCTGCGCGTCGCCGGGCTGGCGTTGTTGACGGTGGTGACGCTGAAGGTGTTCCTGATTGATGCCGCCGCGCTGGAGGGCATTTTGCGCATCCTGTCGTTCATGGGGCTTGGCTTCGCGCTGATCGGGATTGGCTGGGCGTATCGGCGGCTGGTGGTGACCGAGCCGGCGCAAACATAGTCAAGGTTGTCTATC
Source organism: Sphingomonas panacis (assembly GCF_001717955.1). NCBI lineage: Bacteria > Pseudomonadati > Pseudomonadota > Alphaproteobacteria > Sphingomonadales > Sphingomonadaceae > Sphingomonas > Sphingomonas panacis. The sequence goes on from NZ_CP014168.1 coordinate 1,244,023, forward strand.
ACGATAGCGGTGGCGGGCGGCGAACCCCTGTCGTTACGCGCCCGTCGCGGCGATTGCCCGGTCTGTCAGGTCACGCATTGAAGATCCTCGCCGGAATACAATAGGACGCGGGTGACACGGCCGAGCTGCTGTAGGACAGGGGGAACCAGATTGGTTCATAACGTACCATGATTACCGCCATTCGCGAAGTCCGGCGCGCCAAGGGGATGACGCTCGACGATGTCGCGCGTGCCTGTTCGCCTGCCACCACCGCGCAGACGATCGGGAGGCTGGAGACGGGCACGCGCACCGTTTCGGTCGCATGGCTCAACCGGATCGCGGCGGCGCTTGGCGTGACGGCGGCGGACCTGGTGCGCTTGCCCGATCGCGCCGACATCCCGGTCGCGGCGGTGCTGGAGGCGGGCGGCGCGCGCGCGCCGCGCAAGCCGGCGAGCGTCATCGCGCCGCTCGCCGCGCCGGGGCTGATCGCGGTGACGGTCGCGGCCGGGACCGGCGAGTACCGGGCGGGGGATGACATCTGGTGCGAGCGGCTCGCACCCGAGGCGTTCGCGAGCGCGCTCAACCGCGATGTGCTGGTGCCGCTACCGGCGGGGCGGTTCGTGTTCGGGCGGCTGATCGGGTGTGACCATGGCGAAGATGGCGCGCGGTTGCAGGTGCTGCCTTTCGAACCGCGCGCGGGGCAGACGCTTGTGATCGATCCGCCGTGGATCGCGCGGGCGGTGCGGTTGTCGCGCGGGTTGTAGGGTCGGCCGTCCGACCGTTCTCCCGCAGAAGCGGGAGTCCAAAGTCGCGAACGTGGCGCCTGCGGCTCTGGACCCCCGCTTTCGCGGGGGAACAGTAGCAGAAGGTGTTATGCCGGCAGCGGGTTGCCGAACGGGCCGGGGCCTTTGCCGCGGCGGGTCTTGGGGATCGAGGTGCCGTTGCTCGGCAGCACCACGGTGGGGGCGTTGCTGTCGGGGCGATCGAGCTCTTCGCCAGCGATCAGGCGCTTGATGTCCTCGCCGGTGAGCGTCTCGAGTTCGAGCAGCGCATTGGCGATGAGGTGCAACTGATCGAGGTGATCGGTCAGGATCTGGCGCGCGCGCTCCAGCCCCTGTTCGACGAAGCGCTTGACCTCGCTGTCGATCAGCCGCGCGGTTTCGTCCGACATCGCCTTGCCGCCGCGCGGTGCCGAATAGCCGGTGAAGCTCTCTTCGCTGTCGCTGAAGTCGAGCGGACCGAGCCGGTCGGACAGGCCCCACTTCGTGACCATCGCGCGGGCGAGCCGGGTCGCCTGCATGATGTCGTTCGAGGCACCCGAGCTGACCTTGTCGAAGCCGAACACCAGCTCCTCGGCGATGCGGCCACCGAACGCCACGGCGATATCGGCGTGCATCTTGTCGCGGTGGTAGCTGTAGGTGTCGCGCTCGGGCAGCGGCTGGACCATGCCCAGAGCGAAGCCGCGCGGGATGATCGTCGCCTTGTGGATCGGATCGGCGGTCGGCTCGTGCGCGAAGACGAGGGCGTGGCCGGCTTCGTGATAGGCGGTCATCCGCTTCTCGTCGTCGGTCATCACCATCGAGCGGCGCTCGGCACCCATCATCACCTTGTCGCGCGCATCGTCGAACTCGGCGGCGGCGACGAGACGCTTGCCGCGCCGCGCGGCGAGCAACGCCGCCTCGTTGACGAGGTTGGCGAGATCGGCACCCGAGAAGCCCGGCGTGCCGCGCGCGATGGTGCGCGGATCGACGTCGAGCGCGAGCGGCACCTTCTTCATATGGACCTGAAGGATCTTGATTCGACCCTCGATATCCGGGCGCGGCACCTGCACCTGACGATCGAACCGGCCCGGACGCAGCAGCGCGGGATCGAGCACGTCGGGGCGGTTGGTCGCCGCGATGATGATGATGCCTTCGTTGGCCTCGAACCCGTCCATCTCGACGAGCAACTGGTTGAGCGTCTGTTCGCGCTCGTCGTTGCCGTTGCCGAGACCTGCGCCGCGATGGCGACCGACCGCGTCGATCTCGTCGATGAAGACGATGCACGGCGCCGACTTCTTGGCCTGTTCGAACATGTCGCGGACACGGCTCGCGCCGACGCCGACGAACATCTCGACGAAGTCCGAGCCGGAGATGGTGAAGAACGGCACGCCCGCCTCACCCGCGATGGCGCGCGCGAGCAGAGTCTTGCCGGTGCCGGGCGAGCCGACCAGCAACGCGCCCTTGGGGATCTTGCCGCCGAGGCGGGCGAACTTGGTCGGGTCCTTGAGGAATTCGACGATCTCCTGCAATTCCTCGCGCGCCTCGTCGATGCCGGCGACGTCGTCGAAGGTCACCTTGCCGTCGCGCTGGGTCAGCATCTTGGCGCGGGATTTGCCGAAGCCCATCGCGCCCGAGCCGGAGCCCTTCTGCATCTGGCGCAGCACGAAATAGGCGATACCGAGGAACAGCAGGAACGGCAGCGACTGCATCAGCATGATCTGCCAGAACGGCGAGCCTTCATCGGGCTTGGCGTTGATCTCGACCCCGGCCTTACGGAGCCGGTCGGTCAATTGCAGATCGGACTGGATAGCATAGGTGCGGAACTTGCTGCCATCGGTCTGCGTGCCGGTGATGACCTCACCCGCGACGTTGACGTCCTTGATGGTATGCGCCTCGACCTTGTCGAGGAACGTCGAATAGGCGATCGTATTGCTGCCGGTCGCGACATCGCGCGTGTCGAGCAACATGACGAACATCGCAAGCGCGACCAGGATGCCCACCCAGATCAGCAGGCTCTTCATCCAGGGATTACCGCCCCCATTGTCGGGGCCGGGCCGCTTGTCGTTGTCGTTCATGGATACGCTACCTTTCGAACGTCCAAGATAAGCAGCCTGATGTTAATGGCAATGGAACAGCGCCATTACTTACGCCGATCAGTGTGATCGGCGTGGTGGGGCGGCGCGGAATCGCCAGATTTCTCCCGCCGCCGAGGCGAGGACGTTGCCTTGCGTGGCGCGTCCGCCGGCTTCGAGCGACTCGAGCAGCGACTCGATATTGTCGGTGGCGGTGGCCGGATCGATCGTGCGGAGCGCCCGGGCGGCGAGGCGGCGGCGGATTTCGCGCGGCAGATCGGTGATGGTGATCGCCACCGCGCCGGGGGACTCGACCGCGCGCTGCGACCATGACAGCCGGGTCATGGCAGCGAGCGCGTCCTCGGCTTCGGCGGCGTGCGCGGCGGCGGCGGCGAGCCGGAGCGGATCGAGCCAGTCGATCGCGGCGAGCGTCGCGCGGACGCGGGCGCGTTCGAACGCCGGGTCGCGGTTGCTGGGATCATCGACGAACGGCGCGCCGGCCGTCGTCGCGACGGCGCGCAGGTCGCGGTTTCGCCATCCGAGCAGGGGCCGCAAGATCGCCACCGCATCGAGCGGCTGTCGCGCGCGGATGCCGGCCAGGCCCGCGACGCCCGAGCCGCGCGCCGCGCGCATCAGGAAGGTTTCGGCCTGATCGTCGGCATGGTGCGCGGTGAGCAGCGCGCCGCACCCGGCGCCTGCCGCCCAACGCAGCAGCAGCGCATAGCGATGCTTGCGCGCCCACGCATGGAGGTTGCCGGTCGCGGGACGGGGTTCGGCGATCGCGAGCGTTGCGTGTGGCACGCCGAGCGTCGCGCAATAGGCGGCGACCATCGCCGCTTCGTCGGCGCTTGCCGCGCGCAGACCGTGATCGACCGTGGCCGCCGCCACCTGTCCGGGAAACGCCGCCGCCGCGAGCGTGAGCATCGCCATGCTGTCGGGTCCGCCCGACACCGCCAGCGCCAGCCGCCCGGTTTCGGACAGGCGCGTAACATCCGCCTGGAACCGCGCGATCAGCGCCGGTTCGAGCGGTGTCACATCATCCGCATTTCGACTGCGCCTTGGCGCGGGTGACATCGGCCTTCATCGCGTCGGTCAATTTGGCGCCGTAGACGTCCTCAAGCTCGCGATAGACCTTGCACCCATCCGCCGCCGGCTTGCCGAGCCGCACCAGCGACTGGCCGAGATAATAGAGGCTGTCAGGGGCGCGCTCGCCATCGGGCCATTTCTTGTAATTGTCGTAGAAGGCGAGGCTGGCGAGGCTCGGCTTGCCGTCTTCGAGATACGAGCGGCCGAGCAGGTTCTGCGCGTAGCTCGCGCGCTTGTGCTTGGGGTAGGTGGCGGTGACGAGCTTGAACTGCGCCTCGGCCTCCGGGTACATTTTCGCCTGCCACAGCCGGTAGCCATAGAGATAGGCGTCCTCGGCGGCGTCGCCGCTTTGCGGGCGCTCGATCGCGGCGAGCTGCTTCTGGCGGGCGGGATCGGTCGAGGGGGGCGCGGCATCGTCGGCGTCTGCGGTCTTGCCCGGGCGCGCCGCGGGCTGCTTGACGCCCGCGCCGGGCTTGCCGCCGGCGCGCGGCGGGGGCGTGTCGGCATCGCCCATGATCGGCGCGGGCGAACCGGTGCCGCCGGTCGATGCGGCGGTATCCTCGAGCGCCTTGATGCGCGCGTCGGTGCTGCGCTTGTACGCGTTGAACGCATCCTCGAGCACTTGCGTGCGGTGCTGGGTGGTCTCGATCTGGCCGGTGATGCCGGTCAACTGGCTTTCGAGCGCGTTGACCCGCGCGGTGAGATCCGAGAGCGGGCTGCCCGACGGGCTGCCGGGGCTATCCTCGGGCGCGGTCGGTTTGATCTCGGGTTCGAGATACTGACCGCCGCCGCCGGGGAACACCTTGCGCTGCACCGCGCGCATCTCGCTTTCGAGCTTCCCGACGCGGCCCTCGACTCCTGATGTCTGGCCGAACGCCGGTGCCGCCGCGCATGCGCTGCCTGCCAGCAGAACCCAGGCCAAAATCCGTCTACGCATTCCAATCCCTCGCAAGTCCGCTGCCGGTATAACTACGCCGCGCCGCCTGTCGCCAGCCTTTACGGATTCGGCGTCGCGGCGGGCGCTGGCGCCGACGACGCGGGCAGGGCGATGTTGAGCGCCGCCGCGTTCGCTTCGGCCGCGCTCTCGCGGTGGCGCGAGGTCGCACGGGCGGTGGGACGCGCGGCGTGCGTGGCGGTGGCGGTCGGCGCGGCCGCAGGCGCCGGCGTGGCGGCGGCGGGGGTGCCGCGTGCGAGCAGCGCCGATGCGCTGATCGGCACGTCCTTGATCGGAACCTTGCCGTCGCCGAGCGCTGGCACCGCGCTGCCATTGATCGTCACGGTGAGCTTGTCGGGGCGGCCGACATTGATCATCAGGCCCGGTCTGTCCTGCGGCACCGAATAGCTGTCGCCCGGCTTCAGCGTGTTCTCATAGAGCGTGCCGTCGCGGTCGTAGATGCGCAGCCACACGTCGTCCTTGGCGGTGAGTGCGACCTGGCCGCCTTGCAGCGACGGCGTCGCCGGGGCCTCGGGGACGGTGGTCTGCACGGCGGCGTCGGTCGCCGTCGCGGCGGGCGCGGCGCTGTCGCCGCGGAACCAGGTGGTGCCGAACCACAGCCCGGCGGCGATCAGCAGCAGAAGCGCGAGCGCGACGCCGATCACTGCGACGAGGCCGCTCGGCTCGCGCTTTGGCTCATCGGGTTCGTAGGCGACATATTCGGTGCGGCGCACCGCCGGCTGGTGCGTGTTCTGCGCGCGCACGTCACGCCCGATCGCGACCTCGTCGGCGCCGACCGCGCGGGCATAGGCCTTGGCGAAACCGACCGAATAGGTGATCGAGGGGAGCGCTGCGTAATTGTCCTCCTCGATCGCCTGAAGCTGGCGCAGCGGCACGCGGGTGCGCGCGGCGACTTCATCGAGCGATAGGCCTTGCGCTTCGCGGGCTTCGCGCAAACGCTCTCCGGGTGTGCGGGGGATCGGCTTGGCCGGTTCCACCGGTTCGGCGTCGGTCATTCACAGTCTCCGGCGCAGGCGGTTGCAACCTTGGTGAACCCGCGCGTAACGATCCGCCTGTTGCACCAGCGCACGCGCCAGCGCAACGGGCCGAACGCCGTAGCGAGGCGTTTCAGCGGTGCGGTTATTCCGCCGCGAGCGCTTCCTCGGCGCGCTCCTGCGCCTGACGGTTCCACATCTCGGCATACAGGCCGTCCTGGCGGAGCAACTCGGCATGGGTGCCGCGTTCCTTGACCTCGCCCGCCTCCAGCACGACGATCTCGTCGGCATGGACCACGGTGGAGAGGCGGTGGGCGATGACGATGGTGGTGCGGCCGCGTTCGATCGCCTGGAGCGTGTCGAGGATCTCGCCCTCGGTGCGGCTGTCGAGCGCCGAGGTGGCTTCGTCGAGGATCAGGATCGGCGGGTTCTTGAGCAGGGTGCGCGCGATCGCCACGCGCTGCTTCTCGCCGCCCGAGAGCTTGAGGCCACGCTCGCCGACGCGGGTTTCGTAGCCCAGAGGTTGGCGCTCGATGAAGCCGGCGATGGCGGCGCCGCGCGCGGCGGTCTCGATCTCGGCCTGCCCGGCGCCCTCGCGGCCATAGGCGATGTTGTAGCCGATCGTGTCGTTGAACAGCACGGTATCCTGCGGCACGATGCCGATCGCGGCGCGCAGGCTCGCCTGCGTCACCTGCGAAATGTCCTGCCCGTCGATGGTGATGCGTCCGCCGGTGAGATCGTAGAAGCGGTACATCAGCCGCGCGAGCGTCGACTTGCCTGCCCCCGACGGGCCGACCACGGCGAGCGTGGTGCCGGCGGGGATGTCGAGATCGATCCCCTTGAGGATCGGCTGGCCGGCATCATAGCCGAAGCGCACGTTCTCGAAGCGGACATGCCCGCGCGCCACCGCGAGCGGCGGCGCGCCCTTGGGATCGACCACCTCGCTCGGCGTGTCGACCAGATCGAACATCGCGCCCATGTCGAGTACGCCCTGGCGGATGGTGCGATAGACCATGCCGAGCAGATCGAGCGGGCGGAACAACTGGCTGAGCAGCGTCGAGACCAAAACGACGTTGCCGGCGGTGAAGCGCCCCTGGCTCCAGCCGATCACGACGAGCAGCATGCCGCCCGCCATCATCAGATTGGTGATCGCCGCCTGCCCGACGTTGAGCCACGCGAGCGAATTCTCCGATTTGACCGCCGCATTGGCATAGAGCGTCATCGCGCGGTCGTAGCGCTTGGCCTCGCGTTCCTCGGCGCCGAAATATTTGACCGTTTCGAAGTTGAGCAGCGAATCGACCGCATGCGCGACCGCGCCCGTGTCGAGATCGTTCATCCGCGTGCGAAGCGCCGCGCGCCAATCGGTCACCGCGCGGGTGAACCAGATGTAGACGCCGACCATCACGAGCGTCCCCGCGACCAGCCACAGCCCGAACTTGGTCCAGAAGATGCCGATGACGAGCGCGAGTTCGAGGATGGTCGGTGCGATGTTGAACAGCAGGAAGTAGAGCATCGTGTCTATGCTCTTGGTGCCGCGCTCGACCACCTTGGTCACCGCGCCGGTGCGGCGTTCGAGGTGGAAGCGCAAGCTCAGTTGGTGGAGATGGCGGAACACCGTCGCCGCGAGCCGCCGAGTCGCGTCCTGCCCGACGCGTTCGAACACCGCGTTGCGCAGATTGTCGAACACCACCGACCCGAAGCGCGCGGCGGCATAGCCCGCGACCATCAGGCAGACCAGGGTGGTGAGATCGGGCGCGGGGCGGTGCCCGGCCATGCCATCGATCGCACCCTGCAAGGCAAACGGCGCGCCGTAGACCTGCACGAGCTTGGACGCGATGACGAGCAGCATCGCCGCGACGATGCGTACTTTCAGCGCGCGCTCCCCGGCGGGCCACAGATAGGGCAGGAAGCGCCGCAACGTCGGCAGCAGCGGGCGCTCGCGCGCGTCGGAGGTGAAGGTTTCGGGAGGCATCGAGAGCGGATGTAGGCGCGGTCAAGCCCAATCGAAAGCGTCTCATGGAACAACCACGTCGTCCGATCGCTTTTACAGCGTGATATGGGCCGACGCTGCCGGTCCCAAGCGAACCGGAGGCGTTCATGGAACCGCTCTTCTACGTCATGGCAATCCTCGGCTGCGGCGACGGCAGCGCGCAATGCGCGCAGGCGCGCACCGAGACCGTGCAATATCGCTCGATCGAACAATGCCAGGCGGCGATGCCGGCGGCGTTGGCACGCAACAGCGATATCGATTATCCGGTCGTCTCTGCCGCGTGCCAGGCGAAGGGCGAGCGGCTCGCGCAGAATAGCAGCACGCGCGCACACGGCTGATTGGTACCGAATCACGAGACGCTATAGTGCCCGGCGCGTAACGCGCGCGCCGGAGATGTCATGCGGACATTGCTAGGAATCCTGTTCGGCGTGTTTGCGGCCATGACCATTATTGAGGTGGTCAATCGCGCTGCGTTTGCGCTTTATCCTTCGCTGGTAGCTCTGGACTCTGCCGATGCCGGTACGCTGGCCAAGATCGTCATCAGTATGCCGATTTCGGTCAGGTTTTTCATGATGCTTGGCTTGTTGCTCGGCGCGTTCGGCGGCGCGTGGCTGGGGTTGCGCGTTTGCGACCGCCGCTTGGTATTGTGGATCGTCGTCGCCGCAGTGATCGCCGTTGGCCTCGCCGGCGTGCTGACGCTGCCGCATCCTGTGTGGATGAAGGTATGCGTGGTGGTCTTGCCGGTCCTCGGGGGCGCGCTGGCGGCGCGAGTCCATCGCAAGCCGTATCCGGGTGAGGCTTTGCTGGGGTAAAACCTGATCCGTTCGTGCCGAGCGAAGTCGAGGCACCTGCGCAGGTGCCTCGACTTCGCTCGGCACGAACGGATGGAACGGGAGCCACGCTTCTGGCGTCGCCCCGACGCAGGCCGGGGCCGCTTCGAAATTGGCAACCGGTTGCCCCACACACAGCGGCCCCGGCCTGCGCCGGGGTGACGGTCAGGGCCTGCTCACCAGCACTTTGTCGATGCGGCGGCCGTCGAGATCGACGACTTCGAATTTCCAGCCCTGTTCCATGAAATGCTCGCCTTCGCCGGGCAAATGGCGGAATTTGGCGAGCGCGAGGCCGGCGACGGTGGCGTAGTCGCGGTCTTCGGGCAGATCGATGCAAAGCCGCTCGGCGAGCGCGTCGGCGGCCATGTTGCCGGCGACGAGCAGCGAGCCGTCGTCGCGTTCGACCACCGAGGGCGCGTCGTCGGGATCGGCATCGGAGGCGAATTCGCCCGCGATCGCGGCGAGCAGATCGGCCGGGGTGACGATGCCTTCGAAATGGCCGTATTCGTCATGGATCAGCGCCATCGGCACCTCGGCCTGGCGCAGCGCATCGAGCGCGTCCATCGCGTCGATCTGGTCGAGCACCACCGGCGCCGAGCGCATCAGCGCGCGCAGATCGAGCGGTTCGCCGCGAAACAGCGCGATCGCGACGTCGCGCGCCTGCACGACGCCGACGACCTTGTCGACCGAGCCTTCCGCGACCGGCAAGCGGCTGTGCGAGGCGACCATCAGCGCGGCGCGCACGCCGGCCTCGTCGAGCGTCGCGTCGATCCATTCGACATCGGTGCGCGGCGTCATCACCTCGCGCACCGGCCGGTCGGCGAGGCGCACCACGCCGGAGATGATCGAGCGTTCATGCTCCTCGATCACGCCCGATTTGCTCGCCTCGGCGACGATCAGGTGGAGTTCCTCGGCGGTGACATGCTCCTCGGTCTGGCGGTCGAGCCGCATCAGCCGGAACAGCAACGCGCTCGACGAATCGAGCAGCCACACCACCGGCGCGCAACCCCAGGCGAGCGCCAGCACCGGCCCCGCCGCCATTGCCGCGATCCGTTCGGGCGCGCGCAGCGCGATCTGCTTGGGGACGAGTTCGCCGATCACCAGCGAGGCATAGGTGGTGAGGCCGATCACCAGCGCGAAACCGAGCGATTCGGTGGTTTGCGCGGAAAGCCCGAGCCATTGCAGCCGTGCCGCGACTGGCTGACCCAGGCTCGCGCCCGAATAGGCGCCGGCGAGAATGCCGATCAGCGTGATGCCGATTTGCGTGGTCGACAGGATCTTGCCGGGATCGGCGGCGAGCGCAAGCGCGGTCTCGGCGCCGCGCACCTTGGCACGCGCCATCGCCTCCAGCCGCGCGCGACGCGACGAGACGATCGCCAGTTCGGACATCGCGAACAGGCCGTTGAGGAAGATCAGCGCGACGATGATCGCGACGTCGATCCACGGGAAGGGAGAGAGAGGGTGCATGGCGCCATACCTCCTTTGGCGCACAACGCGCCGCTTCACAACCGCCGTGCGCATGGTGGGTGCGGCTGCGGAACAGGGTTGCGCGAGGTCAAGTTTGATGGTGCGGGTCGACGAATAGGTGTCACCAGGAATGAAAGGGATCGAAATTATGCGCCACCTCGCGCGCTTCACCACCGCCGCGGCGCTCGCGTCGCTGCTCGCCACCACCGCCTGCATGACCGACCCCGAGACCGGGCGGCAGCGGCTGTCGAACACCGCGATCGGCGGGATCGGCGGCGCGCTGGGCGGCTATCTGTTCGGCGATCTCGTCGGCGGGCGGCACGACCGCACCGCCAAGATCGCAGGCGCAGGCATCGGCGGGCTCGCCGGCGCTGTGATCGGATCGTATATGGACAAGCAGGAACGCGACCTGCGCGAGCGCACCGCCGGCACCGAGGTCCGCGTGATCCGGCAGGGCGACGATCTGATCCTCAGCATCCCGTCAGGCATCAACTTCGCGTATAACAGCGACACGGTCGCGCCGGCGTTCCAGCACACGCTCGACGATGTCGCGCGGGTGCTCGGGCAATATGACCGGACGTATATCGACATTTACGGGCATACCGATGCGATCGGATCGGATGCGTATAATCAGGGGCTGTCGGAGCGGCGCGCGGTGGCGGTGGCCGACTATCTCGTCACGCACGGCGTGAAGGGCGCGCGGATCGCGACTCGCGGGTTCGGCAAGACCCAGCCGGTCGCCAACAATTCCACCGAGGAAGGGCGCGCGGCCAACCGGCGCGTGGAGATCAAGATCGTGCCGATCCCGGAGAGCGATCTGCGGTGATCCGCCCCTCCGTTCGTCCCGAGCCCTGAGCGGCTGGCTCGCCAGCCAGCCTAAGGGCTCGACACGAACGGTTGAGGAGGAGCGTGGCATGCCTCATCGCCGCGCCGCGAAGAAGTCGCGTAGCAGCGCCGCCGATTCGCCCTCGGCGATGCCGGGGTAGATTTCGGGGCGGTGGTGGATCGTGGCTTGCGTGAACAGGCGCGGGCCGTGTTCGATCGCGCCGCCCTTGGGGTCGCTCGCGCCATAATAGAGCCGGCCGATTCGCGCATGCGCGATCGCGCCGGCACACATCGCGCAGGGTTCGAGAGTCACCCACAAATCGCAGTCGCTCAGCCGGTCGTCGCCGATCGCTTGCGCGGCGGCGCGAATCGCGAGCATCTCGGCATGGGCGGTGGGATCGTGGCGGGTGCGCGGCGCGTTCGCGGAGGTGGCGATGATCGTGCCGGCGCGGACGATCGCGGCGCCGACCGGAACTTCGCCGCGCGCGGCGGCGGCGGCGGCGGCATCGAGCGCGGCGCGCATCGGGGGCGGGACCGGGAACATCGCGCCCCCAATGCCCCGCCGGCCGCGCGCGCGAAAGATTATTCGGCGGCGGCGTTGCTGGTGCCGTCACCGGGCTTGTTCATATGAACGGTCGGCACCGAGATCGTCTTCTGCGTGGTGCTGACGGTGGGCACGTCGACCACCTTGTTCTCGGTGCCGACCGACAGCGTGGCGACATTGGCGCTGACCGCCGGCGCGGTGCCGCCATCGACATGGACGCTCGGCAGGCTGCCGGGGCGAGTCTGGAACGAGAGCAGGCCGAGCGATACCATCGCGATGACGATGACGGCGGCGATGCCGACCAGAGCTAACAAGAAGCGCATGAGAGTATCTCCCCTAAGGACAATTCGAATCGTTACCGTAACCAACGCAAGGCTCGGCTGATCGTTGCATTGTTGTATGAGGGCGGCACCGGCCCGCTCCCCAGCCTCCCACCGTATATCGTGGATAGGAGACCGGGTGGGGGAGCGGGCTTGTGCCGCACAGAGTCTGAATCGGTTGACCTGTTCGGACATCCCCGTTATGCGCCTGCGCCTTCACGGGATCACCCCAGCTTTCAGGATTACATCATGTCGCGGATTTGCGAACTGACCGGCAAGGGCCGGATGGTGGGGAACAATGTCTCCCACGCCAACAACAAGACCAAGCGCACGTTCCTGCCCAATCTGCAGAACGTCACCCTGATGTCCGAAGCACTCGGCACCAGCGTCAAGCTGCGCGTTTCGACGCACGGCCTGCGCTCGGTCGAGCATGTCGGCGGGCTCGACAACTGGCTGGTCAAGACCAGCGAGGACAAGCTCTCGCTGCGTGCGCGTCGCCTCAAGCGCGATGTCGCCAAGAAGCTCACGGTTCAGGCAGCCGCCTGATTCGCTTTACGGCCGGGCGGTCTTCGGATCGCCCGGCGCGTCTAGCCTGAACTTCAGCAGCAGACTGCGCTGGAGCACGGACTGGTTGTCGTCGGACACCAGCCATAGAATCGTGTGCCCGCCCTCGCGCGTTGCAGCGATCCCCTCGAAATTCTCGTGAATCAGCGGCGGCGCCAGCGTGGCGATCTCGCGTCCGCGCACCACCGCGCCCGGGCGAATCTCGGCGCGCTCTATGACCACCAGCGTATTGGTGAAGGTGAACGGCAGCTCGAAGCGGCGGTTGAGCACGATCAGCCTGCCATCGGGCAGCACGGTCATGTCGCTCGGATCGAAATGCGCGGGCGGGATATAGCTGAACCGGAAGCCGCGATTCGGCGCGCGGACCGGATCGCCGGTGAAGCGAAACGCGGCGCGGCCCTTGCCCTTTGGCCACGGGTCTTGCTCGCCGATCGTGATCGCGCCGCCGCCCCACCCCGCTTTGGGGAGGAAAGTGAACGATTCGGCGCCTTCGTTGCCCGGCCATTTCGCCATCGCGCGTGGAGACGCCGCGCCGAGCGCGCGGCGCAGGTCTGGCGTGTAGCGCCACAGCATGTTGCTGTTCTCGAACCCCGTGACGATGCTGCCGTCCCTGGGATCGACGCTCATCGATTCGCTGTCGCGGTCGATCTTGGACCAGCCGGTGCCGGGGCCGGCGGGAAGATCGCCGAACGCGATGCGGTGCGGGCGCCAGTCGCGGCCAAGCGTGAACTGGACGATGTTGCCGCCGTCGCTGAGCAACGTGATGCGGTGGTCTGGCGCGACGTGGAGTGACGAGAAGCCACCGAACGCGGGGTCCGGGCTGGAGAGCCGCACGCCGCCCAGCCACACCAGCGCGCCGACGCGGGTGCGCGCCGGGTGCGTGGGGTCGAGCGCGACGAGAGTGGTGTGGATGATCGCGCGCTTGCCCATCAGCGGCACGCGCGGTTCGCCGACCCAATCGGGGGTGAAGACCAGCGCCAGCACACAGGACAGAAAGACACGCATCGCGGGGGCCGTGGGCGATGCCGCGGCGCGGCGCAACGCTTTCCCATGATGAACAATGGATAACGGACGCGTTCAGTCTTCGCTCAAAGCGACTCGATCATACCGGCATCATCGAAGGACGCGGCACCCCGCCGATATTTCGAACCGGATTTTTCGGGAGAAGGACGATGATGAAAACACTTTCGCTCGCCGCTGCCGCGTTCGCCCTGACCGCCGGCGGCATCGCCGCCACGCCGGCCTCGGCGCAATATTACGGCGGTGGCCGTTACAACAACGCGTATAACGATGCCTATCGCGACGGGTACAATCGCGGGCCTTCGTATTACGAGGATCGCGGCGGCTATTACGAAGGCCGTGGGTATAATGACGGCCGCAGCTATGATCGCGGTTACGACCGCCGCCGTTATCGCTCGAACCAGTGCAGCAGCGCGACCGGTACGATCCTCGGCGCGATCGCCGGCGGGTTGCTCGGCAACGGCATCGCCGGTCGCGGTGACCGTGGCCTTGGCACCGTTTTCGGCGCGGGCGCGGGCGCGCTGGCGGGCCGCGCGATCGATCAGTCGGACAATCCGCGGTATTGCCGCTGACGGGCGGGCGTATGCCCGATCCGACCGACGGCGACGGCTTTGCCGTCGCTACGCTCCCGGAACGAAATTCGGTTTCATGCTTTTAACAAGCTTCTCCCGTGTGGCGTACCGGGATGGAGCGGGGGGCCAGTGCGGCGACGCATTGGCTCCCTAGCCACTCACCAGTTTACCCCCGTGTTGCGTTTGGGGTCGAAGGGGCCGGTCGCGTGTTTTGGCGACGGCCCCTTCCTGTATCGCTTCATTTCGGGCGTGCCGACGGCGAAGCCGTCGGCCGGGTCGGCTGAAGCCGACCCGCCGGCCGTGCCGGTCGCGGGCGGGTCGGGCATCGCCCGGCCCTGCGCCCGTCAGTACATGTGTTGCCCGCCGTTGATGCTCAGCGTGGAGCCGGTGACGAAGCCGCCGTCCTCCGAACACAGGAACGCGACGCCGCGCGCGATCTCGTGCGCCTGCCCAAGCCGGCCGACCGGGATCTTGGCGACGATCTTTTCCAAAACATCCGCCGGCACCGCTGCGACCATGTCGGTGTCGATATAGCCCGGTGCGATCGCGTTGACGGTCACGCCGGCGCGGGCGCCTTCCTGCGACAAGGCCTTGGTGAAGCCGTGAATGCCCGATTTGGCGGCGGCGTAATTGACCTGGCCGTATTGGCCGGCCTGCCCGTTGATCGAGCCGATGTTGACGATCCGCCCCCATTTGCGATCGCGCATGCCAGGGAACACCGCCTTGGCCATGTTGAAACACCCGCCGAGATTGGTGTCCATCACCTCTTTCCACATCTCATAGGTCATCTTGAGAATGGTGCCGTCGCGGGTGATGCCGGCGTTGTTGACGAGGATATCGACCGGGCCGAGGTCTTCCGCCACCTTGGCGCAGCCGGCGAGGCAGGCCTCGTGATCGGCGACGTCCCATTTGTACGCGGCGATGCCGGTGCGCTCGGTGAATTCGCGCGCGCGTTCGTCGTTGCCCGCATAGGTCGCGGCGACGGTTGCGCCGGCTTCCTTGAGCGCGAGGCTGATCGCCTCGCCGATCCCGCGCGTTCCACCCGTGACAATTGCTACGCGTGCCATGCTTCTCTCCCTACGATTGGCCGGTGATGACGCTAGGCGGCGGTGAGCCAGCCTTCAAGTTCTTGTCTGAGTATTTGCCGCAAAAGCTGCACCCCGATGGTGCTATCGTTGAGGCACGGAAGATAGGCGAAATCCGTGCCGCCCGCCGCCAAAAAGGTATCGCGTCCGCGAATCGAAAGCTCTTCCAGCGTTTCGAGACAATCCGCCGAGAAGCCGGGGGCGACGATCGCGACCTGTTTGATGCCTTGCCCCGGCAAAGCGGCCAGCGTCGTGTCGGTGGCGGGCTCGAGCCATTTGGCCGGGCCGAAGCGCGACTGGAAGGTGATGGTGAGCGGCCGTCCGAGCGCCTCGGCGAGCAGCCGCGCGGTCTTCTGGCAATGGCAGTGATAGGGGTCGCCGAGTTCGAGCGTGCGCTTGGGCATGCCGTGGAAGCTGGCGAGGATCGTCTGCGGCGTGAAATCGAGCGTCGCCAGCGAGGCCTCGACCGACTCTTTCAGCGCGGCGATATAGCGCGGATCGTCATGATAGGGCGGCAGCGTGCGCAGCGCGGGTTGCCAGCGCATCGCCGCCAGCGTGGCGAAGGCGCTGTCGTTGGCGGTCGCGGTCGTCGCGGCGCAATATTGCGGGTAGAGCGGCGCGATCAGGATTCGCTCGCACCCCGCCGCCTTCATCGCGGCGAGCCGTTCGGGGATCGCCGGGTTGCCGTAGCGCATCGCCCAATCGACCGTGACGCCGTCGCCGAACGCACCCTGCAGCGCGCGCGACTGCGCCGCCGTGATCGCGGCGAGCGGCGAGCCGTCCTCGCGCCACACCTGGCTATAGGCATGTGCCGACTTCTTGGGGCGGGTGTTGAGGATGATGCCGCGCAAAATCGGCTGCCACAGCAGCGGCGAGATTTCGACGACGCGGCGATCCGACAGGAATTCGCCGAGGTAGCGCTTCACCGCGCGCGGCGAGGCGGCGTCGGGCGTGCCGAGGTTGACGAGCAGGACGCCGATACGCGGCGGCGCGACGGGGGGATGGTTGGCGGGTAGCATCAGGGGGTTCCTACAGTCAGTGGCAGCGCGCGCAGCCGGGAGCCGGTCGACGCCTGCAAGGCATTGGCGATGGCCGGAGCGACCGCGGGCACGGCGAGTTCGCTCACCCCGCCCGGATCGGCCTCGCTCGGGATCAGTTCGACGGTGATGTCGGGCGTATCGGCGAGGCGCGGCAGGCCGAGATCGCGCAAGCCTCGCGCATCGGCGCGATTCTCGCTGAACCCGGTCGCTGCGCCGGTCGCGGCCGCCATGCCGAAGATCAGCCCGCCCTCGATCTGCTGGCGGACGAGATCGGGGTTGATGTGCCGCCCGCAATCGACCGCCGCGACAATGCGATCGACCGTGACGGATCGGTCGTCGTCGATATGCGCCTCGGCCAGTACGGCGATATGACTGCCGCGAAAGCTGTGGCAGGCGATGCCTTGCCCGCTGCCCGGCACGCCGCCCTCCCAGCCGCCGAGCGACGCGGCGGTCGACAGGCACCGCGCCAACCGCGCGTCGCCCCCCAACATCGCGATGCGGAACGACAGCGCCTCGGTGCGGGCGACATGGGCGAGTTCGTCGATGAAACATTCGGTGAAGAACGCGGTGTAGCTGTGCGCGCCCGAACGCCAATGGCCGGTCGGCACGCCGATGTCGGCGGGGTGATGGTCGATCGCATAGGCCGGGATGCGGTAGAACGGGCGCGCGCCCGCCACCGCATAGCGGTCGCCCGTGCCGGGCAGCGCGAGCATCGCGCGTGCGGCGGGATCGGTGGCGAGCAGCCGCTCGGCGAGTTCGCGGCCGGTGGCGGGCGCGGCGATCCTGGCCTGCCAGCCGAGGATCTGGCCGTTGGCGCCGAGCCGTGCCGCCATCCGCGCGCGCGCGGGCGGGCGGTAGCGGTCGTGTTGCAAATCCTCGCGGCGCGACCAGGTGAGTTGCACCGGGCGCTTGAGCGCGCGCGCGAGCACCGCCGCCTGCTGCGCGGCGCGGTGATCGAGATTGGCTCCGAACGAGCCACCGACCAGCATCGGGTAAACCGTCACCGCGCTTTCTGCGATGCCGAGCGCAGCGGCGGCGGCGGCGCGGGCGAGGCCGGGCGCCTGCGTCGGCAGCCACAGTTCGAGCGCGCCGTTCTCGAATCGCGCGGTCGCGGTCATCGTCTCGATCGCGGCGTGGACGGCGAGGCCGGCGCGATACTCGGCGGTGACGAGGCGCGCGCCCTTGAAGACGGGAGCGAGATCGCCCTGTGACCAGATGCGCGTGCCGTCGCCCTTCAGCGCGGTATCGAGTGCGGCATCGATGCTGTCGCTGTTGATCGGACTGCCGCGAATCGTGAAGCTCGGCGCGAGCGCATCGAGCGCGCGGTTCGCCGCCCACCAGTTGCTCGCCACCGCCGCGACCCAGCCATCGTTGGTGACGACCGAGAGCATGCCGCGCACCTTGGCGGCGGCAGCGCGATCGACCGAGAGCAATTTGGCGTCGCCTACGGGTGCCTGACGGATCGCCGCGAACACCATGTCGGGCAGGCGGATGTCACCCGCGAAATTGGCCGACCCATCGACCTTGGCGGGCGCATCGAGCCGGGGCAGCGACTGGCCGGCCAGCCGGTTGGCGGCCTCGGCGCGCAGCGGCAGCGGATCGGGCGGCGTGCCGCCGGCGGCGCTCGCGGCAAGCTCGCCGAAGCGAAGCCGCTGCTTGCCGTGCGTGACGAAGCCGGCTTCGGTGGCGCAGGCCTGCCAGTCGACGCTCCAGCGTTTCGCCGCCGCCTTGCACAACAGCACGCGCGCGGCGGCGCCGGCCGCGCGCAGCGGCGCTTCGAACGCGCGCACCGAGGTCGATCCGGCGGTGAGCATTAGGGCGCTGCGGCGGGCATGGCCGTCGCGTAAGGGGGACGGCAGCGCATCGAAAGCGCCCTCGAACAACGTGTCGGCGGCGAGCGGGTTGGCGTAGAGCGGGTTGAGCGGGGCTGGCTGCACCGCGATCGTGCGCCAGTCCGCGCCGAGTTCGTCGGCGAGGATCTGCGGGAGCGCGGTGTAGACGCCCTGGCCATGTTCGGCCTGCGGCACCGCAACGGTGACGGTGCCGTCCTCGCCGATCTTGAGCCACGCGTTGAACAGCGTCTCGTCCTTGGCGGTCGGCAGGTTGGGCGCATAGCTGCGCGGCCAGACCGCCCAGGCGACGACCAGCCCGACACCCGCGCCGCCGCCGATCAACAGGGCGCGGCGGCTTATCGTGCTTCCCTCTCCGCGCGCTGCCATCGTTCCGCTCTACCCCGCGTGCCGCGCCACCACCATAGCCTTCGCGTCGGGATCGAACGCGCGGGGCCTCCACAAAGACCCGTTCGGTTCGAGCAGCTTCGAGCCCTTCGGCAGCCTGCCAAGGCAGGCGCTCAGGACAGACTGCGAGAAGCGGTCGTCGAGAACCGTGGCCTGGGGCGCCTTCTCGACTACGGGTCTCGGCTGCGCTCGACCCTCCGCTCGAAACGAACGGAATGGGTGGATGGGTGGGTGCGTGCGGGGCGGGTTGGATCGGGCGGGGGGCAGGGCGGCGCTTCCGCACTTGGCCGTGGCCGCACCGCCGACTATGGAAGCGCACGAACGTTCGAGGACATGCGCTTGACCCTGATTGCCGCCGCCGCCGCGCTTGCGACGCCACTCCAGACGCATTTGCGTTTCGAGCAACTGCACCTCAACCCGGTCGCGCTCAGCCTCGGCTTCTTCGACATCAAATGGTATTCGATCGCCTATATCACCGGCATCCTGATCGGCTGGTGGTATCTGCTCAAGCTGATCGCGCAGCCGGGGTCGCCGATGGCGCGGCGCCATGCCGACGATCTGGTGTTCTACGCGACGCTCGGCATCATCCTCGGCGGGCGGCTCGGCTATGCTTTGTTCTACGCACCCGAGATGTTCCTGCATCCGCTCAACATCCTGCGGCTGTGGGACGGCGGCATGTCGTTCCACGGCGGCATGATCGGCACCTCGCTCGGCATCATCCTGTTCGCGCGGGGCCACAAGCTCGATTGGCTGCGCGTGCATGATTATCTGGCGTGCTGCGTGCCGTTCGGGCTGTTCTTCGGGCGGATCGCCAATTTCGTGAACGGCGAACTGTGGGGCAAGCCGAGCGACGTGCCGTGGGCGATCATCTTCTCGCGCGGCGGCGGCGAGATTCCGCGCCACCCGAGCCAGTTGTATGAGGCCGGGCTGGAGGGGATCGCGCTGTTCGCGGTGCTGTGGTTTGTCTTCTGGCGGACCAAGGCGCGCTACGAGCCGGGCAAGCTCGTCGGTATCTTCCTGATCGGCTACGGCCTTGCGCGCTTCACGGTCGAGTTCTTCCGCGAGCCCGATTCGCAGTTCGCCGGCACCTTCTTCGCGACCACCATCCACATGGGGCAGGTGTTGACGCTGCCGATGATCCTCGTCGGCGCGTATCTGGTCGCCACCGCCAAGGGCCGCCGCACCCGCGTCGAGCCGATCGCGGGCGGGGAGAGCGTGGCCTGAGCGCCGGGGACGAGGCGAGCCTCGCCGACCGGCTCGCGCGCGCGATCACGCTCGCCGGGCCGATCCCGATCGCGCAGTTCATGGCCGCCGCCAACGCGCATTATTATGCGACTCGCGATCCGCTGGGGGCAGGCGGCGATTTCACCACCGCGCCCGAGATCAGCCAGATGTTCGGCGAGCTGATCGGGCTGTGGGCGGCCGATCTGTGGGATCGTGCCGGGCGTCCGCAGGTGGCGTGGGGCGAATGCGGCCCCGGACGCGGCACGCTCAGCGCCGATGCGCTGCGCGCCGCCGCCAAGGCCGGGTTCGCGCCGCCGGTGCATTTCGTCGAGACCAGCCCGGTGCTGCGCGCTGAGCAGGCCAGGCGCGTGCCCGCCGCGACCTGGCATGACGACGTGACGACGCTGCCCGAGGACGTGCCGCTGATCGTCGTCGCCAACGAATTCTTCGATGCGCTGCCGATCCGCCAGCTCGTGCGTGCGCGGGACGGCTGGGCGGAGCGGTTCGTCGCCTGTCAGGATACGTTGTTCGTGCCGGTCGCGGGCAAGCCGGTGCCGGCCGAGATCATCCCCGAGGCGTTGCGCGATGCCGCGCCGGGGTCGATCATCGAGACCTCGCCCGCCAGCGTCGCGATCTTCCGTGCGCTCGCGCGGCGGATCGGCAGCCAGGGCGGGGCGATGCTGACGATCGACTATGGCTATGAAGGCCCCGCGATCGGCGACACCTTGCAGGCGGTGCGCGGCCATGCCTACGCCAATCCGTTCGAACGTCCGGGAGAGAATGATCTGACCGCCCACGTCGATTTCGCCACGCTCGCCGCCGCCGCGGTGAAGGAAGGCGCGCGGCCGTCGCCGGTGGTCGGGCAGGGCGCGTTCCTGCGGGCGCTCGGCATCGGCTCGCGCGCCGCCGCGCTCGCCAAAGCCGCGCCCGGGCGCGCCGACGGCATCGCCGCCGATCGCGACCGGCTGACCGAAGACATGGGGACGTTGTTCAAGGTGCTCGCCGTCACCGCGCCCGCATGGCCGGCACCGGCGGGGTTCGCGGCGTGATCACCTACCGCGATGCCCGCGCGGCCGATGCGCTGCCGCTGTCGGCGATGGCGCGGCGGTCGTTCGTCGAGACGTTCGGGACGCTCTACAGCGCGTCCGACCTCGCCACCTTCCTCGACGATGCGTTCGGCGCGAACGGCCTCGCCGCGCAGCTTTCCGATCCCGATTTCACCGTGCGGCTGGCAATCGATCAGGGCGAGATCATCGGCTTCGCCAAGATGGGTCCGGTGACGTTCCCCGGCGAATGGCGGCCCGACGCGATCGAACTCTATCAATTCTACGTGCTCGGCCCCTGGCAGGGGCACGGCGTCGCGCAGGAGATGATGGACTGGGCGATCCGCCACGCGCGCGAGCATGGCGCGCGCGAGATCATCCTCAGCGTCTATGTCGACAACCACCGTGCGCGGCGGTTCTACCAGCGCTATGGCTTCGAGGAGATCGGCGCCTATGCGTTTCAGGTCGGCGAGACGATCGATGATGATCGACTGATGCGGTTGGTGATATGACAGTGGACGTGACTTGCGCCCGCGCGCTCGACGGTGTCGCGCACGGCTTTCTCGGGCGGCGCGGCGGCGTGTCGCAAGGCATTCACGCGGGGCTGAACGTGGGCATCGGCTCCGACGACGATCCCGCCGCGATCGCCGAGAACCGCCGGCTCGCGACCGAGGCGGTGCTGCCGGGCGCGACGTTGGTCACGCTCTTTCAGGTCCATTCGGCCGATGCGGTGACGGTGCTCGCGCCGTTCGAGCAGGACGGTCGCCCGCGCGCCGACGCGCTCGTCACCGATCGGCCCGGTCTCGCGCTCGGCATCCTCACCGCCGATTGCGCACCGGTGCTGCTTGCGGATGTGCAGGCCGGCGTGGTCGGTGCGGCGCATGCCGGGTGGAAGGGCGCGCTCGGCGGCGTCACCACCTCGGCGATCCTCGCGATGGAGTCGCTGGGCGCACGGCGCGACCGGATCGTCGCCGCGATCGGGCCGTGCATCGCGCGCGCCAGCTATGAGGTCGACGATGCGTTCGCGCGCACGTTCGACGCCGCCGATCCGGCCAACGAGCGATTCTTCTCGGGCGGACGCGCGGGGCACCACCAGTTCGACCTCGAAGCCTATGTCGCGCACCGGCTCGCCGAGGACGGGGTGGGGCGGATCGAGATGCTCGGACTCGACACCTATGGGCAAGAAGACCGCTTCTTCAGCTTCCGCCGCGCGACGCATCGCGGCGAACCCGGTTACGGGCGGCAGGTTTCGATCATCGGGTTGAGCTGACCCGTCGCCCCGGCCGAGGCGACGGATCGGTTGCTGCCTTTTTCGTTCGAGATCGTTACATCTGCAACAAGGCCCGCTTGAGCCGGGTGCGCAGGAGAAGACCATGACCGACGAAACCGAAGCCGATCTCACCGGCGGCGTGCCGCAACGCCGCGCCAAGCCAGCGCTCGAAGCGATCGGCACGCGCAAGCTTTCGCCCGCGACCCGGATGATGGGGCACGGCTATGATCCGATGCTGTCGGAGGGATCGCTCAAGCCGCCGATCTTTCTCACCTCGACCTTCGTCTTCCCCAACGCCGCCGCCGGCAAGCGCCATTTCGAGGGCGTCACCGGGAAGCGGCCGGGCGGCGCCGACGGCCTCGTCTATTCGCGCTTCAACGGGCCGAATCAGGAGATCCTCGAAGACCGGCTCGGCGTGTGGGAAGAGGCCGAGGATGCGCTCGCTTTTTCCAGCGGCATGTCGGCGATCGCCACCCTGTTCCTCGCGATGGTCCAGCCGGGCGACACGATCGTCCATTCCGGCCCGCTCTACGCCGCGACCGAGACGCTGATCGCGCGAATCCTCGGCAAGTTCGGGGTGAAGTGGCTCGATTTTCCGGCAGGGGCGACTCGCGCCGAGATCGACGCGGTGATGGAGCAGGCCAAGGGGCAGGGCCGCGTCGCTTTGATCTATCTCGAAAGCCCCGCCAACCCGACCAACGCGCTGGTCGATATCGAGGCGGTGGCGGCGAGCCGCGACGCGATCTTCGGCGATGCCGAGGAGAAGCCGCCGATCGCGATCGACAACACCTTCCTCGGGCCATTATGGCAGCAGCCGCTGCGGCACGGCGCCGATCTCGTCGTCTACAGCCTGACCAAATATGCCGGCGGCCACAGCGATCTGGTCGCGGGCGGCGTGCTGGGGACGAAGGCACACATCAACACGATCCGATCGATGCGCAATACGATCGGCACGATTTGCGACCCGCATACCGCGTGGATGCTGCTGCGCAGCCTCGAAACGCTCGAACTGCGGATGAGCCGCGCGGGCGAAAATGCCGCCAAGGTTTGCGCGTTCCTCGACGGGCATCCCAAGGTCGAGCGGGTCGGCTATCTCGGTTTCCTGGAGAAGCAGGACGATGCGCGGCAGGCCGATATCTACCGCCGGCATTGCATCGGCGCGGGCAGCACCTTCTCGCTGTTCCTGCAGGGCGGCGAGGTGGAGAGCTTCGCGTTCCTTGACGCGCTCAAGATCGCCAAGCTGGCGGTCAGCCTTGGCGGCACCGAGACGCTGGCGAGCCATCCGGCGGGGATGACGCATCTGTCGGTGCCCGATGCGCGCAAGGCGGCGCTGGGGATCACCGACAATCTGGTGCGGATCTCGATCGGCGTGGAGGATGCGGGCGATCTGATCGCCGATTTCGAGCAGGCGCTGGCGGCGATTTGATCCGCCAGCCTAAATTCCGTTCGTGCTGAGCAAAGTCGAAGCACGTGTTCCGGGCGGGAGCGCTTGGGGCACGTGCTTCGACAAGCTCAGCACGAACGGAGATTGTGGGGCGGCGGCATCGCTGCTCTACTCCCCCGATGCGCTATCCCCTCCTGCTCGCCGCCCTCCTCCCCGCGTCACTCGCCGCGCAAACCCCGGCGCCGATCGACGCGGTTGATCCGATGATCGGCACCGGCGGCGAGGGACATACCTTCCCCGGCGCGACCGCGCCGTTCGGGATGGTGCAATTGTCGCCCGATACCGACACGCGCTGCGAGATCCGCGCCTGCTACAGCCATGCGGCGGGCTATCGCTACGAAGACCCGACCATACAGGGGTTCAGCCACACGCATTTCTCGGGCGCTGGGCATAGCGATCTCGGCGATGTGCTGGTGATGCCGGCGGTCGGCACCGACGTGGCGCTCGATCCGGGCGATCCCAAGCAGCCTGGCACCGGCTATCGCTCGCGCTTCGACCACAAGACCGAGACCGCGCATCCCGGCTATTATGCGGTGACGCTCGCCGACAGCAAGGTGCGCGCCGAGCTGACCGCCGGCACGCGGATCGGCGTACATCGCTACACCTTCCCGGCGGGGCAGGTGGCGCACCTGCTGATCGACCTGCGCTCGTCGCTCTACAACTATCCCGGCAAGGTGTTGTGGTCGGGGCTGCACCTGCGGCCAGACGGCGTGCTGACCGGCTTTCGCGAAACCCGCGGCTGGGCGCCGGGCCGGAAGCTGTATTTCGCGATGCGCTTCTCCGCACCGCTCGCCGATCACGCCTTCCTCGATCGCGAGGAGAAGGTTCTCTACAAGGGCTTTCAGGGGCCGGGGCGCGGCAGCGATGCGCTGGCCGAGAAGCTCGGGCGGGCGCTTGAGGCGCGGCTCGATTTCGGCGTGCTGAGCGCGCCGCTCGAGGTGAAGGTCGCGCTGTCCGGGGTGGACGAGAACGCCGCCGTCGCCAATCTCGCCAGCGAAGCCGGCGGTTTCGATGCGGTGCGGGCGCGCACCACCGCCGCCTGGGAGACAGCGCTCGGCGCGGTGGCGATCGATGCACCGGCGCCGATCCGCACCAGCGTCTACACCGCGCTGTACCACGCACTGCTCGCGCCGAGCGTGTGGAGCGATGCCGACGGGCGCTATCGCGGGCCGGACGATCAGGTCCATCAGGCCAAGGGCTTCACCTTCCGCTCGACCTTCTCCTTGTGGGATACGTTCCGCGCCGAACATCCGCTGCTGACCCTGGTTCAGCCCGAGCAGACCAATGCCGATGTCGTGCAGTCGCTGGTGGCGAGCCAGCAGGCCAGCCCCGACGGTATCCTGCCGGTGTGGCAGTTCGCCGGCCGCGAGACGTGGTGCATGATCGGCTATCATGCCGTGCCGGTGATCGCCGACGCCTATCTGAAGGGCTTGCGCGGGTTCGATGCCGATGCGGCGTTGGCGGCGATGGTCGCGAGTGCCGATCACCGTTCCTACGGGGGTTTGGGCGACTATATCGATCACGGCTATGTGCCGATCGACAAGGAGCCGGAGGCGGCGTCCAAGACGGTCGAATATGCGTTCGACGACTGGACCATCGCGCGGATGGCGCGGGCGATGGGCAAGACCGCGATCGCCGACCGGTTCGAGAAGCGCGCGAGCAATTGGCGCAACAGCTTCGACGCGAAGACCGGGTGGCTGCGCGCGCGGCTCTCGACCGGCGCTTTCCGCACCCCGTTCGATCCGACCGCGATCAATTACGGTTCGGATTATACCGAGGGCAATGCGTGGCAATATAGCTGGTTCGTGCCGCAGGACGAGGCCGGGCTGATCGCGCTGCTGGGTGGCGACGCGAAGACGGTCGCCAAGCTAGACGCGATGTTCGATTTCGACATGTCGAAGGTCGATTACAGCCATGCCGAGGATATCGCCGGGCTGATCGGCCAGTATATCCACGGCAACGAGCCGAGCCACCACGTCGCCTATCTTTACGCTTACGCGGGCGCGCCGTGGCGGACTCAGGCGCGATTGAAGCAGATCGTCGACAGCCAGTACAAGCCGACGCCGGACGGTCTCGCCGGCAATGACGATCTCGGCCAGATGTCGGCGTGGCTGGTGTTCACCGCGCTCGGCTTCTACCCCGTCGCGCCGGGATCGAACCAATATGTCATCGGGCGGCCATTCGTGTCGCGCGCGGTGATGAACCTGCCCAATGGCAAGCGGTTCACGGTGGTCGCGGAGGGTCTGTCCGATGCGAAGCCCTATGTCGGCGCGGTGACGCTGAACGGGGTGCCGCTCACGCGCAGTTTTGTGACCGATGCGGAGGTTCGTGGCGGCGGGGAGTTGCGCTTCACGATGACGGCTGCGCCGAACCGGGCGTGGGGCAGTGGCACGGCGGCGCGGCCGTATTCGATGTCGATGCGGTGAGGCGCCTGCGGTTCGAATAGAAGCGGAACCTAACTCCCCTCCCTGGAAGCAGGGCTATCGCATTTGGCAGAGGAGGGTTGCGAGGTAGTGGTCATCCCATCCGGCGCGTTTGATTTTGGCGCGGATGGAAAGCTTTCTTGGATCGTGCTGGAGAAGGTTGAGGGCGAGCCTTCGCAGGAGGGCGAGGTTTTCGGCGCAGTGATCGGATCGGGTGTGGATGCGATCTTCGCCGAAGGCGACATCGAGCAGCCAGTGCTGCTGATTCTCGATCGTCCAGTGTGCCCTGATCACCCGAAGCGCCTCGCGCGGCGGCAGGAAGCGGGAGAGGATGGCATAGCGGGTGTCGGTTTGCTCCTCGCCTTTGACGCGGCGCAGACTGTCGATCCGCACGATGGCGCCCAGACCCTCGAAGCCATATCGATCGGCCCAGTCGGCGGGCGCGGGGACGACCCATGCCCGCCGCTCTTCGTATCTGCCATGCGCGGTCTCGCTGGTGCTGGCAGCCTGTGCGGCGTCGGGATCGGCGAGCAGATCCCGGATCGCGGCGGGCAGCGGTCCGCGATTGCCTTTGATGATCAGAGCATAGTCGCCACCGCGCGCCCGTATCGCCGAGACCGTCCGGCGGCTGGCATGCAGCGCATCGGCGGTAACCGTACAGCCGGTCAGGTCGAGCAGGGCGATGATCTCGCGGGCCGCGGTGACTTCGCTGCGATTATGCGCGCGGCACTGGCTCAGCACCAGCCGATGATCGGCCGCCCAGGCGCTCACCAGATGCAAAGGCATGGTGCGGCGCGCGCTATCGACGGCCCCCCGCAACGACTTGCCGTCGATGGCAATGATTGGCCCGGCGATCCCCTGGCGCTCCAGCGTTGCGGCAAAAGCACTGACGAAGCGCTGAAACGCCTGCTCGAACGACGGCGGATCGAGCGTGCGAAAGACCCGGCTGAACGTGTCGTGGCTCGGCGTTCCATGATCCAGCTTCAGGAACTGGCCAAGACAGTCCCGCTTCGCCTCGCCGAACTCGGCGATATCGACGCAGGTCTCGGCCCCACACAGCAGCGCGGCGAACGCGATCAGCAAGATATCCGGCAAAGCATGGCTGCTGTTCGAACGTCGTGGGTCCGGCACGACATCGAACACCTCACGGAACCCGCGCATACCAATCTCCCCGGCAACCCAGGAGAGACTACAGAATCCAATCTATCAAACTTGGATAGCCCTCTCATCGCCAAATGCGATTCCCCTGCCCTTCCAGGGAGAGGAGAAGGTCGCGCGCGGGGCGAACCCGCGGCGGCTATCCGTGCCTCGTCGGCGAATCGAGCAGCGCAAGGAAGTTGCGGCACGGTAGCGTCGGGTCGCGGTGGCGGACCAGCCAGAGCATGATCGTCGCGCTATCGTCGGTGATCGGGCGGTAGGTGAGCATCGGCGACTGGAGGGTGCACAGCGATTCGACCATCACCATCACGCCGATCCCCGCCGCCGCCAGCCCGAACAGGCTGGTCACGTCGGTGACGATTTGGGCGATGTGCGGTTCGACGCCGCCTTCGCGGAGCAGATCGAGCAGGTGGCTGGTGAAGGTGCTGCGTTCGTTGGCATAGAATACCATCGGCTCGTCGGCGAGGTCGGCGATCCGCACGCTGGTTTGCTGCGCGAGCCGGTGGCCGGGCGGGCAGGCGACGTAGAGCCGTTCGCTGAGGAACGGTTCGGCGATCAGCGTATCGGGCAGATCGGGGATCGCGCGCCCGCGCCGAAACCCGATGTCGAGCAGATGATCGGCGATCTGTTCGAGATGGTCCGACCCGGCGATCTCGCGCAACACCAGCGATATCTGCGGGTAGTGATTGCGGAAATCGGCGATGGCGTGGGCGATCTCGGGCACGAACGGCGCCGAGGCGCTGAAGCCGATCGCGAGCTCGCCGAGTTCGCCGCGCGCGGCCCGGCGCGCGACCGAGATGGCGTTGTCGGCCTCGCGGAGCGTCGCGCGCGCGGCATCGAGGAACAGCCGCCCCGCCGGTGTGAGCGCGACGCGCCGGCTGGTGCGTTCGAGCAGGCGAACCTGCAACTCGTCCTCGAGTGCGCGGATCTGCTGGCTGAGCGGCGGCTGCGAGATGCCGAGATGCGCGGCGGCGCGCGCGAAGTGGAGATCCTCGGCGACCTGAACGAAATAGCGGAGATGACGCAGCTCCATGATTGATAGGGCTACCATATCAATCATGCCGCAAACAATATTGGACAGCGATGTTTGCGAAGCGCAGTTCGCTGCATCGCACAATTTTGGGCGTCGACACTCCAACATGACACGCGCTCGGGTCGCTCCGCCGCACCAGTCCAGCATCGGGAACCTGCGATGATCGGTATCGTCCGAATGGCGCTGACGCGGCCGCTGACCTTCATCGTGATGGCGATCCTGATCGCGATCATCGGCGTGCTGGCCGCGATCCGCACGCCGGTCGATATCTTCCCCGACATCCGCGTGCCGGTGATCGCGACCGCGTGGCAATATAGCGGCCTGCCGCCCGACCAGATGAGCGGGCGGATCATCACCCCGTTCGAGCGCGTGCTGACCACCACCGTCAACGATATCGACCATATCGAGAGCCAGTCGCTGCCAGGCATCGGCGTGGTGAAGATCTATTTCCAGCCCGGCGCCGACATCCGCACCGCGACGGCGCAGGTGACGAGCGTATCGCAGACCGTGCTCAAGCAATTGCCGCCGGGCGTGACGCCGCCGCTGATCCTCAACTACAACGCCTCGACCGTGCCGATCCTCCAGCTTGCGCTATCGGGCAAGGGCCTCAGCGAAGGGCGGATGTTCGATCTCGCGCAGAACCAGGTCCGTCCCGGTCTGGTGACGGTGCCGGGCGCCGCCGTGCCTTACCCCTCGGGCGGGCGGACGCGGCAGATCCAGATCGATCTCGATCCCGCCGCGCTGCAATCCAAGGGGCTGTCCGGGCAGGACGTCGGCAACGCGATCGCCGCGCAGAACCAGATCAACCCGGCCGGCTTCGCCAAGATCGGCGGCTTCCAGTACAGCGTCCAGCTCAACAACGCGCCGAGCACGATCGAGGAACTGAACGCGCTGCCGATCAAGGTGGTCAACGGCGCGACGATCACCATGCGCGACGTGGCGCATGTCCGCGACGGCTCGGCGCCGCAGACCAACGTCGTCCATGTCGACGGCTCGCGCTCGGTGCTCATCACCATCCTCAAGAATGGCGCGACCTCGACGCTGGCGATCGTGCAGGGCATCAAGGACGCGCTGCCCAAAATCCAGGCGACGCTGCCGCCCGAGCTGAAAGTGGTGCCGCTCGCCGACCAGTCGCTGTTCGTGAAGGCGGCGGTGGAAGGCGTCGTCAAGGAAGGCGCGATCGCCGCCGCGCTCACCTCGGTGATGATCCTGCTGTTCCTGGGGAGCTGGCGTTCGACCGTGATCATCGCGATCTCGATTCCGCTGTCGATCCTCGCCGCGATCATCGCTTTGTCGGTGACGGGCAATACGCTCAACACGATGACGCTGGGTGGTCTCAGCCTCGCGGTCGGCATTCTCGTCGACGATGCGACGGTGACGATCGAGAACATCAACTGGCATCTCGAACAGGGCAAGTCGGTGATCCAGTCGATCCTCGACGGCGCGGCGCAGATCGTGACGCCGGCGTTCGTCTCGCTGCTGTGCATCTGCATCGTGTTCGTGCCGATGTTCTTCCTGCCGGGCGTATCGGGCTTCCTGTTCGTGCCGCTCGCGCTGGCGGTGGTGTTCGCGATGATCGCGTCGTTCATCCTGTCGCGCACGCTGGTGCCGACGATGGCGATGTACCTGCTCAAACCCCATGCCGGGCATGACGACGAATCGCTTCACGAGGCCGGCAGCCCGACGTCGCGCAACCCGCTGGTGCGGTTCCAGCGCGGGTTCGAGCGCCAATTCGAGAAGGTGCGCAACGGTTATATCGGGCTGCTTGAGCGTGCCTTGGGCGCGCGGAAGGTGTTCGTGATCGGCTTCCTCGTCTGCGTGTGCCTGTCGTTCCTGCTCACGCCGTTCCTCGGCGAGAATTTCTTCCCGTCGGTCGATGCCGGGCAGATGGCGCTTCACGTCCGCGCGCCGGTCGGCTCGCGGATCGAGGATACCTCGGCCGAGTTCGATCGAATCCAGCGCAAGATCCGCGAGATCATCCCGGCGCACGAGTTGGTCTCGATCGTCGACAACATCGGGCTGCCGGTCAGCTCGATCAACACGACCTACAACAATTCGGGCACGATCGGCCCGCAGGACGGCGACATCCTGATCCAGCTCAGCGAGGGCCACAAGCCGACCGCCGAGTACGTGCGCAAGCTGCGCGAGGAACTGCCCAAGGCGTTCACCGGCACGACCTTCTCGTTCCTGCCCGCCGACATCACCAGCCAGATCCTCAACTTCGGCGCGCCCGCCCCGATCGACATCCAGATCGCCGGCAAGAACGACGCCGACAACCAGAAGCTCGCCAAGGCGATCCTGCGGCGGATCGGCACGATCCCCGGCGTGGCCGATGCGCGTATCCAGCAATCGGCGCGTTATCCGCAGCTCAACGTCGATATCGATCGTGCCCGCGCCGGCCAGTACGGCCTCAACGAACGCGACGTGACCAACAGCCTCGGCAGCGCGCTCGCCGGCACCTCGCAGACCGCGCCGGTGTTCTTCCTCGATCCCAAGAGCGGGGTGTCCTACCCGGTCGTGGCGCAGACGCCCGAATATCGGATCGGCTCGCTGAGCGACCTCGCCAACGTGCCCGTCACCGCCACCAACGGCGGCTCGGCGCAGATCATCGGCGGGATCGGCAATATCACCCGCGCCAATGCGGCCGCGGTCGTCTCGCACTACAACATCGCGCCGGTGACCGACGTCTACGCCACCACCAACGGCCGCGATCTCGGCGCGGTAGCGGGCGACATCAATACGGTCATCGCCAGCCTGAAAGGCCAGACGCCCAAGGGCGTGACGGTGACGCTGCGCGGGCAATATGCGACGATGCGGACCGCCTTCTCCGGGCTTGGCTTCGGCCTGCTCGCGGCGATCGTGCTGATCTATCTGCTGATCGTGGTCAACTTCCAGAGCTGGCTCGATCCGTTCGTCATCATCACAGCGCTGCCGGGCGCGCTCGCCGGGATCATCTGGATGCTGTTCATCACCGGCACGACTCTGTCGGTGCCGGCGCTGACCGGCGCGATCATGTGCATGGGCGTCGCCACCGCGAACGCGATCCTGGTGGTCAGCTTCGCGCGCGAGCGGCTCGAGGTGCTCGGCGACGCCACCGCCGCCGCGCTGGAGGCCGGGCAGGTGCGCTTCCGCCCGGTGCTGATGACCGCGCTCGCGATGATCATCGGCATGTTGCCGATGGCGATGGGCTTCGGCGAGGGCGGCGAGCAGAACGCGCCGCTCGGACGTGCGGTGATCGGCGGGCTGACCGTCGCGACCTTCGCGACGTTGATGTTCGTGCCGGTGATCTTCAGCCTGGTGCATCGCCGCCACCCAAAAACCGCACCCGGCGCGACGCCGGGCCATCTGGAGCTTGCAAATGCCTGAGGGCGATGGCCGCAACTTGAAACGGATCGGCATCATCGGCGTGGTCGCCGCGGTGGCGATCGTCGGCGCCGGCATCGCGGCGCGCTCGCATTCGGAGACGCAGCTCGCGACCTGGACGAGCACGCAGGCCGTGCCGACCGTCACCGTGATCCACGCCGCCGCGAGCAAGGGCACCGGCGCGTTGGTGCTGCCGGGGCAGCTCGCCGCGCTGCAATCCGCGCCGATCTATGCGCGCACCAGCGGCTATATCCGCAAATGGTATGTCGATATCGGTGACAGCGTGCGGCAGGGGCAGGTGCTCGCCGTGCTCGACGCGCCCGAGGTCGATCAGCAGCTCGCGGCGGCGCAGGCCGATTACCAGACCGCGCGCGCCAACCAGCAGCTCGCCGCCAGCACCGCGACGCGCTGGAAGACGATGCTCGCCAAGGATGCGGTATCGAAGCAGGAGACCGACGAGAAGGTCGGCGATCTCGCCGCCAAGACCGCGCTCTCCAACGCGGCGAGCGCGAACGTCAACCGGCTGCGTTACACGCAAGGCTTCACCCGGCTGATCGCGCCGTTCTCGGGTGTGGTCACGACGCGATCGACCAACGTCGGTAGCCTGGTGACGGCGGGGAGCGCCGCCTCGACGCCGCTGTTCACCGTCTCCGACATCAGCCGAATCCGCATCTATGTGAAGGTGCCGCAAGCCTATTCTTCGCAGGTCCATCCCGGCATGGACGTGAAGCTTACCTTGCCCGAATATCCGGGCCGGACGTTCACCGCGCAGATGACGCGCTCGGCCGATGCGGTCGATACCAGTTCGGGCACGGTGCTGGTCGAGTTGCAGGCCGCCAATGGCGACCGCGCGCTCAAGCCCGGCGCTTATGCGCAGGCGAGCTTCCCGGTCGCGGGCGGCGGCAGCGCGGTCGAACTGCCGGCGAGCGCGATGATCATCGGTCAGGCCGGGACTCAGGTGGCGATCGTCGGCAATGATGGCCGCGCCTTGCTCAAGACGGTGACGATCGCGCACGATCTCGGCGACCGCGTGCAGATCAGCGCCGGGCTGTCCGCCAACGATCGCGTGATCGACAGCCCACCCGATTCGCTCCAGTCCGGCGACAGGGTGCAGATCGCGAAGCGGCAGGATGCGGCCGGTGGCAAGTAAGGCCGGCTGGCTGCTGACCGCGAGCGTCGCGCTGCTCGGCGGTTGCTCGCTCGCGCCGGATTACCAGCGCCCGGCGATGGCGGCACCGGCGGCGTTCAAGGAGAGCGCGCCGTGGCAGGCTGCTGCCGCCACCCCGCCACCTGCGGGCAAATGGTGGGAAACATTCGGCGATCCCGCGCTCGATTCGCTCGAAGCGCAAATCGACGCGGGCAATTTCGATCTCGCCGCCGCCTCGGCCCGCTATGAGCAGGCGCGATCGCTGGTGCGGCAGGCGCGCGCCGATCTGTTTCCCCAGATCGGCGTCGATGCGAGCGTCGATCGCAATCGGCTTTCGGCCAATCGGCCGATCGGGCGTGGGCTTGCCTCGACCCAGACCGACAAGATCGTCGGCGGCTCGCTCGCTTATGAACTCGATCTGTTCGGGCGCGTGCGCAACACCATCGCCGCCGGCCGTGCCAACGCGCATGCCGCCGCGTTCGATGTCGAAGGGATTCGGCTCGGGCTGCAGAGCCAGCTTGCCGCGACCTATTTCGATCTGCGCGGGCTCGACGCGCGCATCCTGCTGTTGCGCCAGACGGTCGACTCGTTCCAGCGCGCGTTCGACCTCACCAACACGCGCCATTCGGGCGGGATCGCCTCGGGCATCGACGTCAGCCGCGCGCAGGCGCAGGTGTCGAGCGCGCGGGCGGAACTGTCCTCGGTCGAGATCGATCGCGCCAAGGACGAACATGCCATCGCCGTGCTGGTCGGTGAGGCGCCCGCGACTTTCTCGATTCCGGTCGCCGATCCGCAGACCCGCCCGCCCGCGATCCAGCCCGGCCTGCCCTCCACCCTGCTCGAACGCCGCCCCGACATCGCCGCCGCCGAGCGTCGTGTCGCCGCCGCGAACGCGCAGATCGGCGTGGCGCGCGCGGCGTTCTTCCCCAATGTGACGCTTGGGGGCCAGGGCGGGTTCGAATCGGTCGGCGGCGACTGGCTCGGCGCGGCGAGCAGCTTCTGGGCGCTCGGGCCGCTCCAGGCGGCGCTGACCGTGTTCGACGGCGGCCGGCGCGCGGCGCAGGTGCGGCAGGCGCGTGCGCAGTTCGACGAGGCGGCGGCGACCTATCGCCAGACCGTGCTCGACGCGTTCCGCGAGGTTGAGGACGATCTTGCCACGCAGCGGCTGCTCGTCGCGGGCGAAGTGGATCAGGCCGCCGCCGCCAAGGCCGCGGAACGCACGCGTGACCTCGCGCTGATCCGCTATCGTGATGGCGCGGCGGATTATCTTGAGGTCGTCACCGCGCAGACCGCCGCGCTCGACGCCGAGCGTGCGCTGCTCCAGGTGCGGACGCGGCAGTTGCAGGCGGCGGGCGATACGTTCCGGGCGCTGGGCGGGGATTTCCGCGCGGGGAAGTAGCGGCCGGCGTCACGTCCGTCACCCCAGCGCAAGCTGGGGTCTCCCAGTTGGATGTGTGAGGCTCGCCCCGAGGAGACCCCAGCTTGCGCTGGGGTGACGATCTTTGGGGTGTCCGCCTACTCCCGCGTTCGCCCGAAATCCGGTGCTGGATCGTCCTGGCCCTGGTCGATGATGCTGCGGCGGACCGCGCGGGTGCGGGTGAACAGGTCGAACAGCTCGTCGCCCTTGCCCCAGCGGATCGCGCGTTGCAGCGCGCTCAGATCCTCGGAGAAGCGCTGGAGCATGTCGAGCACCGCCTCGCGGTTCGACAGGAACACGTCGCGCCACATCGTCGGATCGGACGCGGCGATCCGGGTGAAATCGCGGAAGCCGCCGGCGGAATATTTGATCACCTCGGACTGGGTGACTTCCTCCATGTCCGATGCGGTGCCGACGATCGTATAGGCGATCAGGTGCGGCAGGTGGCTGGTGATCGCCAGCACCCGGTCATGATGGTCGGGCGCCATCGTCTCCACGTCGGAGCCGAGCCGCCGCCAGAATTCGCACACGCGCTCGACCGCGAAGGGGGCGGCGCCCTCGGGCGGGGTGACGATGCACCAGCGATGTTTGAACAATGTCGCGAAGCCCGCTTCAGGGCCGCTGTTCTCGGTGCCGGCGACCGGGTGCGCGGGGATCACGGTCGCCCCCGGCAGCGCCTCGGCGAGCGCGCGCACCACTTCGGCCTTGCACGAGCCGACATCGCTGACGATCGCATCGGCGGGCAGATCGTCGGCGATCGCGGCGCCGGCCGCGCCCATCGCGCCAACGGGGACGCACAGGATGACGAGATCGGCGTCGATCACGCTCGCGCCCGGCGTATCGGTGAGGTCGTCGAACAGGTCGAGCCGGTCGGCGGTCTCGCGCACGCCCGCGTCGGCGTCATAGCCGGTCAGCCGCACGCTCGGCATCGTGGCGCGAACCGCGCGCGCGATCGAGGAGCCGATCAGGCCGATGCCGATGATGGTGACGCGGGAAAAGGGCAGCATGGCGGCGCAGATGGCGGATGCGGCCCTTTAAGGCAAGCTGGCGCTCCCCGCCGCGCTTGGTATCACGGCGTCCTATGAACGCCATCACATTATCCGACGACACCGCGCTGTTGCAGGTAGAGCGAATCCACGGCTGGCTCGCATCGAGCTATTGGTCGCCCGGCATCGCGCGCGCGGTGGTGGAGAAGGCGATCGCCGGGTCGCACTGTCTCGGCGCCTACCGGGGCGGCGAACAGGTCGGCTTCGCGCGGATGATCACCGATCATGCCACCTTCGCATGGCTCGCCGACGTGTGGGTCGAGGAATCGGCGCGGGGGCAGGGCCTCGGGCGGCGGATGGTCGCATGGTTCCTCGACCATCCCGACTTCGCCGGGCTGCGCCGAATCGGGCTGGTCACAAAGGACGCGCACGGCGTCTATGCCGCGCTGGGCTTCCACCGGCTCGCGCGGGCGGATCGCTATATGGAGCGGCTTCAGCCGGGGATGGCGGAGATGCTGCGCGCGGAGCGTTAATCGAACGGAAGGGTCAGGACGCCACGCCGCCGCGCCAACTCGGCAATACCCCAAGCGTCGCGCGCGCCGGCCGTGCTCAGAAGGGAACGTCGTCGTCGAGATCGTCGGCGAAGCCGCCGCCGCGGTTGCCGCCTGCCGCCGGGGCTGCTGCGCCGCCCGAGCGACCGCCGCCGAAGCTGCTGCCGCCACCGCCACCGCCGTAGCCGCCGCGCGCGCCCCCGCCGAAATCTTCATTGCCGCCGAAATCGTCGCGAACGGCACCGCCGCCACCGCCACCACCAGCACCGCCTTGCGGGCCATCGAGCATGGTCAGCACCGAATTGAAGCCTTGCAGCACGATCTCGGTCGAATAGCGGTCCTGCCCCTGCGCGTCCTGCCATTTGCGGGTCTGGAGCTGGCCCTCGATATAGACCTTGCTGCCCTTGCGCAGAAAGCGCTCGGCAACGTTCGCGAGACCTTCATTGAAGATCGCAACCGAATGCCATTCGGTCTTTTCCTTGCGCTCGCCGGTGTTGCGGTCCTTCCAGGATTCGGACGTGGCGATGCGCAGGTTGACCACCTTGCCGCCGTTCTGAAAGCTCTTGCTTTCGGGATCGCGGCCGAGATTGCCGACGAGAATGACCTTGTTGACGCTGCCCGCCATATTGATTTCCTACAAACCGAAAGATTTTGCGACCCAATAGGTCGCGCCGGCGGCACCGTAGGCGAGTGCGAACAAATAGCCAACCATGAAGGCCGGCCATTTCCACCCGTTCGTCTCGCGGCGCGTCACCGCGATGGTGGAAATGCATTGCGGCGCGAACACGAACCACATCAAAAAGGCGAGCGCGGTCGGCAGGCTCCAGCGCTTGGCGAGCGTCGTCGCGATCTGCGCCTCGCCGCCGTCGCTGCCCGATTCGTCGATCGCATAGACCGTGCCGAGCGCCGCCACCGCCACTTCGCGTGCGGCCATCGCCGGGATCAGCGCGAGCACGATGTCGCGGTTGAAGCCGATCGGGCGGAACGCCGGCTCGATGCCATTGGCGATCCGGCCCGCGACCGAATAATTGACCGGCGATACCGGGCTGCCCTCGGGCGGCTTGGGGAAGCTCAGCATCGCCCACAAAACGATCGTGGTGAAGGCGATCGTCGTGCCGGCGCGCTTGAGGAAGATCGCCGCACGGCTCCACAGCCCGATCGCGAGATGGTTGAGCTGCGGAAGCTGATACTTGGGCATCTCCATCATGAAGCCAGACGACGCGCCCTGCGTGACGGTCTTGCGCAAGACCACCGCGACGACGAACGCGCCGACCACGCCCATGATGTACAGGCCGAGCATCACCAGCCCCTGCAACCCGACGAACGGCAGCACGCGGACATTGGGAATCAGCGCGCCGATGATGAGCGTATAGACCGGGAGCCGTGCCGAGCAGGTCATCAGCGGCGCGATCAGGATGGTGGTGAGCCGGTCCTTCTCGTCGTCGATCGTGCGAGTCGACATGATGCCGGGCACCGCGCAGGCGAACGATGACAAGAGCGGAATGAACGCGCGGCCCGACAGGCCGGCATGCGCCATCAGCCGGTCCATCAGGAAGGCGGCGCGGACCATGTAGCCGCTCGCTTCGAGCAGCAGGATGAAGAAGAACATCACCAGGATCTGCGGCAGGAACTTCACCACCGCGCCGACCCCGGCGATCACGCCGTCGGTGATGAGCGAGCGCAGCACCGAATCGGGCATCACCTGCTTGACGACGCCGGAGAGCCAATCGAACCCGGCGGCGATCGCATCGGCGGGGGCGGCGCCGGCCCAGAACACCGTCTGGAACATCACGAACAGGATCGCGAGCAGCAGCAACACGCCCGAGACCGGGTGCAGCGCGACCGAATCGAGCGCATGGCCCCACCGCCGCACCGGCGCTTCGGACACGGTGGCCAGCGCGGCGATTTTCCGCGCGCGGCGTTGCAGCGTGACGATGTCCTCGGCGTCCGCAGGCGCCGGCTTGGCGCGCGGCGGGCCGGTCAATATGCCATCGACCTGCGCGCGCAGGTCGTCGAGGCCGCGCCGACGCACCGCCACGGTCGGCACCACCGGCACGCCGAGTTCGCGCGACAGCCGTTCGGGATCGAGCTTCAGCCCGTCGCGTTCGGCGAGGTCGATCATGTTGAGCGCGACCACCACCGGCAGGCCGAGCGCGATCAGTTGCAGCGTGAAGCGCAGATGGTTGTCGAGGTTGGAGGCATCGACCACCACCACCAAAGCGTCAGGCAGGCGCTCGCCGGCCTGTGTGCCGGCGAGGAAATCGCGCGTCACCCGCTCGTCGGGGCTGGAGGGTTCGAGGCTGTAGGCGCCGGGCAGATCGACCAGCTCGACCGGGCGGCCATCGGGCAGCACCAGCCGCCCGGAATGCCGCTCTACGGTGACGCCGGGATAATTGCCGACCTTCTGGCGTGCGCCGGTCAGCGCGTTGAACAGGGCGCTCTTGCCGGCATTGGGATTGCCGACCAGCGCCACCAGCGGCGCGGCGTTCATGTCAGCCGGCCACGATCAGGCGGCGTGCTGCGAAACGCGGATCGCGCCGGCGACGGTGCGGCGCAGCGCCACCGTCATGCGTCCGATCCGGCACGCGATCGGCCCCTTGCCGATCAGCGAGCGGTGCAGCACCTCGACGCCGACACCCTCGTCGAAGCCGAGTTCGCGCAGGCGCCGCGCCTCGGGCACGCTCAGTCGAGTCCAGTCGATCGCCGCGACGGTCGCGGGCTGTCGGTTGGGCAGCGATTCAAGGCTGAGGTGCGAGTCCACGCGCGAGAACATGTTCATTGCGACTGATTATCAATAGAGCGCGCCGAACGCCAGCGTTATCGTAACGGCTATGCGTGTCGTTCTCCCGCGAAAGCGGAAGCCCAGCGCCAGGCAGCGCGGCGTTCGCGGCTCTGGACCCCCGCGTTCGCGGGGGAACGAATACTCAGACCGCCGGATAGCGGAGCCGGCCGATGAAGCGCGACAGGCTCGGCCGGTAGGCGGCGCGCGCGAGCACGCCCGCCTTGGTCTTCTCGAAGCGCATGATGCCCTCGATCCGCCGCGCGAGGAACGCGCGCGTGTCGGCCCAGCCTTCGCTCTCGTCGTCGAGGAACACGCTCATCGTCGCGGCATAGATCGCGGCGAGGATCGTGCGCTTGGTGTAGTGGTTGTAATCGGTCGCGGTGTCGCCGGCCGCGCGCCAGATCGTATCCGCCGCCGACCAGCCGAGCTTGGCGCCGGTGGCGAGGTTCTGCGGCATCGCCAGGATCGCGAACGCGCGGCGCAGCGCCTCGCGGTTGGGCGCGACGATCTCGAGCCGCGCCTCGACCAGAGCGGTGATGCGCGCGCGGATCTTCATCGTCGCGATCGTCGCGGGCGGCAGGCGTTCGGCCATATCCGCGTCTATGCTGCGGAACCACGCCGCGATCATCTCGGTCTGGCCGGGCAGCGCGAGCAACGCGACGTCGCGATCGACGCCGGCGCCATCGGCGGCGGCATCGCGCGCGGCGGCACCCCAGCCGTCGAACGCGGCGTTGGCGGCGATCAGCGGCGCGAGGCCGATCGCGATCTCGTCGAGCGTGGCGTCTTCGGGGATAATCGGCATCATAGGTCTCCGCCCGTATTCTGGTGCTTGGCGTTGTCGGTTGCAACCGGTGTGCCCCGCTCGCGCACCATTACCAGCGCGAGCGCGACGAGCAGGGCGCCGATGATGTCCGCCGGGCCGAGCGCCTCGCCATACCACAGCCAGCCGACCGTCGCCCCGACGATCGGCTGGACCAGCAGCGCGAGGCCGATCACCAGCGGCGAGAAGCGACCGAGCGACAGCATCATCAGGCTTTGCCCGAGGATCTGGCTGGCGAACGCGAGCCCGACCAGCGGCCCCCAATGGTGTGGCATCACGCGCTCGCCCAGCGCGAGCGCGAACAGCAGCGTCGGCAGCACGCTCATCACCGTCGACAGTGCAAGCGCCGGCATCGGCGGCGTGGTCTCGCGAACGCGCGCCATCAGCGCGAGGAAAACGGTGTAGAACAGCCCCGCGAGGATGCAGAGCAGATCGCCGGCGAGGTGGCGCGGATCGAGCCGGTAGGATTGCCCCATCAGCAGCAGAGCGCCGACGAACGCGAGCAGCAGCGCGCCCGCCTGCATTCGCGTCGGCAGCATGCGCGCGGCGACGAAGCCGTAGATCGGGAAGAGGATCGTCGTCGAATTGCCGAACAGCGACGCATTGGCGAGCGTGGTGCGCAGGATGCCGAGGTGCCAGCTCGCCAGATCGGCCGCGAAGCAGATCGCGCCGAACCCGGTCATCGCCCACAGCCGCCACGACCATGCCGCCGGCCGCCAGCCCGAGCGCAGCGACAGCGCGACCAGCACCGGCGTCGCCAGCGCCAGCCGCCAGAATGCCGCCGCGACCGGCCCGGTATCGGCGAGGCGCACGAACCACGGGCCGAACGCGATCGCGACATTGCCGCCGATCAGCGCCGCGAACGCCAGCGCACCGCCGGTTTGCGGTGCAGCAGAAATTCTTGGGGAGGCCGGGCGATGCATGCCGCCCCTTAGCGCCCTATCTCCACCGCGTCAGGCAACAAAAGGAATGTGCCGCTTTATGGTTTCGCTCTTCGACCCGATCGCCCTCGGCGATATCCAGGCTCCCAACCGCGTGCTGATGGCGCCGCTGACGCGCGGCCGCGCGACGCGCGAGCATGTGCCGACCGGGATCATGATCGACTATTACCGCCAGCGCGCGAGCGCGGGGCTCATCATCAGCGAGGCGACCGGCATTTCGCGGCAGGGGCTGGGCTGGCCCTATGCTCCCGGTCTTTGGAGCGATGAGCAGGTCGCGGCATGGCGGCCCGTCACCGCCGCCGTCCATGAGGCCGGCGGTCGTATCGTCGCGCAACTCTGGCACATGGGCCGGCAGGTGCATTCGTCGGTGACCGGCGAGCAGCCGGTGTCCTCGTCCGCGACCAGAACGGAATGCCATATGCATACCTATGAGGGTCGCCAGCCGTCCGAAACCGCCCGCCCGCTTCGGCTCGACGAGATTCCCGGCATCCTCGACGATTACGAGCGTGCCACGCGCAACGCCCTCGCCGCCGGGTTCGACGGGGTGCAGATCCACGCCGCCAATGGCTATCTGATCGACCAGTTCCTGCGCGACAACGCCAATTTCCGCGACGACCGCTATGGCGGATCGATCGAGAACCGCACGCGGCTGCTGCGCGAAGTGACCGAGCGGGTCATCTCGGTGGCGGGTGCGGGGCGGACCTCGGTGCGGCTGTCGCCCAATGGTGATTCGCAGGGCGTCGACGACAGCAATCCCGAGCCGCTGTTCACCTATGCCGCCAAGCTGCTGTCCGATCTCGGCATCGGCTTCCTCGAGCTTCGCGAGCCCGGCCCCGACGGCACCTTCGGCAAGACCGACGTGCCCAAGCTGTCGCCGGCGATCCGCAAGGTGTTCGCGCGCCCGCTGGTGGTCAATTCGGATTACGACACGGCGCAAGCGGCGCAGGCGGTGATCGATTCGGGCGTGGCCGATGCGGTGGCGTTCGGGCGGACCTTCCTCGCCAATCCCGATCTGCCCGAGCGACTGAAAACGGGCGCGCCGCTCAACACGTCAGACATGGCGACGTGGTACAGCCAGGGCGAGGCGGGCTATACCGACTATCCGGCGCTATCGGCCGAAACCGTCGCGGCGTGACCTCGACTCCCGTCACCCCAGCTTGCGCTGGGGTGACGGTCTGGATCAGGCGAAGCGCTCGCGCAGCGCGAGCATGGCGAGCGCGGCCTTGGCAGCCTCGCCGCCCTTGTCCTTCTCGGTCGGCTTGGCGCGGGTGAGCGCCTGCGCCTCGTTCTCGGTGGTGAGGATGCCGTTGCCGATCGCGAGGCCGTCCATCGACAGCGCCATCAGCCCGCGCGCGCTCTCACCCGCGACGATCTCGAAATGATAGGTCTCGCCGCGGATCACCACGCCGATCGCGACATAGGCGTCGTAGCGGCCGCTCTCCGCCGCGAGGCCGATCGCGCCGGGCAGTTCGAGCGCGCCGGGGACGGTGATCGTCTCGTGGCTGTGCCCGGCTTCTTCGATCGCGGCGCGTGCGCCTTCGAGCAGCAGGTCGTTGAGATGCGTGTAGAAACGCGCTTCGACGATCAGAACCCGCGCCATCAGGCGTCTCTCTCGACAACGCGTTCGACTTCGCGTTCGCCGAC
Organism: Sphingomonas panacis; assembly: GCF_001717955.1. Lineage (NCBI taxonomy): Bacteria > Pseudomonadati > Pseudomonadota > Alphaproteobacteria > Sphingomonadales > Sphingomonadaceae > Sphingomonas > Sphingomonas panacis. The sequence goes on from NZ_CP014168.1 coordinate 1,285,590, forward strand.
GATCGACAGGCCATAGCCTTCGAGTGCGACGAGCGTTTGGCGCGTGTTGGTGAGCAGCACCATGTCGTGGACCCCCAGTTCGGCGAGTATCTGCGCGCCCACGCCGTAGTCGCGCAGTTCCTCTGCCCCGTTCTCGAACGCGCCGGTCTTGTGGGCTTCCATCTGGCGCGAGGCGAAATTGGGCATCGACCGGTTGATGATGACGACCACGCCGTTGCCCTCTTCGGCGATCATCTTCATCGCGCCGGCGAGCAGCCCTTCGCGACCCGAGCGCTCGCCGAACGTGTCGGCGAACAGCGACAGCGTGTGCATGCGCACCAAAGTCGGCTTAGTCGGATCGATACTGCCCTTGACGAGCGCCATCGTCTCCGAGCCGATCGCCTTGTTGTAGAAGCTGATCGCGGTCCAGTCGCCGCCCCAGCGGCTGCTGAAGCGCATTTCGGTGCGGCGTTCGAGCAGGTGATCGTGACGGCGGCGATAGGCGATCAGGTCGCGGATCGTGCCGATCTTGAGGTTGTGGCGCTGGGCGAAGGCGACGAGATCGTCGAGCCGCGCCATCGTGCCGTCATCATTCATGACTTCGCAGATCACGCCCGACGGATTGAGCCCGGCGAGCCGCGAAACATCGACCGCGGCCTCGGTATGGCCGGCGCGGATCAGCACGCCGCCGCGCTTGGCGACGAGCGGGAAGACGTGGCCGGGGGTGACGATGTCCTCGCGCCCGCGGCTGCCGTCGATCGCGACCGCGACGGTGCGCGCACGGTCGGCGGCGGAGATGCCGGTGGTGACGCCTTCCTTCGCTTCGATCGAGATGGTGAACGCGGTCTCGTGGCGGGTGCCGTTGTTGCGGCTCATCAGATCGAGCCCGAGCTGATCGACCCGCTCCTTGGACAGCGCGAGGCAGATCAGCCCGCGCCCGTGAGTCGCCATGAAGTTGATCGCATCGGGAGTCGCCATCTGCGCGGGGATGATGAGATCACCCTCGTTCTCGCGGTCCTCGTCGTCGACGAGGATGTACATGCGGCCGTTGCGCGCCTCGTCGATGATCTCCTCAGGCGACGAGAGGAAGCCGTGGCGTAGACGGTGCAGGTCACCGGAGCGGGGTTCAACGTTTTGCACGATAGTCTTCCATCCGTTGGAGGTAGCGGGCGAGCACGTCGATCTCGATGTTCATCGTGTCGCCCGGACGTGCCGCGCCGATCGCGGTGACGTCCGCGGTATGCGGGATGATGTTGACGCCGATGCGGACGCCCCCACCTTCATTGGCGGGCGTGTCCTCGACGCTGTTGACGGTCAGCGAGATGCCGTCGAGCGTGATCGAACCCTTCTCGGCCATGTAGGGCGCGATCTCCGGCCCCGCGAGAATGGTGATCCGCTTCGAGCCGCCCTCGTCATGGAGATCGACGATCGTGCCGGTGCCGTCGACATGGCCGGTGACGATATGCCCGCCGAGTTCGTCGCCGAGCTTCAGCGCGCGTTCGAGGTTGAGCCGGCGCCCTTCGGTCCATTGCCCCTGCGCGGTGCGTGACACAGTTTCGCCCGACACGTCGACCGCGAACCAGCCCGGCGCCTTGTCGACCACCGTCAGGCACACGCCCGAACAGGAGATCGACGCGCCAAGATCGATGTCGGCGGTATCATAGGACGTGGCGATGCGGATGCGCGTGTCGCCGCGCGGTTCGACGGCCTCGATCGTGCCGACATCCGTGATGATTCCGGTGAACATCAGTCTCTCCCCGTGCGCTCGTAGACCGCGAGCCCGTCGCTGCCAAGTTGTCGTGCGTCAAGTCTCGCCCAGCGGCCATGCGCCTGCGCGAGATCGTCGAGGCCGATGGTGGGCAAGGTGCGGCCGCCGCCGATCAGGATCGGCGCGCGGTACAGCAGCAGCCGATCGACGAGATCTTCGGCGAGGAAGGCCGCCGCCGTCGCCGCGCCGCCTTCGACCAGCAGCGTATCCACGCCGGCGAGAGTCGCGATCGCGCCGGGTGCCGCAAGCGTGATCCAGCCGGGTTCGGGGGTGGCGGAGAGCAGGATTCGGGCCGGCGCACGGCGCTCGAGGCCGGCGAGGCGCACGTCGAGTCGCGGCTGGTCCGCCGCCAGCGTGCCGCGCCCGATCAGGATCGCGTCATGCCGCGCACGTTCGAGATGGGCGTGCGCGCGTGCCTCCGCCCCGGTGATCCATTGGCTGCGCCCATCGCCCATCGCGGCCGCGCCGTCGAGCGACAGCGCGAGCTTGAGCGTGACATGGGGGCGGCCGAAACGCTGGCGGGTGAGGAAGCCGGCCATGCTGCGCCGCGCTTCGGCTGCACCGATGCCGGTGGTGACGGCGATCCCCGCCGCCGCCAGCCGCGCGATGCCGTCGCCATCGGTGCGCGGATCGGGATCGCGGAGCGCGACCACCACGCGCGCGACCCCGGCCGCGACGAGCAGATCGGCGCAGGCGGGTCCGCGCGGCGAAACGTGCGCGCAGGGTTCGAGCGTGACGTAGCAGGTCGCGCCGCGTGCCGTCTCGCCGGTCTGTTCGAGCGCCATCGCCTCGGCGTGCGGACGCCCGCCGGGTTGAGTCCAGCCGCGCCCGAGGACACGGCCACCCTGCACGATGACGCAGCCTACATTGGGGTTGGGAGTCGATCGCCCCCGCGCACGCTCGGCGAGCGACAGTGCCGCCGCCATCCAGCGCGCGTCGTCGGCCCCCGTCGTCATGGGATCAGTAGAGGCCGACCGAGTTCATCTGATCGCCGAGCCGCTGGAAGATCGCGCGCTTCTCGGCCTCGAGCCGCTTTTCGTCCTCTTCGCGTTTGGTCTGTTCGGGGCCGTCGATCTTCTGCTGCGCGACGATCTGCGCGTCGGTGCGATCGGCGTTCCACTGTTTGAAATAGACGATGTCGCGATGATATTCGCGCGGCTTGCCCTTCATCTCGATCGCGAAGCCGTAGATCATCAGGAAGGTCAGCCCGATCGCGGCGGTGAGGAACACGATCTGATGGCGCTGGCGGCGGCGCAGGTACGTGCGGATATCGCTGAGCGCCCCGCGCGCGGACACAGCGGCGGCGAGATCCTCGGACATCCAGGGCATGCGGAACTTCATGGCCACAAAGATAGGGCGGGGGCGGCGCCGACGCCAGCCCCCGCCCCACCCGCGCTCATTCCGCTTCGTTCAGAACGAAGCTGACCGCGATCGTCCGCCATGCCTCGACCGGGATGCCGTCACGCGTGCCGGGCTTGAAGCGCCATTTCTCAAGCGCGCGCTTGCGCGTGACCGCGAAGAACGACTCGCTGGTCGCGCTGACCTGCTCGATATCCTTCACGCGGCCATCGACCCCGACCAGCACGCGCACCACAACGCGCCCGCCGCGACCGGCGCGCTGCTCGTCGGGCGGGAAGACCGGCTGGAACAGGCTGGCATAGCGCTGGTCGATCATCGGATCGACGAAGGTCGGCGGCGCGGGCTTGACGGTCTCGACCGAGCCGGTGCCGACGGTGCCGCCGCCGTCAAGGACCGGCGTGAAGGGCTGCGAAAGCGGTGTCGGATCGATGATCTTGCTAACGGTGACGGACTTGCTGGTGTCGAGCGGCTGCGGCGAGGCATGCTCGATCGTTTTTTGCTTGGGCTGTGGCTGCGGAGGTGGGGGTGGCGGCGGTGGCTTGACCGGATCGAGCGGGATCGCCGTGATCGTCAGGACGTGTTCGACTGTCTTCTTGAACGTCGGGTTGGCGAACAGCACCAGCCCGCCGAGGATTGCGCCGTTGATGGCGAGCGCGAGGACGGCGCTGCCCGGATTGACCTGCCGGCGCCGTTCGTACCGATCCGCGTACATGCCTTTGTCTCCTTCTCCTGGAGTCGCGCCACCCGGTTCGGCGGCACGGACATGATGTTACATCATTACACGGAACACAATAGAGATGTTATATCCTCAAGAAAGCCGGGCGATCGCGCGGTCGCGGCCGATCAGCGGCAGCAGCGCCTTCATGTCGGGGCCGTGATCGAGCCCGGTCAGCGCGCGGCGCAGCGGCAGGAACAAGGCCTTGCCGCTGCGTCCGCTCGCCGCCTTCAGCGCGGCGGTGAGCGCCCCCCAGGGTTCCGCGCTCCAGTCGAGCGTCGCGGCGATTCCAGCGGCCTGCGCGAGGAACTCGGCGTCGGCGGGGTCGCGCTCGGTGGTGATCGGCCCTTCGATCACGCGCCACCATTCGCCCGCTTCGTCGATGCGGGTGAGATTGGGGCGCACCGCTTCCCACTCGGCCTGGCCCATGCCCGCAGGCAGGCGATCGGCGACGTGCGCGACATCGAGCTGGTGGACGATGCGGGTGTTGACCGCCGCCAGTTCGGCCTCGTCGAAGCGCGCCGGCGCGCGGCCGAAGCGGCTGAAGTCGAACCCGGCGACCAGCGCGTCGGTATCGACCAGAGGTTCGACCGGGTCACTCGTGCCGATCCGCGCGAGCAAGGCGCGCACCGCCTCCGGCTCGATTCCGCTCTCGCGGAAATGCGCGACGCCGAGCGAGCCGAGTCGTTTCGACAATTTGCCCTCGCTGCCGGTGAGCAGCGCCTCGTGCGCGAAGGCGGGTGGTGCCGCGCCCATCGCGTCGAACATCTGCAATTGCAGCGCGGTGTTGGAGACATGATCCTCGCCGCGCACGACATGGGTGATCGCCATCTCGGCGTCGTCGATCGCGGAGGGGAGCATATACAACCACGATCCGTCGGCGCGGCGGATGACGGGGTCGCTCATCGTCTTCGCGTCGAAACGCTGGGGGCCGCGAATCAGATCGTCCCAGACGATCGGTCTGTCGTGATCGAGCTTGAAGCGCCAGTGCGGGCGAACGCCCTCGGCCTCCAGCGCGGCGCGATCGGCGTCGGTCAGCGCGAGCGCGGCGCGATCATAGAGTGGCGGCAGCCCGCGCCCGGCGGCGATCTTGCGCTTGAGATCGAGTTCGGCCTGAGTTTCATAGGCGGGATACACCCGGCCGGCGGCGCGAAGCTGGTCGAAGCGCGCCTCGTACAGCGCGAACCGCGCCGACTGGCGCGCCTCGCCGTCGATCGTCAGCCCGAGCCAGCCGAGATCGGCGCGGATCGACTCGACGAACCGCTCCTCGCTCCGCTCGGCATCGGTATCGTCGATGCGCAGCCAGAATTCGCCACCGTGCTTCTTTGCCCACAGCCAATTGTGGAGCGCGGTGCGGATGTTGCCGACATGGAGCAGGCCGGTCGGCGAGGGGGCGAAGCGGGTACGGACGGTCATGCCCGTTCGCCTAGGCCAACCGTCAGTAGATCGGCAAGCCGGCGCGCTCCATGGTCGCGCGCAGATCATCCGCCGCCTCGTGCGTGAAGGCGTGACGCGGGAGGAACTGGAACAGGGTGTCGTTCATGTAGATCAGCATCGCGGGTTTCGTCTCGCGCCAGCCGTGCAGGTCGCTCCACGGGAACCGCCCGGCGCCCTGCGCCGACGACCATTCGAGACCCGCATCCGACCAGCGATATTCGAAACTCTGTTGGATCGAACGCTGCTGGCGGAACAGCCGCCCCGCGCGGCGCGGTAGCAGCAGGTAGGACGTCAGATAGATCAGCCCGAACAGGACCGCGCCATAGAGCAGCCCGGCGAACGCATACACCGCGGCCCAGGCGGGGCTGCCGTCGGTCAGGCCCACCCCCGCGCCGATCGCGGCGAACACCAGCGCGGTGATTGCGATCGGCCGGAGCGTCCGCCGCCGCCGCATCGCGAACACGAAATTCGCCCGGATCGCACCGACATAATCGGTCTCGCTCGGTGTGAATGTTACGCTGCCCGTCATAATTGCTCCGCAAGCCCTTCCCGGATGGGTAGCGCGCTTCTAAGGGAGCGCCAAACATCGCGCATCAGGGGCCGCCGCTTATGAAACTGCTCACGGGCAATTCCAACCTGCCGCTGGCGCGCGACATCGCCGCCTATCTCGAAATGCCGCTGACTCAGGCGAGCGTGCGACGTTTCGCCGACGAGGAGGTGTTCGTCGAGATCCAGGAGAACGTGCGCGGCGAAGACGTGTTCGTGATCCAGTCGACCGGCTACCCGGCCAACGACAATCTGATGGAATTGCTGATCTGCATCGATGCGCTCAAGCGCGCGTCGGCGCGGCGGATCACCGCTGTCGTCCCCTATTTCGGCTATGCCCGGCAGGATCGCAAACCCGGCCCGCGCACGCCGATCTCGGCCAAGCTGGTCGCCAACCTCATCACCGTGGCGGGCGCCAACCGCGTGCTGTCGGTCGATCTCCATGCCGGGCAGATCCAGGGCTTTTTCGACATCCCGACCGACAATCTGTTCGGCGCGCCGGTAATGTCGGCGGATATCGAGACGCGATTCGGCGGGCGCAACCTGATGGTGGTCTCGCCAGACGTCGGCGGCGTGGTGCGCGCGCGTGCGCTCGCCAAGCGACTCGACAACGCGCCGCTCGCGATCGTCGACAAACGCCGCGAGCGCGCGGGCGAATCGGAGGTGATGAACATCATCGGCGATGTCGAGGGACGGTTCTGCATCCTGATCGACGATATCGTCGATTCGGCCGGTACGCTGTGCAACGCCGCCGCCGCGCTCAAGGAAGCGGGCGCGTCGGGCGTGGTCGCCTATGTCACGCATGGCGTGCTCTCGGGCGGCGCGGTCGCGCGCGTCGAGGCGTCGGCGCTGGAGGAACTGGTGATTACCGACTCGATCGGCGCGCACGAGATCATCAAGGCCGCCAAGCGAATCCGCCACCTGACGATCGCGCCGCTGGTCGGCGAGGCGATCAAGCGGATCGCCGACGAGAGTTCGGTTTCGAGCTTGTTCGACTGAGCTAATCTGATCGCCCTCTTCGCCGTTCGTGCTGAGCTTGTCGAAGCACGTGCCAGATGCGCAGCGTTTGGGGCACGCACTTCGACAAGCTCAGTGCGAACGGGGGCAGGCGGTTCGGGATGCCTAAACCACCGCGTCCCACACCAGTTTCACCCCCACCACGATCATCAGCACGTAGATCGCGCCGTAGAAGCGCTGCGGCGACACGCGCCGGACCAGCCACACGCCCGCGACGGTCGAGGCAATCGCGACCGGCATCAGCAGCGCCGCCGTGGTGAGGTTCGCGTGCGTGAACTGGCCGAGCGCCCAATAGGCCGGCACCTTGAGCCAGTTGGTCGCCGCGAAGAAGATCGCGGTGGTGCCGACCAGCACGTCGCGCGGCAGCCGGCGCGGCAGCACCCAGAGCTGGAATGGCGGCTGGCCCGCGTGCGCGATCTGGCTGGTGAAGCCCGACGCGATTCCCGCGAGCGTCCCCACCCAGCCGGGCGATCTTGCCGCCGGTACGTCGCCGCCGCGCCGCTCCAGCCACAGCCGGTACAGCCCGAACACGATCGAGATCGCGCCGACCAGCCCGAGCACCGCGTCGGGGTCGACATGCGCGGCGAACAGATACGCGAGCGCGATGCCGATCACCGCGCCGGGCAGCATCCACGCCAGAACGAAGCCGTCCCAGTCGCGGCGGAACGCCCACACGCTCACCACGTCCTGCACGATCAGGATCGGCAGCAGGATCGCCGCCGCGCGCACCGGCGACACCACCATCGCGAGGATCGGCAGCGACAATGCGCCCATGCCGGCGAACCCGCCTTTGGACAGGCCGAGCAGGATCACCGCCGGCACCGCCAGCGCGTAGAACACCGCCGATTCGCTCACCGCGAAGCGGGCGCCCGCACGCCGGCGCGCGCGCGGCGCTTGAGCTCGGCCTTGAGCGCCTCGGGCTTGGGCGCATAGAGAAAGCCGAAGCTCACCGTGCCATGCTTGGTCTCGACGACATGGTGAAGCCGGTGCGCCTGCACGATCCGCTTCATATAGGTCGATCGCGGCACGTAGCGGTGCGGCACGCGGGCGTGGACGATCACGTCGTGAAAGCCGAAATAGATCGCGCCATAGGCGGCGATCCCTGCGCCGATCCAGGTGAAGCCCGGCCACCAGCCGAGTTGCACGCCGCCGAGCAGCAGCACGAACGACGGCACCGCGAAGATCGCGGCATAGAGATCGTTCAGCTCGAACCGGCCGTGGCGTTCGCGGTGGTGGCTGGCATGGAGGAACCAGCCGGGGCCGTGCATCACCCAGCGGTGCGCGGCATAGGCGAACAGCTCCATGCCGGCGACGGTTGCGACGAAGAGCAGAAGGGCGTTGGTCCAGGCCATGCGGGACGCTATAGCGCCGCGATGGCCAAGACGCGACGCCTGATCCCGCTGCTGCTGATTGCCGCGCTTGCCGGCTGCTCCTCGCCTGAACAGCGGGTGCGCGCCGGGCTGGTGGGCGCGGGCGTGCCGCAGCCGATCGCGGGCTGTATGGCGACGCGCATGACCGACCGGCTCTCGCTGGCCCAGTTGCGGCGGCTCGGCGAGATCGGCAAGGCGCGCCGCGCGCGCGGCGTCGGCGAATTGATCCGCGAACTGCGTTCGCTCAACGACCCCAAAATCGTCGATGTCACTGCGACCGCGGCGGCGCTGTGTGCGAGCGGGCTTGCGCGATAACGTCTCGCAAGAGCGTTAAGGATTCGATGGTCGCGTGCCCGTGCTGCGCTGCGGGGGTGGATTCGCGCGGGCCGCTGTGCTTTAGGCGAGCGAACTGTCCGCAAGTCGAAAGGCGCGCTCCATGAATATTCACGAATATCAGGCCAAGGAACTGCTCGCGAAATATGGCGTGCCGGTGCCTGCGGGCTACGCGGCGATGACCGTCGAGGAAGCCGTCGAGGTTTCCAAGAAGCTGCCCGGGCCGCTCTACGTCGTGAAATCGCAGATCCACGCCGGTGGCCGCGGCAAGGGCAAGTTCAAGGAACTGCCGCCCGAGGCCAAGGGCGGCGTCCGCCTCGCCTGGAGCGAAGAGGAAGTCCGCGCGGCGGCGACCGACATGCTCGGCAACACGCTGGTGACGATCCAGACCGGCGAGCATGGCAAGCAGGTCAACCGCCTGTACGTGACCGACGGCGCCGACATCGAGAAGGAATTCTACCTCGCGCTGCTCGTCAACCGCGCGACCGGCCGAGTCTCGATGGTCGTCTCGACCGAGGGCGGCATGGACATCGAAACCGTTGCGCACGACACGCCCGAGAAGATCCACGCGATCGACATCGACGCGGCGACCGGCTTCATGCCGCATCACGGCCGTTCGGTCGCGGCGGCGCTCGGCCTGACCGGCGATCTCGCCAAGCAGGCGGCGTCAACCGCGTCGAAGCTGTATGACGCTTTCCTAGGCACCGATGCCGAGCAGATCGAGATCAATCCGCTCGCGGTCACCAAGCAGGGCCAGTTGCTCGTGCTCGACGCCAAGGTCGCCTTCGACGGCAATGCGATGTTCCGCCACAAGGATCTGATGGAACTGCGCGACGAGAGCGAGGAAGATCCCGCCGAGCTCGAAGCGTCGAAGTACGACCTTGCCTATATCAAGCTCGACGGCGACATCGGCTGCATGGTCAATGGCGCCGGCCTGGCGATGGCGACGATGGACATCATCAAGCTGAACGGCATGTTCCCCGCCAACTTCCTCGATGTCGGCGGCGGCGCCAACAAGGCGAAGGTGACGGCGGCGTTCAAGATCATCCTCGCCGATCCGAACGTGAAGGGCATCCTCGTCAACATCTTCGGCGGCATCATGAAGTGCGACATCATCGCCGAGGGCATCGTCGCCGCGGCGAAGGAAGTGAACCTGTCGGTGCCACTGGTCGTCCGCCTCGAGGGCACCAACGTCCAGCAGGGCAAGGACATCCTCGCCAATTCGGGCCTCGCGATCGTTCCGGCGAACGATCTCGGCGATGCCGCGAAAAAGATCGTCGCCGAGGTTCAGAAGGCCGCATAAGCGGTTTGCAAAGGTAGCGGTGGCCGGTTTGCAACTTTACAATTGCCAACCGGCCGCCGCATCGCGCACGGCAGTCTCGTTGAAGCGCCGTGTCGCGCAAGGAACGTGAGAGGACTGCCGCATGAAGGTGCTGGTGCCGGTCAAGCGGGTGCTTGATTACAATGTTAAGCCACGGGTGAAAGCCGACGGGACGGGGATCGACCTCGCCAACGTCAAAATGAGCATGAACCCGTTCGACGAGATCGCCGTCGAAGAGGCGATCCGCCTCAAGGAAAAGGGCGTGGTCACCGAGATCGTCGTGGTCTCGATCGGCGAACCCAAATCGCAGGACACGCTGCGCACCGCGCTGGCGATGGGTGCTGACCGTGCGATCCTCGTCACCTCCGACACCAAGGTCGAGCCGCTTGGCGTTGCCAAGCTGCTCAAGGCGATCGCCGACGAGGAGCAGCCCGGTCTGGTCATCCTCGGCAAGCAGGCGATCGACGACGACAACAACCAGACCGGCCAGATGCTCGCCGCACTGACCGGCTGGGGGCAAGGTACGTTCGCCTCGAAGGTCGAGGTCGAGGGCGATTTCGTCACCGTCACGCGCGAAGTCGATGGCGGTGCGGAGACCGAGAAGCTCAAGCTGCCGGCGATCGTGACGACCGATTTGCGCCTGAACGAGCCGCGCTACGCCTCGCTGCCCAACATCATGAAGGCGAAGTCCAAGCCGCTTGCGACCAAGACCGCCGCCGATTTCGGCGTCGATGTTTCGCCGCGTCTGACCACGCTCAAGGTGGTCGAGCCGGCCAAGCGCTCGGCCGGGATCAAGGTCGCCGATGTCGATGAACTGGTCGGCAAGCTGAAGGCGATGGGAGTCGCGAAATGAGCGTTCTGGTTTGGGTCGAACATGATGGCGCGAGCGTCAAGGACGCGACGCTGTCCACCGTCACCGCTGCGGCGAAGCTCGGTGACGTCGTGCTGCTGGTCGCCGGCAGCGGCGTGAGCGCCGCCGCCGAAGCCGCCGCAAAGATCGCCGGTGTATCGAAGGTGCTGGTCGCCGACGACGCCGCGCTCGCGCACGCGCTGGCCGAGAACGTCGCGCCGCTCGTCGTGACGCTGATGGCGGACCATGACGCGTTCCTGGTGCCCGCCACCACCAACGGCAAGAACATCGCGCCGCGCGTCGCGGCACTGCTCGATGTGATGCAGATATCCGACATCCTCAGCGTCGAGAGCGCGGATACGTTCACGCGCCCGATCTACGCCGGCAATGCAATCGCGACGGTGCAGTCGAAAGACGCCAAGAAGGTGATCTCGGTGCGTGGCACCGCGTTCGAGAAGGCGGCGACCGAGGGCGGTTCGGCGGCGATCGAGCCGGTGTCCGGCGCGGCCGATGCCGGCGTGTCGAGCTATGTCGGCAGCGAGATCGCCACGTCGGAGCGGCCCGAACTCACCTCGGCGAAGATCATCGTCTCGGGTGGGCGTGCTTTGCAGAATGGCGAGAACTTCCACGCGCTGATCGAGCCGCTCGCCGACAAGCTCGGCGCCGGCGTCGGCGCGAGCCGCGCGGCGGTCGATGCGGGCTATGTCCCCAACGACTATCAGGTCGGCCAGACCGGCAAGATCGTCGCGCCCGAAGTGTACATCGCGATCGGGATTTCCGGGGCGATCCAGCATCTCGCCGGGATGAAGGATTCGAAGACGATCATCGCGATCAACAAGGACGAAGACGCGCCGATCTTCCAGGTCGCCGACATCGGGCTGGTTGGCGATCTGTTCAAGATCGTGCCGGAGCTGACGGAGAAGCTGTAGGATCGGAGCGAAGCTCCGATCCGGTGCGCGCAAGCGAAGCAAGCGCGCAACGCTTCGACCGGCCGGCGCGGCCAAAGCCGCGACCGACGACGCGGGATTCACTCCCGCGTCGCTGGCCTGCGATCACACGATCATGCTGACCGCTGACGCCCTGACCCTCGAACCCCACGGCGCGGAACGTCTCGGCCGCGCCGCTCTCGCGATCCTCTCCGACCTGCTGGCGCTGGCCGCCACCCAACCATCAGAACGTGCCGGCACCCGCCTGCACGGCATCCCGGCGCTCACAGCCCTGCTCGCGCCCGACTCTCCGCTCGGCGCCATCGCCAATACCCGCCTCGGGCCGTTTGCTCGCCCGGTCCGCGCCATCCTGTTCGACAAGACTGCCGACACGAATTGGGCGCTCGGCTGGCATCAGGACCGCGTCATCGCCGTGCGTGAGCGGATCGAAACGCCGGGCTATGGTCCGTGGTCGGTCAAGCAGGGCATGCTCCACGTCGCACCGCCAGCCGAGTTGCTGGCGGGAATGCTGACGATTCGCGTGCATCTCGACGCGGTGCCGGCGACCAACGCGCCGTTGCTCGTCGTGCCCGGCTCGCATCGGCTGGGTCGGATCGCGGAGGATGAGATCGCGGCGATCGTCCGCGATCAGGGCAGCGTCGCGTGTCTCGCCGAGGCGGGCGACGTCTGGCTCTACGCCACGCCGATCGTGCATGCCTCGGCGGTCGCTATACGGCCGAAGCGGCGTCGGGTTTTGCAGATCGATTTTGCCGCAAGCGATTTGCCGAACGGGCTCGAATGGCTGGGCGTGTAGCCGTGGGAACCGTGCGCGCAGCCTCGCGTTGAGAACATATACCGAACAAGCGAGGCAAGCCATGACTGATCATCCGCACAATCCCAAGCTCGACGCGCATCCGGGATCGAATACGGAGAAAGACCCCGCGGATTGGGTATCGGGCGACGAACCGATGACCGGCGCGCAGGCGAGCTACCTGACCACGCTCAGCGAGGAAGCCAAGGAAGCGCCGCCGCCCGAGGATCTGACCAAGGCCGATGCCTCGAAGCGGATCGATGAACTGAAGAGTGCGCTCGGACGATAGCCTTATCCTCGCCTCTCGGGCGGGGATTACGGGCTTCGACACGCTCAGCACGAACGAGGCGGGCGATTGCAGTCGCTAATGCCGTCCCGGCAGCAAATACCGCACCGTAAACGCCCGGCGCGACTCGAGTCGCGGCCGGGCGATTCGCTGTCTTACTTCGGCGAAAGCACCATCAGCATCTGACGGCCTTCCATGCGCGGATAGGCTTCGACCTTGGCGGTCTCGGCGGCATCGGCCTGGACGCGCTGGAGGAGCTGCATGCCGAGCTGGCCGTGCGAAAGCTCGCGGCCACGGAAGCGCAGCGTCACCTTGACCTTGTCGCCCTCACCGATGAACTCGATGATCTTCTTCATCTTCGTATCATAATCATGATCGTCGATGTTCGGACGCATTTTGATCTCCTTGATCTCCTGCGTCTTCTGCGACTTGCGTGCGAGGTTGGCCTTCTTCTGCGCCTCGTACTTGAACTTGCCGACGTCGAGGAACTTCGCGACGGGCGGATCGGCGTTGGGCGACACTTCGACAAGGTCGAGCCCGACCGCCTGTGCCTGTTCGAACGCCTCGCGCGTGTACATCACACCCAGATTCTCGCCGTCCTGATCGATCACGCGGACCTTGGGCGACTGGATGAATTCATTGAAGCGCGGGCCGTTCATCGGCATCGGCGCGCCCTGCGGGCGCCGGATCATGGGAGGACGTATGGGTATTGCTCCTGAAGTTTCAGACCCGTCTATATAGGCGATTTCGCGCGCGTGCGAAAGGTGTGGCGGCAAAACCTCGCACGATTTCGGCGAACGATGCGTCCAGATTGGTGAGTTGCCCGGGGAAAGTCCTCTGCTCCGGCAGCGGGTGCCCGTGAGCACCCGCTGATCCGGGAGAGTGGTGCGGTCGAGAAGACTCGAACTTCCACGGCCTTTCGGCCACAACGACCTCAACGTTGCGCGTCTACCAGTTCCGCCACGACCGCACGTGATACACCGGGAGACCCCGGTGGCTGGCAGGCGAGCGCCACTAGCAAAGCGAATCCGGGCTGGCAATCACTAATATAGCGATTTCAGTTACGGTCCTCGCCCGAGAAGCTCAGCACCAGCTTCTTGGCGTTGACCGGCACGTCGAGCTTGGCGCTGTTGAAGCCAACCTGGCCGTGCGGCGCGAGCATCATCGCGTCGGGGCGGATCGTCCAGCTATAGACGAGCCGGCCGTGTTCGTCGCGCAGATCGGCGCGGATGTCGGGCACCTGCTGGCGTAAGTCGGTGGGGTTGAGCACGGTGCCGCTGATCGCGAAAATCTCGCTGCCATTGTCGAGATCGTGATGGTCGATCGGCTTGCTGACGATCCTGAGCGGGGTGTCGCGCGGGCTGAGCGTAAGCCCGAGTTGCGCGGCCAGCCCCGGCGCGCCCGAATAGAGCACGATGCCCGCCGCGATCAGCATCACCAGCCCGGCCGCGATCGCGGCCAGCGTCCAGCGCCGCGCGGGGTTGCGGCGCGGCTTGAACGGCGGCTGATGTGCGAACGGATCGATCCGGCCGGTGTAGCTGGCGTCCTCGTAGACGCGCGGCGCTTCGGGCGTGGTTTCGGGCTCGGGCGCGGCGGGCGCGGCTGCGACGGGTTCTGGAGCGCTTGCGGCCGGTTCGGGCGCTTCCTCCTCGGCAATCTCGACGCCGGGCTGAAACCAGCTATGCCGGCAACTCGCGCACCGCACCGTGCGTCCATCCACACCGATCGCGGTATCGGGGACGAGGTAACGGGTTCGGCAATCAGGACATTCAAGGATCATGATACGCAGTCCGAGGCAGCGGCCACCTGCAGCCCCGCCCCGAATCTAAGCATCCGGCGCGCGCGGTGGCAAGTCTTTCGAGTCGCGCGGCTTGAAGCATCGCGCCCGATCGTGCGATGGGCTTGCGTTGGGGCACGGCAAGGAAGCGAGCGGCAAGCGCCGGGATCAATGGCGAACATCGTCCAGTTCGAGAATGTCGGCCTGCGCTACGGCACGGGCACGGAGACCTTGTCCGACGTGAGCTTCACGTTGTCGAGCGGCGCCTTCTATTTCCTCACCGGCACCAGCGGCGCCGGCAAGACCTCGCTGCTCAAATTGCTGTACCTCGCGCAACGCCCGACGCGCGGCGGCATCCGGCTGTTCGGGGAGGATGCGGTGACGCTGCCGCGCGCGCGCCTGCCCGGTTTTCGCCGGCGGATCGGCGTGGTGTTTCAGGACTTCCGGCTGGTGCCGCACCTCTCCGCCTATGACAATATCGCGCTGCCGTTGCGCGTCTCCGGGGTGGCGGAGAGCGACATCGACGCGCCGGTGCGCGAGATGCTGGCGTGGGTCGGGCTCGACCAGCGCATCGACGCCAAGCCGCCGACGCTGTCGGGCGGCGAGCAGCAGCGCGTCGCGATCGCGCGCGCGGTGATCGGCCGGCCCGAGATCCTCGTCGCCGACGAGCCGACCGGCAACGTCGATCCCGACATGGCCGAGCGGCTGCTGCATCTGTTCGATTCGCTCAACCGGCTCGGCACCACCGTCGTCGTCGCGACTCACGATTTCCATCTGCTCGGGCGCATTCCCGACGCGCATATGATGCGGCTCGACAAGGGGCGGTTGCTCGATCCGACCGGATCGTTGCGCTTTCCCCCGCCCGGCGAGGCGGCATGAACATCGGCTTCATCACCGCCGCCGCCGATCGCCGGCTGCTCGACGAGCGGCGCGGCACGCGCGCGATGATGTGGATCATGGCGATCATGCTGTTCCTGACCGCGCTCGCCGCCGCCCTCGGCCTCGCCACGCTGGCGGCGACGACGTTGCTCGACCGGCAACTGGTCGGGCGGCTGACCGTGCAGATCGTCGAACCGTCCGCGCCGGCGCGCGCTGCACAGACGACCGCCGCGCTCGCCGCGTTGCGCAGCGCGCCGGGAGTGCGCGACGCGGTCGAGGTCGATCGCGACCGGCTCGCGGCGCTGTTGCGGCCGTGGCTGGGGGCGGACGGCGCCGATCCCGACCTGCCGATCCCCGCGATGATCGACGTCGATCTCGCCTCGGGCAGCGCCGCTTCGGTGGCGGCGGTTTCGGCGGCGGTGACGCGCGCCGCGCCCTCGGCGCGGGTCGACCGGCACGAGAGCTGGATGTCGCCGGTGAGCAGCTTCATGCGGCTCGTCACCTGGCTGACGGCCGGGCTGGTCGCGCTGATCGCGGGGGCGACCGCTGCGGTGGTGATCCTCGCCGCGCGCGCCAGCCTGGAGACTCACCGCGAGACGATCGAGGTGATGCACATGCTCGGATCGACCGACATGCAGATCGCGCGGCTGTTCCAGCGCCGCATCGCGCTCGACACGTTGCTGGGCGGCGCGGTCGGCACGGTGCTGGCGGTGGTGGTGACGGCGGCGATGGGCGCACGGCTCGCCACCTTGGGATCGGACCTGCTCGACGGCCTCTCGCTCGGCCAGCGCGACTGGGCGCTGCTCGCGATGCTGCCGTTCGCGTTCGCGCTGCTCGCCACGGTCGCGGCGCGCTACGCGGTGCTGGGCGCGCTGAGGAAGATCCTGTGATGGCCGTCACCTTCTCCTCTCTCGTCACCCCAGCGCAAGCTGGGGTCTCTCGCGGCACGGGCGCTCGCTATCACCAGGAGACCCCAGCTTGCGCTGGGGTGACGGAGCGATGATCCGCAAGCTCGCCGCCGCGCTGGCGCTGCTGTGGGGCGGCGGCTTCGGCGTGTTCCTGCTGGCGATGCCGGGGCCGCTCGACGACCGCCGTACCGATGCGATCGTCGTGCCGACCGGGGGCGCCGGGCGGATCGATCGCGGTCTGGCGTTGCTCCAGCGCCACGCCGCCAAGCGGCTGCTGGTGACCGGGGTCGCGCCCGAGGTACGGCCGATCGAGCTCGCGGTCGAATATCGCGTGCCCGCATCGCTGATGGCGTGCTGCGTCGATCTCGGCCACGAGGCGGTCGATACGCGCTCCAACGCCGACGAGACGTCGCAGTGGCTGCACGAGCATGGCTATCGTACGGTGCGGCTGGTGACCTCGAACTGGCACCTGCCGCGTGCGCGGCTCGAACTGGTCCATGCCACCGGCGACGACATCATCGTCTATGGCGACGGCGTGGCGAGCAAGCCGCGCTTCCTGACGCTGCTCGCCGAATACAACAAGCTGATCGTGCGGTGGGTGGCGCTGACGCTGGGAGTGGGCGCGTGATCGGTTTGCGGAATCTGGCGTTCGCCATCGTGTTCTACGGCGGATCGGTGCCGTTCGTGCTGATGTCGCCGGTGGCGGCGCTGTTCGGGCAGGGCGCGTTGCTCGGCTTCGCGCGCGGCTGGATCGGGTTCCATCGCTGGGCGGCGCGCGCGCTGCTCGGCATCGAGACGCGCGTCGAGGGCGATCCCCACCTCGCCACGCCCGCGCTGTACGCCGCCAAGCACCAGTCGATGTACGAGACGCTCGAACTCAGCCGAATCCTCAACCGCCCGGCGATCGTGATGAAGCAGGAACTCGCCGACATCCCGGTGTGGGGCTGGGCGGCGCGGCGCTACGGCGTGATCGTGGTCGATCGCGAGGCATCGGCGGGCGCGCTCAGGCGGATGCTGCGCGAGGCGAAGGTGGCGCTCGACGCTGGCCGCTCGATCGTGATCTTCCCCGAAGGCACCCGCGTCGCGCCGGGCGAGCAGCCGCCGCTCAAGGCTGGGTTCGCCGGCCTATACCAGATGCTCAAGCTGCCGGTGGTGCCGGTCGCACTCGACAGCGGGGTCGTGTGGCCTCGGCATGGCCCGAAGCGCCCCGGCGTGGTGACGATCCGCTTCGGCGAAGCGATCCCGCCGGGCCTGCCGCGCAAGGAGGCCGAGGCGCTGGTGCATGCGGCGATCAATGCGCTGGAAAGGGCCTGAGCGCTTGGCGGAAGATGGCTAAGGTTGTCCATCGGAAGCGCGGTGCGGGGCGTGTCACTTTTGGGGCGAACGGGCAGGCGGGCGCGCCCGTTGCGCGTGGCGAAACGGAGCGGGCTTGGGTGGCGCTGACGGTTTCAAAGAGCGTGCGCGGGATTATGCCATTGGCCCCGCATGTAGGACAGGTTCAACGGTAGTATTGGCGAATGGCGAACGGGAATTAGATGCCATTCCCTCATGGTGATAGGACGGCACGACGACTCGCAATATGCCTGCCCACGGTTACGAGTCGCCAACGCCCTTGCCGGCCGTTCTTGCCGCGTTCATCCGGCACGGACTAGGCGCGCGGCGACGGAACATATGGGCGAGACGATGACATTGCGTGCGATCCTTGGCCGGGGCGTGCTGGCCGGATGGGTTCTGGGCATGGCCGGCTGCGCCACGCCGCCGGTGAAGCCACCGCCGGTTGTCGCGACGGTGCCGCCACCCCCTCCGCAGATGCCGGCGGGTGGCTATATCGGCATGAAGATTCCGCACAAACTGGCGGACGGCACGTACGTCACGCCCAACATCGCCAACACCGATCAGGCCGCAGTGTGGCATCTGCGCAATGCCCTGAATGTCGCTGCGCTCGGTTGCGATCACGCGGGCGGCGGAATCGTCGAACCTTATAACGCATGGCTCACGACGCATGCCGCCGTGCTCGATCATTACCTTCAGGCCTATCGTCACGAATGGCAAGCCACCGGCTGGTGGGACTGGGAGCGGGTTTACGACAACAACCAGACGCGGATCTACAATTTCTACAGTCAGCCGACGATGCGGGCGGCCTTTTGCGCGGTGGCGCGCGGGGAGATCGCGCAGGTCGGTCAGGTTGCGGATGCCGATCTGCCAGCCTTCGCCCGGAAGGCCCTGCTGCGGCTCGACAAGCCGTTCGTCGATTTCTACGCGGCTTTCGACGCCTGGCGCGATTATTATGAGCCGGCCCCGCCGCCGGTTGTAAGAACCATCGATACCCCCATCGCAGTGGCAACGCCGGCTCCGGTCGCGACGCTGGACGGCAATGCCCCGGTTACGCTCGGCACCATGCCGCTCTCGGCGCCCACGCCTGGCGATACCCCGGTCGCAAGTGCCACTCCGTCACCTCAGGCGACCGGCTCCGCGCCGCTCGCGGGTGTCGTCCCGCCGGCAGCGACGGCCCCCTAGCGCAGATCGCCCTTCAGCGAAGGTCCCGCTGAGATTCCGCTGAACCGTCCCGGGGTCGCCGGCGGCCTTTGGATGTGAGGCAGCCTGACATATCCATAGTGCCCGTGATGCCAAAGGAGCGACACCGGCGAAACGCAATGACGGTGGCGCTGGCCCAAATGCCCCTCCCACCGCGCGGCGCAATCCCCGTCGCCCTCACCCTTCCGCCGACTGCGTCGGCTCCCTCCCTCTCCCGCTGGGAGAGGGAGGGAGCCTACTCCGTCTCCGCCGTCACCCGCCCCTTGAAGCCTTGCGCCACCACATACCATTCGGACGATCCCTTGCGGCTCGCCGGGGGCTTGGCGTGTTTGACGCTGGTGAAGTTGCGCTTCAGCTCCGCGACCAGCGCCGAATCGGCGCCGCCCGCGAACACCTTGCCGATGAAGCCGCCGCCGGGTTCGAGCACATCGACCGCGAAGGCCACCGCCGCCTCGACCAGCGCCATCGTGCGCAGCGCGTCGGTCTGCGGGTGGCCGACGGTGTTGGCGGCCATGTCCGACAGGACGAGATCGGGCGCGCCGCCCAGTTCCGCGATCAGCCGGTCGGGCGCGGCATCGTCCATGAAATCCATTTGCAGCAGGATGACGCCGTCGATCGGATCGACCGGCAGCAGATCGATGCCGACCACGCTCGCCTTGGGGGTCTGCCGCCGCACCACCTGCGCCCAGCCGCCCGGCGCGACGCCGAGATCGACGACGCGGCGCACGCCTTTCAGGAAACCGAACCGCTCGTCGAGTTCGCTCAGCTTGTACGCGGCGCGGCTGCGAAAGCCTTCCGCCTTGGCGCGCTTCACATACGGATCGTTGAGCTGGCGTTCGAGCCAGCGCGTCGATTGCGCGGTGCGCTTGCGCGCGGTTTTGACGCGGGTACGCAGGCCGCCGCCATCGCGGCTCATCGGAAGTGGCTCAAAAGACTGGTCCGTTCATGAGGCGGCGGAGGATGCCTTCGCGGATGCCGCGATCGGCCACGCCGAGTCGCTCCGCAGGCCAGAGGTCGAGGATGGTTTCGAGGATTGCGCAGCCCGCCACGACCAGATCGGCACGTTCGTTGCCGATGCACGGCAGTTGCGCGCGCTCGGCGAGGCTCATCCGCGAGAGGTCGCGGCTGATCCTGCGCATCGACGCGGCGGGCACGATCAGCCCGTCGACCGCGGCGCGGTCATAATGCGAGAGTTCGAGATGGACGCTGGCGAGCGTCGTCACCGTGCCGCTGGTGCCGAGCAGCCGGGGCCGATCGACGCGGGGCAGGCGGCGCGCGAAGCCGGCGAAGCTCTCCGCCACCGCCGCGCGCATCCGCGCATAGGCGGCGAGGCGGCCGTCGGCACCATCCCCGTGGCCGAGGCTCTCGGTCAGCGAGACGACGCCCCACGGCGCGCTGTGCCAATCGAGCACCACCGGGTTGGGGCCGCGCGTATCGACCAGCACGAGTTCGGTCGAGCCGCCGCCGATATCGAACACCAGCGCCGGCCCGTCGCCGGGTTCGATCAGCGCATGGCAGCCGAGCACGGCCAGCCGCGCCTCCTCCTCGGCGGTGATGATGTCGAGGTGGATGCCGGTTTCGGCATAGGCGCGCGCGATGAAATCGGCGCCGTTGGCGGCACGCCGGCACGCCTCCGTCGCGACCGCGCGCGACAGCGTCACGTTGCGGCGGCGCAATTTGTCCGAACAGATCCGCAGCGCGGCGACGGTACGCTCGATCGCGGCGTCGCTGAGCCGCCCCGACGAGGCGAGCCCTTCGCCGAGCCGCACGATTCGCGAAAACGCATCGATCACCGCGAAACCGGTGCCCTGCGGCCGCACGATCAGCAGCCGGCAATTGTTGGTGCCGAGATCGAGCGCGGCATAATGGCGCGTCCCGGGCCATTGCGAACGCGCCTCCTTCGGAGCCGGACGGGCGGGAGACTGCTCCCGCCGATGCGGCATTCTGGGCGACTGATCCCCCATGCCGTCAACTCACTCTCTAACCATCTGCCGTTGCGACGTGCCGGAATGGCCCGCGCCCGGTGCTTGGATGGCACGCTACCGCAGGCAGGCGGATGCGGCAAGCCGGTGACGCGATCGGTTGACAGCCCCGCGCGTGCCACCTAAGGGGCCAGTCCGCGCGTTGCCCCGTCGTCTAAAGGTAAGACTACGGACTCTGACTCCGTTAATTGAGGTTCGAATCCTCACGGGGCATCCAGCGGCCTTCCGAACCATAGCATTCGCCGCCGTTCGGCGATCCGCCCCGGCGGTTACAGCGTCCAGTCATCCCGTTCGTCGTGCGAGTGTCTCGGCTCCGGCCGGGTCGCATCCTCTTCCGCCGCAAGCGCGGGGTGCTCGGCGAAATCGCCGTTGAGCGCTTCGTCGATCATCGCGCGCCAGACATCGGTCGCGACCTCGGCATGGATCGCCGGCTCGTCGCCGGGCACGAGTTCGGCGCCAGCCTCGGCCATGCCCGCGCCGGGCTCGCGCATGGCGTTCAGGAGCGCCACCGCCGCATCGCGCGTGGCCTCGGGACGTCCCGTTGCCGAGGAGAGCTCTTGAAGCGTGCGCGTGACGCGCTGAAGCATGGTTTCGGTCATGTCGGCGGTTTAGCATGGGCGCGGGTGGCGCCAAACAGGGTGATCGAAAAAGAGATCCTCACGCGCCGCCGGCCGGCGTATTCCAGCGTCATGGCAAAGAAGCGCTACCTCACCGCGACGATGCCCGACGGCTATGTGAAGACGATCGGGCCGACGGCAACGCCGTTCACGCATTATTGGCGAATCGTCGCCGAGCTCGAAAACGGCCGGACCGAGGTGTTCTGGGGGCACGCCAAGTCGCTCCGGGAAGCGACCGGCAAGCGCGCGGCGACCAGGGAGGCCGCCGCGCAGCGCGGCTGGCGCAGCTATCGGTTCGAGATCGCCGAGCTGACCGAGACGACGGGCTGACTCCCGTCGCTCCGTTCGTGCCGAAAGCACATGCCCGGAGCGTCACGCTTGTGGCACGCCCTTCGAACGGAGCTGTAATCGGCCTCGGATCAGCGCAGGTCGGGCGGGGTCGCCTCCGCCGTCAGCCGGGCGATCACGTCGTCGAGCCTCAGCACCTCCTGCCGCGCGCCTTCTCCGAGCGGGCGTAGCGCGACCGTACCTTCTTCGGCCTCGCGCTTGCCGACCACCAAGAGGTTGGGCACCTTCGCGAGGCTGTGTTCGCGCACCTTGTAGTTGATCTTCTCGTTGCGCAGATCGGTCTCGACGCGAAGCCCCGCGGCCTTGAGCTTGCGCGCGACCTCGGTCGCATAGCCGTCCGCGTCCGACACGATCGTCGCCACCACCGCCTGCACCGGCGCGAGCCAGAGCGGGAAGCGGCCGGCGTGGTGTTCGATGAGGATGCCGATGAAGCGCTCGAACGTGCCGAGGATCGCGCGGTGGAGCATCACCGGGCGATGGCGCTCGCCGTCGTCACCGACATAGCTCGCGTCGAGCCGTTCGGGCAGCACGCGGTCCGACTGGATCGTGCCGACCTGCCAGGTCCGCCCAATCGCGTCGGTGAGGTGGAATTCGAGCTTGGGGGCGTAGAACGCGCCTTCGCCGGGCAGTTCCTCGAACTTCGCCTTGATCGCATGGCTCAGGTCCGATTGCAGCACCGCCTCGCGCAGTTCCTGCTCGGCCTTGTCCCACATCGCATCGTCGCCGAAGCGCTTGTCGGGGCGAAGCGCGAGCTTGACCGCATAATCCTCGAAGCCGAGATCGCGGTACACGCTGTCGAGCAGCTCGCAGAAGCTGCGCACCTCGGCGATCAACTGGTCCTCGCGCACGAAGATATGCGCGTCGTCCTGGGTGAACTGGCGAACGCGCATGATGCCGTGGAGCGCGCCGTGCGGCTCGTTGCGGTGGCAGCAGCCGAATTCGGCCATTCGGATCGGCAGGTCGCGGTAGGATTTGATGCCCTGGCGGAAGATCAGCACGTGCGCCGGGCAGTTCATCGGCTTCAACGCCATCAGATCGGCCTTGCCCGACAGGATCGGGCCTTCCTCCTCGGCGTTGGGGATTTCGTCGGGCACCACGAACATGTTCTCGCGGTACTTGCCCCAATGGCCCGACTGCTCCCACTGGCGCGCGTCCATCAACTGCGGCGTCTTGACCTCGGCATAGCCGGCGGCGTCGAGCCGGCGGCGCATGTACGCCTCGAGCGCACGCCACAGCACGAAGCCCTTGGGATGCCAGAACACCGAGCCCTGCGCCTCGCTCTGGAGGTGGAACAGGTCCATGTCCTGGCCGATGCGGCGGTGGTCGCGCTTGGCGGCTTCCTCCAGCCGCGTGAGATGCTCGGCAAGCTGCTTCTTGTTGAGCCAGCCGGTGCCGTAGATGCGGCTCAGCATCGCGTTGTTCTGGTCGCCGCGCCAGTATGCGCCCGAGACGCGAGTCAGCTTGAACGCGTCGGGATCGAGCTTGCCCGTCGAGGCGAGGTGGGGGCCGCGGCACATGTCGAGCCAGTCGCCGCCCGACCAATAGACCGTCAGCGGCTCGTCACCCGGGAGTTCGGCGGCCCATTCGGCCTTGAACGTCTCGCCCTGTTCGCGCCAGCGCGCGATCAGCGCCTCGCGCTCCCACACTTCGCGCTTCAGAGGCTTGTCGGCGCGGATGATGGCGCGCATCGCCTCTTCGATGGCGGGCAGGTCTTCTTCGGTGAAGGGGCGGTCTTTCGGCGCGAAATCGTAATAGAAGCCGTCGTCGGTGGACGGGCCGAAGGTGATCTGCGTGCCGGGGAAGAGCTGCTGCACGGCTTCGGCGAGGATGTGCGCGTAATCGTGGCGCGCCAGTTCGAGCGCGTCGGCCTCGTCGCGCGTCGTCACCAGCGCGAGCTGCGAATCCTGCTCGAACGGGCGCGTGATGTCGCGCAGCTCGCCGTCGACGCGCGCGCCGATCGCGGCCTTGGCGAGACCCGGCCCGATCGCCGCGGCGATGTCCGCCGGGGTGGTCCCCGGGGCTACCTCACGGACGGAACCGTCGGGCAGCGTGATGCGGAACATATCGGACATGCAGGGTTCGCTTGGTCTAGGGACAGGAAGGCGCCGCTTATGCGGGCTTGGGCTATATAGGCAAGGTTTGAGCGACTCGCCATCCAACGGTTTAGACGACCCCGAACGGCACCACCTTGTTGTCAGCGTCATGCGCGATGTCGGCGCGGCCGAGATAGGGCACGCCCATCTCGCCGCACCAGCGCGCGATCATCTGCTCGGGCGTTTCGCCGAACTCGGGCACGTTGGGCTGCACGTCGGTGACGCGGCCGAGCCGGATGCCGGCGATGCCCTTCAACTGAGTCGCGTGGGCGATCTGCGAGAGCATGCGGTCGATCCGGTAGAGCGGTTCGGAGACTTCCTCGATCATCAGCACATGATCGGTGAGGTCGGGCAGCCAGGGCGTGCCGATCAGCGCACTCAGGATCGAGAGATTGAAGGCGGCGGCGGGGCGGCCGTCGAGGCTCGGTTCGAGGCCGGCGCGATCACCGCGCACCAGCCAGGCGAGCGAGCGCATCACGTCATGCGCCTGATCGTCCTTGCGGCTCACCTCGGAGGGCATCGGGCCGTGTGCGGGGCGGCCGATCCGCCGGGCGTAGAGCGCGGCGAGCAGGAAGCCCATGTCCGAATAGCCGAGATACTGTTTGTGCGCAGCCGCCGGGGCGAGCTGCGGCATCACACTATGGAGGATGCGGTTCGAGCCATAGCCGCCGCGTGCGAACCAGATCGCGTCGAAGGCGGGATCGTTGGCGAATTCGAGGAAAGCGGCGGCGCGCACCGCGTCGCTGCCGGCGAAATGGCCGTCCTCGACGAAGCATTGCGGGTGGAAGACGATCTCGACCTCGGGGAAGGTGATCGCCGCGAGCGCCTTCACGCGGGGTTCGACGATCGGATCGATCGGGCGCGCGGGCGCGCAGACTGCAATTTTCATCACTACCTTCCGTTCGCCCCGAGCGTAGTCGAGGGGCAAGCGCGGCGCATGGTGTCTCGACTGCGCTCGACACGAACGGTCGAGGTTGCTCCGGCCCGCTAAAATCCCGATAGCGTGATGCCATGCACTCCACCAAGCCCTACTTCTTCGTCGGTATCGGCGGCAGCGGGATGATGCCGCTTGCGATGATCCTCGCCGGGCGGGGGCAGCGCGTGTCGGGGTCGGACCGCGCGCTCGATCAGGCGCGGTTGCCCGCCAAGTTCGCGGCACTCCGCGCGCTCGGCATCGATCTGTTTGCGCAGGACGGCAGCGGCATCACCTCGCCCGAACAGATCGTCGTCGCCTCGGCCGCGATCGAATCGACCGTCGCGGATATCGTCGCGGCGGACTCGGTCGGCGCGCAGCGGCTGAGCCGTGCGCAATTGCTCGCCGACCTGTTCAACGCGAGTACGCTTCCGATCGGCGTCGCCGGGACCAGCGGCAAATCGACCGTCACCGGCATGATCGGCTGGATTCTGCACGCGTGCCGCCGCGACCCGACGGTGATGAACGGCGCGGTGATGAAGAATTTCGTGGCGCCGCAAGCCCCGTTCGCGAGCGCGCTGGTCGGCGGCGGAGACGCCTTCGTCAGCGAGGTCGACGAGAGCGACGGCTCGATCGCGCTCTACCGGCCCCGAATCGCGGTGCTCAACAACGTCAGCCTCGATCACAAATCGATCGAGGAATTGCGCACGTTGTTCGGCGATTTCGCGCGCGGCGCCGAGACGGTGATCCTCAACATCGGCGATGCCGAGACGGCGGCGCTGGCCAAATCGCTCGCCACGCCGCCGATCACCTTCGCGGTGGAGGGCGTGGCCGATCTGGTCGCGGAGAATCTCGCGCCCGAGCCATTCGCCTGTTCGTTCGATCTGGTCGCGGGCGGGGTGCGGCATCCGGTGCGCCTTGCGGTGCCGGGGCGGCACAATGTCTCAAACGCACTCGCCGCGATCGGCGCGGCGCGCGCGGCGGGGGTGCCGCTCGCCGAGGCGATCGAGGCGATCGAGGGGTTCGTCGGGCTCAAGCGCCGCTTCGAGCTGGTCGGCGAGGCCGGCGGCGTGTCGGTGATTGACGATTTCGGGCACAATCCCGACAAGATCGCCGCGACGCTCGACACGCTCCATGCCTTTGCGGGGCGGTTGCTGGTGCTGTTCCAGCCGCACGGCTACGGCCCGCTCAAGGTGATGCGGCACGAACTGGTCGCGATGTTCCGTGAGAAACTCGCGCCGGACGATCTGCTCGTGCTGCCTGATCCGGTCTATCAGGGTGGCACGGTGACGCGCGCAGTGACGAGCGCCGATCTGATTGCCGATATCGGCGGGCGCGCGCGCCATATCGCCGACCGCGCCGATGCCGCCGCCGCGCTGGTGGCGGAGGCGCGGCCCGGCGACCGCATCGTCGTGATGGGCGCACGCGACGACACGCTGAGCCAGCTCGCCGCCGACATGCTGACGCACATCGCCCGCAAGGACGTTTCTCCCGCCTGAGCGGAGACAAGGAGACCGCCATGTTCCGCCGCCTGTTCCTCGACCACCCGGCCTCCGTCGGCGAGAGCTATCGCGAGCATTTCGGCGTGGCGACGCGGTTCGGGGTGACGATGATCGCGGGTGGCATCGCCGCGCTGATCCACGGTGTGCTGCCCTGCGCCTTCAAAACGACCGGGAGCCGCACGATCGCCCGCCTCAACCGCGAGATCGCCGAGAAGCGCGCGGCGACCGCAGCGGCGACCGAGCAGGTGAAGACGGTCGAATACGTCATTTAATCGACTCTGGCCCCATACCCCCGTTCGCACTGAGCTTGTCGAAGTGCGTGCCAAGAGCGCTGCGTCTGCGGCACGTGCCCTTCGGCTGGCTGGCAAGCCAGCCGCTCAGGACAGGCTTCGACAAGCTCAGCACGAACGGATAGGAATTTCGGTACGCGACCCGGCCTTTAGGCTTGCGCGAAATCGCCGCCCGTGGCTTGGGGCGCGAATGGCAAAGTCCGCAACCGATCTGATGCAGGATATCCTCGTCGCGACGACGCTGGATGCGTTCATGGCGCTCAAAAAGGCTTCGGGCGGGCTGCCTAACGCCCTGTTGCGTGACCTCAACGCGGTCCACGCCAACACCACGCTCGCCGATCTGCCGGCCGAGGTGCAGGCGGCGATCGCCGCCAGCGTGCGCGACGCGTTCTCGCGGCTGCTCAAGGAAGGCTATACCGTCGCGCCGAGCCGGGGGGCGCCGCCGCCGCCCGCGCCGCGCAGCCCGACGCCGCCACCGCGTTCGCGCGCCAAATCCGGCCCGCCCACCGTCGAGACGCGCCGCCCGCGCCCGCCGGTCAAGCCGAAGGGGCGCTGAGCTTCACGTCGCGGCGCGCCTATTCGTGCAGGGCGTTGGCGAGGATGGCGAGATCGTTGGCGTCCACGCTTGCGCCGGTCGCGTCGGTCTCGGTCGTCGCATTGGCCGCGACCGCCGGCTTGCCGGGGGATGCGCCGACGAACTCGGCCGCGCTCCACAGGATGCCGCCGGCCCAGAGCAGGGCGGCCCAGCGGCTGCGGAAGAGTTTGGCGTAAGGCATGGCGCAGCCATAGCGGCGAGGGGTCAACCGATCCTTAAGAGTTCGCGCGGAAGAGGGGCGGGCGCAGGCCCGCGCTTTCGCTCTGCGCCGTATGCGTGATCCCAAAGCCACAGGCGCGGCGCTCGCGATTCTAAGCCTTTGTGCTGTTTCCCGCGCTGGGCTATTCCCGCCCCGCAATGCCTCATCTCTATCTTGTCGACGGCTCGGGCTATATCTTCCGCGCCTATCATCGCCTCCCGCCGCTCACCAACAAGCATGGCGAGCCGGTGGGTGCGGTCTATGGCTATACGACGATGCTGTGGAAGCTCGCCGACGAACTCCACAAGGCCGATGGCCCGACTCACATGGCGGTCATCCTCGACAAATCCTCTAAGACGTTCCGCAACGATCTGTACGATCAGTACAAGGCGCACCGGCCGCCGCCGCCCGAGGATCTCGTCCCCCAATTTCCGATGATCCGCGACGCGACGCGCGCCTTCTCGCTGCCGTGCATCGAGGAGGAAGGTCTGGAGGCGGACGACATCATCGCCGGCTACACCAAGGCCGCGCTCGCCCAAGGGTGGCAGGTGACGATCGTGTCTTCGGACAAGGATCTGATGCAGTTGATGACCGATCCGTCGGTCGACATGTACGATACGATGAACAACCGGCGGCTCGGGCCGGATCATGTCTTCGAAAAGTTCGGCGTCGGCCCCGACAAGCTCGGCGACGTGCTCGCGCTGATGGGCGACAGCGTCGATAACGTGCCGGGCGTCACCGGCGTCGGGCCGAAGACCGCGTCCAAGCTGATCCTCGAACATGGCGATCTCGAAGGCGTGCTCGCCGCCGCCGAGGGGATGAAAAAAGGCAAGCTGCGCGACAATCTGATCGCGCAGGCCGACAATGCGCGGCTGTCCAAGGTTCTCGTCACGCTCAAATGCGACGCGCCATTGCCCGAGCCGCTCGACGATCTCGCGCTTCAGGGCATTCCCGATGCACCCTTGCGCGTCTTCCTCGAACATCACGGCTTCAAGTCGCTGCTCGCCAAGCTGAGCGCGGTCGCCGATGCGCCGGTCGCGGCGCCGACCAGCGTGCCGCAGGAGGAAGATCCGCCCTGCGAACACGACGGGTATGAGACGGTGGTGGACGAGGCCGCGCTCGACGGATGGATCGAGAGCGCGCGGCATCAGGGCTGGATCGCGGTCGATACCGAGACCACCGGCATCGACGCGACTCGCGCCGAGCTGGTCGGGATCAGCCTCGCGCTTCAGCCCAACCGCGCCTGCTACGTGCCGCTCGGCCACGGCGGCACCGGGCTGTTCGCCGAGACGCCGCCGCAGATCGACACCGCTGTCGCGCTGGCGAAGCTCAAGCCGCTGCTCGAAGACCCGGCGGTGCTCAAGATCGGGCATAATCTCAAATACGATATGATCGTATTGGGCCGGCTCGGCATCGATGTCGCGCCGTTCGACGACACGATCCTGATGAGCTTCGATCTCGACGCCGGGCTGCACGGCCACGGCATGGACGAGCTTGCCGCGACGCATCTTTCGCATAGCTGCATCGCGTTCAAGGACGTGGTCGGCGTGGGCAAGAGCCAGCGCCAGTTCAACGAAATCGATCTCGACGCCGCGACTCGCTACGCCGCCGAGGATGCCGATGTGACGCTGCGGCTGTGGCGGCGCTTCAAGCCGCGCCTCGCCGCCGAGCAGGTGACGCGCGTCTACGAGATGGTCGATCGTCCGCTGGTGCCGGTGGTGGCGCAGATGGAGCGACACGGCATCAAGGTCGATCGCGAGAAGCTCGCCGGGCTATCGACGGCATTCTCCACGCAGATCGCAGGCCTCGAAACCGAGATCCACGCGCTCGCCGGCGGGCCGTTCACGATCGGCAGCCCCAAGCAACTGGGTGATGTGCTGTTCGAGCGGATGGGCATCAAGGGCGGGCGCAAGGGCAAGTCGGGGGTCTATTCGACCGACGTCAACGAGCTTGAGCGGATTGCCGCCGACCGCGATTCGCCCGGGGTGGAGATCGCCGGCAAGGTGCTCGAATGGCGCCAGCTCTCTAAGCTCAAATCGACCTATACCGATGCGCTCCAGGCGCAGATCAACCCCGCGACGGGACGGGTCCACACCAGCTACAGCCTGACCGGCGCGCAGACCGGGCGACTGTCCTCGACCGATCCGAACCTCCAGAACATCCCGATCCGTACCGAGATCGGCCGGCAGATTCGCGATGCGTTCGTGGCGGATGCGGGCAACGTCATCCTCGCTGCCGATTATTCGCAGATCGAGCTTCGCCTCGCCGCGCACATGGCCGACGTGCCGCAGTTGCGCGAGGCGTTCGCGAGCGGCGCGGACATCCACAGCCTGACCGCGCAGGAGCTGTTCGGCGAGGTCAACCGCGATACGCGGGGGCGCGCCAAAACGATCAACTTCGCGATCCTCTACGGCATCTCGCGCTGGGGGCTGGCCGGGCGGCTCGACGTGACCGCCGACGAGGCGCAGGCGATGATCGACCGCTATTTCGAGCGCTTCCCGGGCATCCGCAACTATATCGCCGCGACCACCGAGTTCGTCCGCGAGAACGGCTATACCGTCACCTTGTTCGGGCGGAAGACGCACTTCCCGCGCATCTCATCCAAGGTCCAGCACGAGCGGCAGGGCGCCGAACGCGCCGCGATCAACGCGCCGATCCAGGGCACGTCGGCGGACATCATCAAGCGCGCGATGGTGCGGATGGGGCCGGCGCTGGCCGAGGCCGGGCTGGGCCATGTCCGCATGCTGCTGCAGGTGCATGACGAACTCGTGTTCGAACTGCCCGAAGGCGACGTGGCGGCGGCGCGGCCGGTGATCGAGCGCGTGATGGCGAGCGCCGCCGAACCGGCGGTGATGTTGTCGGTGCCGCTCGGCGTCGAGATCGGCGTCGGGCCGAGCTGGGGCGCGGCGCATTGAGTGACGTAATCCCGTCGGCGGCAGGTGCCCCCGACGACATCAACGCGCTCGCCAAGGGCGGGCGGACCAACATCTTCGGCTTCCTGCTGCGGCTCGCCGCCAGGTTGCCGTTCCTGTTCATCGCCGGGCGAAGCTATGGCCCCGATCTGGTCGGGCGGTTCGCGCTGGCGGTGGTGGTGGTCGAGTTCGCCGCGCAGCTCGCCACGCTCGGTCTCAAGCGGGGCCTCGCGCAGGCCTTCTCCGATTCGGGCGAACGCTCGCACACGCATGTCGCGTGGGACGCGCTGGCGGTGGCGTTCGTCGCCTCGGCGTTCGCCAGCGTGGTGCTGTTCGCGTTCCCGCAGATCATGTTCCCGAGCGGCGAGATGGGGCGGCTCGAACAGTATCTGCCGCTCGTCGTGTTCGCCTCCGCCTGGACCGAGATCACGCTCGCCGCGCTCGCCTATCGCCGCAATGTCGGCGCCTCGGTGACGGCGCGCGCGATCATCGAGCCGTGGACGATCAGCATCGCCGCGTTTGTCTTTTCCTTCTTCACCAAGCAGGACGGGCTGGTCCTGTCGTACATGCTGTCGATGCTCGCCGCGCTGACCGCGGCGCTGATCCCGTTCCTGCGCAGCTATGGCATGCCTTATGGCTGGCGGCCCGAGCCGGGGCGGCTGGTCGCGCTGGCGCGGCACAACATTCCGCTCGCCGGCGCCGATGCGATCGAATGGGGATCGCGCAACGTCGATCGCGCGATCCTCGGCTATATGTTCGCGCCGGCGATCGTCGGCATCTATTACATGGCGGTGCAGATCGCCTCGCTGCCGGGCAAGTTGAAGACCAGCTTCGATCCAATCCTCGGCCCGGTCATCACCACCAGCCTCGCAGCAGGGGACCGCAAGGCGGTGGCGCAGCAGGTTCGGCAGGTCGGCTTCTGGATCATGGCGGCGCAGGCCGGCCTCGCGCTGATGGGGTCGATTCCGGGCAAGGCGGTGATGGGTGTGGTCGGCCCGCAGTTCGTCGCGGGCACCGCCGCGATGGCGTTCCTGCTCACCGCCGAGGTGGCGGCGTCGACCGGCGCGGTGTGCGAAAGCGCGCTCGTCTATATCGCGCGGCACCTCAATCTGATGCTGTCGATCGCGGCGCTGAGCTTGCAGGTGGCATTGAGCTTCGTGCTGATCTTCGCGGCGCGCTGGGCGGGGTGGCCCGATACCTGGCAGGCGGCGGGGCCGGCGCTGGCGCTGTTGCTGGCGATGGGAACGTCGTCGATCGTCAAGTCGAGCGTGCTGGCGCGGATGCTCGGCGCGCCGGTGCGCGGCTGGCGCTGGCAGTTGCTGCTCGCAGCCGGGGTGGCAATCGCGGTGGGGACGATCTTCACCTCGCTGCCGCATCGCTACGAGTGGGCCGAGCTGGTGTTCGGCGAGCCCGCCATCGCGGCGAGCTATCTGTTCGTGCTGTGGAAATTCGCGTTCGGACCGGAGGATCGGGCTTTGTTGCGGCGGACGCCTAAGGCAGCTGTGGCCTGACACCACAATGTTCTCCCGCGAAAGCGGGAGCCCAGAGCCAAGCAGCGCTGCATTTGTGGCTCTGGACCCCCGCTTTCGCGGGGGAACATCAATGCCGGAAGTGCCGCACCCCGGTGAACACCATCGCCAGTCCGGCCGCGTCGGCGGCGGCGATCACTTCGTCGTCGCGGATCGAGCCGCCGGGCTGGATCACTGCGGTCGCGCCGGCTTCCACCGCCGCGAGCAGGCCGTCGGCGAAGGGGAAGAACGCGTCCGATGCGACCGCCGAGCCGATCGTGCGGGGCTGTGCCCAGCCGGCCTTCTCGGCGGCGTCCTTGGCCTTCCACGCGGCGATGCGCGCCGATTCGAGCCGGTTCATCTGGCCCGCGCCGATCCCCGCCGTGCTGCCGTCCTTGGCATAGACGATCGCGTTCGACTTGACGTGCTTGGCGACCGTCCAGGCGAAGCGGCAGTCGGCGAGTTCGGCCGCGGTGGGCGCGCGCTTGGTCACGACCTTCATCTCCGGCGCCGAGGCATTGTCGCGGCCCTGCACCAGCCACCCGCCGGTGATCGACTTGGCCATCAGCCCGCCGCGTGCGGGATCGGGCAGTGCGCCGGTGAGGAGCAGGCGGAGGTTCTTCTTGGCGGCGAACAAGGCGATCGCCTCTTCATCGGCGTCGGGCGCGATCACGACTTCGGTGAAGATGCCGGTGATCGCGCGTGCGGTCGCCGCGTCGAGCGGGCGGTTGAGCGCGATGATGCCGCCGAACGCCGAGACGGTGTCGCACGCGAATGCGGCGGCATAGGCCTGCTCGATCGTCGCGGCGGTGGCGACGCCGCACGGATTGGCATGCTTGACGATGACGACGCTCGGATCGGCATCGCGGAACTCGCTGACCAGTTCCAGAGCAGCGTCGGCATCGTTGTAATTGTTGTACGACAGCGCCTTGCCCTGCACCTGCCGCGCCTGGCCGACACCGTTGGCGACCGGCCCGCGCGTCGCGTAGAACGCCGCCGACTGGTGCGGATTCTCGCCATAGCGCAGCGTGTCGCCGAGCGTCAGCGCGACCGGCAGGATCTGCGGGAACGCCTCGCGCTGATCGGCGAAGGCGAACCACTGCGCGATCGCCGAGTCATAAGCGGCAGTCGCGGCATAGGCCTTGGCGGCGAGGCGCTTGCGATCCTCGAGCGTGGTGCTGCCGCCAGCGACCAGCGCGTAATCGGCGGGATCGGTGACGATCGCGACGAAAGCGTGATTCTTGGCGGCCGAGCGCACCATCGAGGGGCCGCCGATGTCGATATTCTCGATCACCTCGTCGCGCTCGGCGCCCTTCGCGACGGTCGCCTCGAACGGATAGAGGTTGACGACGACGAGGTCGATCGCGCCGATATCATGCTCCTTCATCGACGCGACATGCGCGGCATCGTCACGCACCGCGAGCAGCCCGCCGTGAACCTTGGGGTGGAGCGTCTTGACGCGGCCGTCCATCATCTCGGGAAAGCCGGTGAGATCGGAGATGTCGCGCACGTCGAGCCCGGCGTCGCGCAGCGCCTTGGCGGTGCCGCCGGTCGAGACCAGTTCGACGCCGGCCTTGGCGAGCGCTTTGCCGAGATCGACGATGCCGGTCTTGTCGGAGACGGACAGGAGAGCGCGGCGGATGGGAATCTGGGTCATGATGCAATCCAAGAACCGTTCGTCCCGAGCGACGTCGAGGGGCCGCGTCGGGCATGTCCCTCGACTTCGCTCGGGACGAACGGAGGTGAGCGTTTGATCGCGCGCCTCCTGCCCGCTTACCCCGCGCGCTTCAAGACCCAGCCGACGCTGGTGCCACCGGCGGGCGTGTCGCCGGTGACGACGAGCTGGACGGTCGATTGCGGCCGGCCCTGGCCATCGATCCATACGCTCGGCTCGACGGCGAGCGCGCCGCCGCGGCAGCGGAACTGCCACAAGACGCCGCCCGGGAGCCGCAACAACGCCGCCATGCCGTCGGCGGTGGGCGACACCTCGATGCCGACGCCGAGGTGGAAGCGGATGACGAAGCCGTTCGCCGAGACGCGCCCGCGCTTCTTGGCGGGCAGCAGCATGTCGTCGCCGCGCAGCTCGCGGCCATCGCCGGTCAGGATCAGTTGGCGGCGGTGAATGAAGCCGAAGCGGCGGGCATAGCCATCGTGGCTGGCCTCGACACGGCTGGCGTTCTCGCTCTCCTGTCGCGCGAGCTCGACCTCGCCGACGCCGCGCCCGAGCGTGCCGTCGCTGTGAACCGCGGTCGAATTGCTGTCGCCGACCACCAGGGTCGAATGCGCTGCGG
This sequence comes from Sphingomonas panacis, assembly GCF_001717955.1. Classification (NCBI taxonomy): domain Bacteria; kingdom Pseudomonadati; phylum Pseudomonadota; class Alphaproteobacteria; order Sphingomonadales; family Sphingomonadaceae; genus Sphingomonas; species Sphingomonas panacis. The sequence goes on from NZ_CP014168.1 coordinate 1,319,657, forward strand.
TGGTGCGCAGCCCCTCGGTCAATTCCGTCGGAAGTTGCGCGATACCGGCATGCGCGCCGCCGCAATTGACGATGATGCGGTGCGCACCGTCCGAGAACTCGAACGCCAGCGTCGAGGCGCAACCGCCTTTGGCGAGTCGCGCGACCGGCGGCGGCGCGGCATCGAACACCAGCACCGCGCCTGCCGCCGCCAGCCGCTGATAGCCCCATTCGCGCGCCTGACGCAGCGGGCGGGTGCGAACGCCCGTCGCGGCGAGGATGTCGGCGATCTCGGCGCCCGGCACCGGGCCGCCGCCCTGGCAGCTCGACAGCCCGCCATCACCGAGGCAGACGCCGAGCAGCGCCGGCACGAGCCGGCCGAGCGAATCGGCGATCAGCGCGGGCGGTTCGATCCGGCGTGCCTCGTACACCGCGCGAAGCTGGGTCAGCAGCATGATGACATCGAGCTGCGCCTGCGGGCTGCGCGAGACGACGCCGCCATCTTCGAACAGCGACGCCGCCAGCGCACGCGCGAGCGCGGCCTCGCTGGCGATTCGGCGCGCATCGCCGCCGGGCAACAGCATCCCACCGGCCACCACGCCGCACAGCGTCGCGACTCGCGCCGCACCGGGCGCGACCTTCTCGGCGCCGCGATCGAGGTGGCGCGTACACCGCGCGAAGGCGTTGAGCACCGCGCTGCGATAGACGAGATCGGCCGAGGACAGGATCAGCGGCGCATGCGCGGACCAGGCGAGGATTCGCCGTGCGCACAGATCGGGCCGCCACGCCGGCTCGCTGACGATTTCGGCGTGCGCGGCGAGCCATTGCCGCAGGATCGCCTCCGCGACCGGCACCGCCTGCACGCGAGTCGCCACGGTCGAAAGGTCGCGCAGCCAGCCCGCGCTATGCAGATAGTCGGCGAAATCGGCAGAGAAATCGGGCTTGAGGAGATTGAGCGATTCGATTGCGCGAGTCTCGCCCCGGAAGGTCATCTGCCCGGCGAGCAGCGCCTTCCCGCGCTTCACATCGCCGAGAAACGGATCGTCGGGAACCGCGAGCAATTTGAGCGGATAGCGCCCCTTCAGCCGCAAACCGTGGATCGGCGTGCGCCAGGTCAGCCGGTGGAAATGTTCGCTGATGCGATCGGCCAGCGACAGCCCCTTGTCGCCATCGGCGCGGACCAGCCACTTGCCCTCGACCGAGTCGTCGCGTTCGCCGGTATTCGCGTCGTCGTGCGACGGCAGATCGTTCACGCGCCCCTCAGCGCCCGGATATTCTCGGCGTAGCGATCCGGTCCGCCGCGGAAGGTGGCGGTGCCGGCGACGAGCGCATCCGCGCCGGCGTTGATCGCGTCGCGCGCGGTCTCGACATCGATGCCACCATCGACTTCGAGGTCCACCTGGTAACCGCCCTTGTCGATCATCTGGCGCACCGCCGCGATTTTCCGTAGCGCGCTCGGGATGAAGCTTTGCCCGCCGAAGCCGGGGTTGACGCTCATCACCAGCACCAGATCGACCGAATCGATCAGATATTCGAGCGCTTTCGCCGGGGTCTGCGGGGTCAGCACCACGCCGGCGCGCTTGCCGAGTTTGCGGATGTGCTGGAGACTGCGGTGCGTGTGCGGCCCGGCCTCGACATGGATGCTGATCGTGTCGGCGCCGGCCTCGGCGAACTGGTCGAGATAGGCATCGACCGGCGCGATCATCAGATGCACGTCGAACGGCTTGGTCGTGTGCGCGCGCAGCGCCTTCACCACTTGCGGGCCGATCGTGATGTTGGGGACGAAATGCCCGTCCATCACATCGACGTGAATCCAGTCGGCGCCGGCGGCGTCGATCGCGCGCACCTCCTCGCCAAGCTTGGCGAAATCTGCGGACAGGATCGAGGGCGCGATGCGGACGGGCATTTGCATCGTCGAGGCTCTAAGCCCGCGGGCAAAACCCCGCAAGCCGCCTATCGCCCACGATGGTTACTGCGCGCGCCGCAGCCGGGCGATGAAGAAGCCGTCGTTGCCGCCGGGGGAGACCTGCCCGGGCAACAGCCGCAGCCAGCCGCTTTCGTGCGGCGTCACGCCCGCCGGGAGTTCCTCCGCGCGGACCGGGTCGATCGCATAGTCGGCATGCTCGGCGAGGAACGCTTCGATCCGAGTCTCGCCTTCCTCGCGTTCGAGCGAACAGGTGGCGTACACCAACGTACCGCCCGGCTTGACCCAGCCGGCGGCGCGCGTGAGCAATCGTGCTTGCGTCACCGCCATCTGCGCGATCACCGAGGGGCGGGTGCGGTAGAGCACGTCGGGGTGGCGGCGGAAGATGCCCGTCGCGCTGCACGGCGCATCGAGCAGCACCGCATCGACGCTTTCCTGCGGCGACCAGTGGAGCACGTCGCCGGTGATGACGCGCGCCTTGGTGTCGGTGCGCGCGATATTGGCGCGCAGCCGGGTGAGGCGCGCTTCGGAGGCGTCGACCGCGATCACCGACCAGCCGGCGTGCGCGAGCTGCATCGTCTTGCCGCCGGGCGCGGCGCACAGGTCGAGCGCCGTTCCGCTGCCCGTGCCGATCAGCCGCGCGGGCAGCGAGGCGGCGATGTCCTGAACCCACCACGCGCCCTCTTCGAAGCCGGGCAGTTCGGGGACATGCGCCGATTCGAGCCGGACATGGCCGGGCAGCAGCGAGGTGCCGCCGAGTCGCTCGGCCCATTCGGCCGTCGTCGCGGGGTCGGCGAGCGTCAGGTCGAGCGGGGGCGGCGCGGCGATGGCGTGTTCGGCCGCCTCGATCATGTCGTCGCCCCAGGCGGCGTGCCAGCGGATCGCGACCGGATCGGGCAGCGCCGGGATCTCGGGCAGGGTGTCGCCGCGCCGCGAGAGCGCGCCGAATACGCCGTGGACGAGCTTTTTCGGCCCGCCATCGACGAGCGGCAGCACCGTCGCGATCGCGGCATGTGCCGGCGTGCCGAGCGACAGCACCTGGACGAGCGCGATCCGCAGCACGAAGCGCGCCTTGGCATCCTCGGGCAGCGCGCGCGGCGTCGCCGAATCGATCAGCGCGTCGAGATCGGGCAGGCGGCGCAGCACCTCGGCGGCGATCGCGTGGGCGAGCGCACGGTCGTCGGCGCGCTCGATTCCCGCCGTGGCGCGGCCGAGCGCCGCTTCGAGCGGCAGCCCCTGCCGCAACACCGCATCGAGCAGCTTCAGCGCGGCACGGCGCGCGGGGACGCCGGGCGGGTCGGCGGGTTTGGGGGCATTGGACTGGGACGATTCGGCCACGGGTCTTGAACTCTCAGCTTGGGCGCGCGATCTGGGGAGTCCCGCACCAAAGGAGCCTCCATGAGCCGCCGACCGCCCCATGTGAAGCCACCCGCCCATCTTTCCAAGACCACGCCGGTGCCCGAACCCCAGCCCAAGGTCGAAACCAAAGACCCGCTCACGCTCGATCCGACCCGCTACGGCGACTGGACGCTGAAGGGCATCGCGGTCGATTTCTGAACGTTGATCGTCATGCCAGCGGACGCTGGCATGTCCGGGTGAGACGCGACCTGCTCGTCTTCGCGGAAGACCCCAGCGTGCGCTGGGGTAACGAAAAATTGGCTCGCGTCAGGCGTGTTCGCGCGTCAGCGGGCGGGCGAGCAGGGTGCCGATCACCGCGCCGACCTCGGCGCCCGCCAGCAATGCGGCCACCGCTTCGGAAACCGGCATCGCAACGTCAGCCGCCGCCGCTGCCGCGCACAGCACCGGGGCGGTGAACGCACCTTCGGCGACGGTGCGGCGATCGGCCATCAGCTCGGCCGCCTTACGACCTTGCCCCAGCCCGAGGCCGAGCGAGAAGTTGCGGCTGCTGGTCGACGAACAGGTCAGCACCAGATCGCCCAGCCCCGATAGCCCGGCGAGCGTCTCGGCCCGGCTCCCGCGTGCGAGGCCGAAGCGCGTCATCTCGGCGAAACCGCGCGCGATCAGCGCGGCGCGGGCGTTCTGGCCGAGCCCCGCGCCCTCGACCACGCCGCAGGCGATCGCGAGCACGTTCTTGACCGCGCCGCCGATCTCCGCGCCGATCACATCGTCCGAGGCATAGGGGCGGAAGGTCGGCAGCGCGAGCGCCTCGGCCATGCGCGCGGCGGCATCGGCGTCCGCCATCGCCAGCGTGACGGCGGTGGGCAGCCCGCGCGCGACCTCGCCCGCGAAGGTGGGGCCGGAGAGAACGCCGATCGGCGAGGCGGGATGCTCCTCGGCGGCGACTTCGCTCAGCAATTTGTGGCTGCCCGCCTCGATCCCCTTCGAGCAGAGTAGCAGCGGCTGGCCGTGCCTGGGCAGGTCGCGCAGCACCGCGCGGGCATGCTGCGCGGGGGTGACGACGAGGATCAGGTCGGTTTCGGCCGCCGCCGCCAGATCATCGCTCGCGCGAATCGCGGGGGAGAGTTCGACGCCGGGCAGGAACAGCGGGTTGGCATGGGTGTCGTTGATCGCCGCGACAACCTCGGGCTCGCGCGCCCACAGTCGGACGGTGTGCCCGCCCGCCGCCATCACCTGCGCGAGCGCGGTGCCCCATGCGCCGCCACCGAGAATACCGATGTTCACGCCTTCACCCCCGCGCCGCGCACCGCCTCTGCCGATGGATCGAGCGGCCAGCGCGGGCGGGCTGGCATGTCGAGCGGATCGGTGAGGCCGGCGGCGAAGCGTTCCGCGCCGGCCCAGGCGATCATCGCGGCATTGTCGGTGCAGAGCCACAACGGCGGCGCGACGAAGCGGAGCGCGTTGTCGTTCGCTAACTTCAGCAAACTCGCGCGTACCGCACCATTGGCGGCGACCCCGCCCGCGACGACGAGTGCGGTGGCGTCCTCGGCGCGGTGGAGCGCGCGGGCGGTGCGATCGATCAGGCAATCGACCACCGCCGCCTGGAACGAGGCGGCGAGATCCTCAGGCGACCATGTGCCCGCCGCATGCGCGCGCACCACCGCGCTCTTGAGGCCGGCGAACGAGAAATGCGGCTCCGCAGATCCCTTCAATGGGCGCGGCAGCGGCACCGCCTTGGGGTTGCCGAGCGCGGCGGCGCGTTCGACCGCTGGGCCGCCGGGGAAGCCGAGTCCGAGAATTTTAGCTGTCTTGTCAAAGGCTTCACCCGCCGCATCGTCGATCGTGGTGGCGAGCCGGCGGTAGCGCGCGACGCCTTCGACCAGCAGCAACTGGCAATGCCCGCCCGAGACGAGCAGCAGCAGATAGGGAAAATCGAGATCGGGATCGGCGAGACGCGGTGAGAGCGCATGGCCTTCGAGATGGTTGACCGCGACCAAAGGCTTGCCCGCCGCATGCGCCAGCGCCTTGCCGGTGACGAGCCCGACCATCACCCCGCCGATCAGCCCCGGCCCGGCCGTCGCCGCGACCGCATCGACATCGGCGAGGGTGACACCGGCATCGGCGAGCGCGCCTTCGACCAGCGGGATCAGCGCCTCGACATGCGCGCGCGCGGCGATTTCGGGGACAACGCCGCCATAGGGCCGGTGCGCGGCCTCCTGCCCGGCGAGCCGGTGCGACAGCACGCGACGATCCGAGGTGACGATCGCGGCGGCGGTCTCGTCGCAACTCGATTCGAGGCCGAGGATGAGCTTGGTCATGATCCGTTCGTCCCTAACGCTTCGTCGCACGCTTGTCGAAGGGCGGTAAAGTCCCTTACGGGCGTTGCAGAAACGGGCTTCGATAGGCTCAGCCCGAACGGAGTGGACGTGCCGTCAGTCTTTCGTATCGGAACCCGCGGTTCACCGCTCGCGCTCGTACAGGCCAATATGGTGCGCGATGCGCTGTGCGCCACGCATGGCTGGCCCGAAAGCCGCATCGAGATCGTCGTGATCCGCACCACGGGAGATCGCGTGCAGGATCGCGCGCTCGCCGAGATCGGCGGCAAGGCGCTGTGGACCAAGGAACTCGATCGCGCGCTGCTCGGCGGCGAGATCGATTGCGCCGTGCATTCGATGAAGGATGTCGAGACGATTCGCCCGGAGGCGATCCGAATCGCCGCGCTGCTGCCGCGCGCCGACGTGCGCGATCGGCTGGTCGGCGCCGACAGCATCGCCGCGCTGCGCCACGGCGCGGTGCTCGGCACCAGCAGCCCGCGCCGCGCCGCGCAGGTGAAGCGGCTTCGCCCCGATGTGACGACGATCCTGTTTCGCGGCAACGTCGCCACGCGGCTGGCGAAGCTCGCGGCGGGGGAGGCGGATGCGACGCTGCTCGCGGCGGCGGGGCTGGAGCGGCTCGGGCGCGACGATGTCGGCGTGGCGATCGATACCGCGGTGCTGCTGCCGGCACCCGCGCAGGGTGCGGTCGGCATCGAGGTGCGCGCCGACGATGATTCGGCGGGCGCGCTGGTCGAGGCGATCGGCGACGGCGTCACGCAGGCGTGCGTCGGCGCCGAGCGCGCGTTGCTCGCGCGGCTGGTGGCGGATTGCCATTCGCCGGTCGCGGCGCTGGCGACGATCGAGGGCGGGGTGATGCACATCGTCGCCGAACTGCTCGCCGAGGATGGCAGCGCGCATGTCACCGGGGCGATTCGCGGCGAACCCGGCGCGGCGCTGGCCGAGGCGTTGGCGGACGATCTGCTCGATCGCGCGCCGGAATCGGTCCGCCGGCTGTTCGCGGGATGAGCGAAACGCTCGCCGTGCTGCGCCCCGAGCCGGGCAATGCGGCGACGGCGGCACGCGCGACGGCGGCGGGATATGCGGTGCTGCGGCTGCCGCTGTTCGCGGTGGTGCCGCTCGACTGGGCGGTGCCCGATCCGCGCGATCACGATGCGCTGGTGCTGACCAGCGCCAATAGCGTGCGCGCGGCCGGCGCGGCGCTCAGCGGCCTCGCCGCGCTGCCGGTGATCGCGGTGGGCGAGCAGACCGCCGCCGCCGCGCGCGCCGCCGGGCTGACGGTCTTGGCGACCGGGAACAGCGATGCGACCGCGCTCGCGACCTTGCTCGCCGAACACGGCATCGCGCGCGCGTTACACCTCGGTGGTCGCGAGCGGACCCCGGTCGGCGGCGTCACGCGCGCCATCGCGGTCTATGCGAGCGAACCGCGTGCCGTCGCGCCCGCCGATCTGGCCGGACTGGCCGGCAGCGTCGCGCTGCTCCATTCGGCGCGTGCGGCGGCGCGCCTCGGTGCGCTGCTCGATTCGGCGGAGGTGCCGCGCGGGCGCGTAACGATCGGCGCGTTCAGCGCGGCCATCGCCGCCACCGCCGGACCGGGCTGGCGGGCGGTCGCCGTCGCGCCGAGCCCAAGCGATGCTGCGCTGTTCGCTGCGATCGATGCGCTTGGGCGTTGACCGGCTGGCGTTGGGCGGGAATAAGGTGGCATGGATCAAGCGCCGCCGACCCCGGTTCCCGCCCGACGCGCGGGCTGGCGAACGATCACGCTCCTCGCGATATTTCTGGTTCTGATCGGCGCCGCCGGTGCGTTCGCGCTGTTCCGCGTGTTTGGGCTCGGCCCCGCGCCGAAGACCACCACGCTGACGCTGCCGATGAGCAATGATTCGGGCGGATCGCAATCGCCGGTCGTGATCGTTCCCGCCAAGGGTGGCGCGCAAGGCGCGACGATCGATCTCGACGCGCTCTCCTCGCGCGAGGCGGCGCTCGCCGCGCAGCTCGACACGCTGGAGGAGCGCACCGCCGGCGTGGGTGCCGATGCGCAGGCCGCCGCCAGCAATGCCACGCGCGCCGAGGGGATGCTGATCGCCTTCGCGGCGCGGCGCGCGCTCGATCGCGGGGTGGGGCTCGGCTATCTCGAGGAACGGCTGCGCTACCGCTTCGGCGCGAGCCAGCCTGGCGCGGTCGCGACGATCGTTCAGGCGGCACGCGAGCCGGTGACGCTCGACGATCTGCGCGGCGGCCTCGATGCGATCGGCCCCGATCTGGTGACCGGCGGGTTTCGCGGCGGGCTGGTCGCGAGCTTCCGGCGCGAACTGACCGGGCTGATCTCGCTCCACCGCGCCGGCACGCCGTCGCCGCTCCCTGCCGACCGGCTCGCGCGCGCGCGCCGGCTCGTCGAGGGCGGGCGGATCGAGGCGGCGCTGGGCGAGGTCGCGCGGCTGCCCGGCGCGGCCGATGCGGGCCGCTGGACCGACGCGGCACGACGCTACATCGACTCGCGCCATGCGCTCGACATTCTCGAATCGGCGGCGATGGCGGGGCAGGCGGCGGGCACGATCGCCGCGCCGCCGGTGGTGCAGCCGGCGGCGGCCCCAAGACCCGCCCCAGCGGCAGTGCCGGCGGTCGCTTCACCCGTTCGCGCTGAGTAGTGGTTGAGTAGGGCCGGAGGCCCGTATCGAAATGAGCAGGTGAACATGCCCCCGGCATGTTCAGGATCATCCGGGGGATGATCCGACCTGCTCATCGTATCGACGCACGGGTGCGTCCTTCGATACACCGCGATACGCCCCGCGGGCTACTCAGCGGTTGCTCAGGACGAACGGAATGTCCGGCGCGCCGCTATTGCAGCGTCACCGAATCCTCGCCGTCGTGGCGGCCGAAGAATTGCATGAGCTGGATGATGAGCTCGGCGCGGTCCTCGATGTCGGGCGATTCGAGCAAAGCCTGTTTCGCCGCCACGTCGAACGGCGCGATCTGGGCGATGCCGTTGACGAGCGCCTCGTCGTCGAGCCGGGTCACCGCATCCCAATCGACCGCATAGCCCTGCGCATCGGCGAAGGCGCGCGATTCGGTTTCGAGCAGCGAGCGGCGCGATAGCGAGAGCATCTCGGGCTCCTCCGCGAGCGGCAGCAGCTCTGCCTCGATCTGGCGGAACGGCGTCGTCACGTCGAGTTCGCGCACGACGCGGAACAAAGCGACGCCTTCGAGCACCAGATTGTAGCGCCCGTCCTCGCTCGCCTCGAACTCGCCGATCTTGCCGACGCAGCCGATCTCGAACAGCGGCGGCCCGTCCTTGCGGCCGGCCTTGTCGGCGCCGGTATCCCTCGGGCGCGGCTGGATCATGCCGATCCGCCGGTCACGTGCCATCGCGTCGGACACCATCGCGCGGTAGCGCGGCTCGAAGATGTGCAGCGGCAGATGCATGCGCGGGAACAGCAACGCCCCCGGTAGCGGGAAGATCGACAGGCGCGCGGTCTTCACCGCATCGCTCCCGCGCCGATCGCTCATCCGAACAGGATCGCGGAAAGCTTGCGGCGCTGTGCCGACACCCACGGGTCTTCGAGACCGACGACTTCGAACAGCTTGAGCAACTGGGTGCGCGCGGCGGCGTCGTTCCACGCCTTGTCCTCGGCGATCATCGCGAGCAGCGTGGCGGCGGCGGCTTCGCGGTCGCCCGCCGCCATCTGGCCGCCGGCGAGTTCGAAGCGCTTGTCCATGTCGTGCGGGTTGGCGGCGACCTCGGCGGCGAGCGCGGCGAGATCGTCGACCGGCTTCGCGTCGCGCGCGAGCGTCAGCGCGGCCTTGGCGCGCTCGATCTCGGGCGATTTGGCGATCGCCTCGGGCAAGGCCGCGATCGCGGCATCGGCCTCGTCGACGCGGTGTGCGGCGACCAAGGCGCGGATATGGCCGGCGAGCGCGCCGGGATGTTCGGGCGCCATCTCGACGATCTGCGCGAAGATGCTGACCGCGCGCTCGGCATCGCCCTCGGCGAGCACCTGCTCGCCCATCGCGAGCAGCGGCTCGATCTCGGCATCGAGCGAGGCCTCCTCGCTTTCGATCGGCAATTGCTTGAGGATCTGGTCGAGCATCGCGCGGAGCTGCGATTCGGTGCGCGCGCTGGTCAGATCGGCGACGAGCTGGCCCTGGAACATCGCATAGACGGTCGGGATCGACTTGATCTGGAATTGCCCGGCGATGAACTGGTTCTTGTCGGTATCGACCTTGGCGAGCACCACGCCCTTGTCGGCATAGGCAGCCGAGACCTTCTCGAGGATCGGCGTCAGCGCCTTGCACGGGCCGCACCATTCCGCCCAGAAATCGATGATGACGAGCTTGGTCATCGACGGCTCGACCACGTCGCGGCGGAAGCTCTCGACGGCCTCGCGTTCGGCGGCGCTCATTCCCAGGGTAGCCAAAATGCGCTCCAATCTTTGAAGGTCGGGGTCTGAAAGTCGGGTCGGGCCTTATGTGGGCGCTCGGGCGCTCAAGCCAAGGCTTTTCACACGGAATGCGAAAAGCGTGAAGAAGGGGCTTGCCAGCCTGCCCACCCATCGGTATCAGCCGCGCCTCACCCGCCTTCCGGTTCACATCGGAAGGCAGTCGCCAGAGCGGGCGTAGCTCAGGGGTAGAGCACAACCTTGCCAAGGTTGGGGTCGAGGGTTCGAATCCCTTCGCCCGCTCCAGCGTTTTCCGTCGCATCGGAAGACCTGGCCGTCGATGCGACGGCCATCGCATCCACAGCGTTACCGCGAGCCTGTCACCGTTCGGTGAAGCGCTTCACCTTGACCGGCAGATCCTTGCCCTTGGTGCGGCGCGAGGGGATTTGCACCGGATGCTTCTTCTTCCACTCGGCGAAGGTCATCGGCCCGTCGGGCGTGTCGATCATCAGGTCATCGGTACTCATGCAGCATGCTCCAGATCTCGGGCGGCCCGCCCCGCAGTCACCGGCTGAAACGCCGAACGGGCCGCCACGGGTTCATGCGACCGCCGGCTTCACCCGCCAATAGGTGGCATAGCGCTCGTGCGCGACGCGGTGGTACGGGATCAGCCGGACGGGCTTACCCTCGGCGGAGGCGATCGTGAAGGTGAGCGGCCCGTCGCCGGGGCGGATCGCCCGCGCGAGCAGCCTCGGATCGCCAGCGAGCGTCGGCGCGGTGAAGGGTGAGTCGTTGTAGCCGCCGTATTTGCGTTCGCTGACGATGATGTCCGCGCCCGGCGCCAGGCCGTCCCGCCCGAGCGCGCCGGCAAGCACCAGCGGGCCGTAGGTGAAGGCGACGATATCGGGGGCGGCGGGCGCGCTTTCGACGGCGGGCTCCATCACCAGCCGCAATTCCACGCGGTCGCCGTCGTTCCACGTGCGCGCGAGGTCGATATAGCTGCCCGGAACGGTCGAGCGCACCGCCTCCGTGCCGTTGACCAGCACGGTCGCGGTGCGGCTCCAGCCGGGATGGCGCAGCTTCAGCGTCACCTCGGTCGGGCGCTTCAGCGCCCAGCGCAATGTGGTGGTGGGCGTGTCGGGGAAGGTCGTGGTCTGGGTCAGCACCGCCCCCTTCTCCTTCCACGCCACCGAGGAGGGCACGAACAGGTTCACGTAGAGCGCCGAATCAGCGTGGAAGTAGATCGAATCGCGATATTTGACGTGGTTTTCCATGCCGGTGCCGGTGCAGCACCAGAAGCTGTCCTCGGGGGTGTGATACAGCTTCATATATCCCGGCCGCGCGCCCTGGAAATAGGTCGCCATGCCCGAATCGGGGTCCTGCGAGGCGAGGATGCCGTTGTAGAGCGTGCGCTCGTAATAATCGGCATAGTCCGCGCGCGGATCGTGGAGGAACAGCGCGCGCGTGAGCTTGAGCATGTTGTGCTGGCAGCACGTCTCCGATCCCTTGGCGGAAAAGACGTGGCTGTCGAAATCGGCCATCGGGAAGAAATGCTCCTCGTCGCCGTGCCCGCCGCTCGCGAACGAGCGCGTCTTCGCGACGGTGCGCCAGAAGAACGCCGCCGCGTCACGGTATGTCGCGTCGCCGGTCATCTCGTAGACGCGCTGGAAGCCGACGATCTTGGGCACCTGCGTGTTGGCGTGGAGCCCGTCGAGATGGTCGCGCCCGCGCGCCAGCGGTGCGAGGATCGCCTTGTGCGAGAACCGCTCGGCGAGCGTGCGATACTCGGCATTGCCGGTCATGAAGAAGAGATCGGCGTAGATTTCGTTCATGCCGCCATGTTCGGTATCGAGCATCGTCTCGAACTCGGCGTCGGTCAGCGGCTTGGTCGCCACCACGCCCCAGTCCGCCAGCCGCACCAGCACCGCGCGCGACGGTGCGCTGTCCGCCAGCAGCGCGCCGTCGCGCAGGCCCGCATAGACCTTGTGGAGCGTGTACCAGGGGACGCCGGTGATCTTGTCGCCGCGCAGGTGTGCCGCGACCAGCGCCGCGCCCTTGGGGAAGGCGCAGACCAGCCCAGACCCCGCCGCCCGCTGGCACGCGGCGAGTTCGCCCGCGATATAGTCGATCCGCTGTTTGTAGCGCGCGTCCTTGGTGGAGCGATAGGCGAGCGCGCAGGCCGACAGATAATGGCCGAGCGTGTGGCCGTGGCAGTTGATCTCCTCCCAGGTCGGCTCGGATTCCCACCCGCCATAGACCGGCGCCTTGGGCTTGAGGCCCGCGTTGACGCGGAAATTGTGCAGCATCCGGTCGGGCTGCAATCGCATCAGATAGGCTTCGGTCATGCGCTGGGCATGCAGGAACGGGCCGTCCGCCAAAGCCACGTCGGCCATGTCGAACGGCTTGAGCGCCGCCGCCGGCTGGCCCGCGCCGGGCTGCGGCGTGGCGGCCTGCGCTGGCATCGCCCCGGCCATGCCGGTGACGAGCGCGCCCGCGCCGGCGGTGGCGAGGAAATCGCGGCGCGAATGGTGGCCGCATGGGCTCTGGCCGGTTTCGATCATGCTGACCCCTCCTTGGGATTGTCGCTGGTGCGTGGCGCACCTGATTGCGGAAACCAGCCTGAGGTACGGGAAGGCGGCTTGCGAGGCAACGCCGATGGGATCGCTACCGCCGGATATGCCGCCGCACCTTGACAGGTCGAGGCCCCCCGATAAGACCTTGGGGAGAAAACGTTTACGAAGACCTTCCGGGAGATGCAGGTGGCGAGACGCGGTTCGGCCCTTTTGATGCTGTGCGCCTCGGCGATCGCGTCTCCGGCACTTGCGCAGAGCGCGACCGGGCTCGACGGCAATGGCCATATGGTTGCGCTACCGCAGCCGTCGGCGGCGACCTTCGCCTATGTTCGGCTTCGCGACGGCGTGCAGGTGCGCGTCGGTGGCGTCACCAAGAACGTGATCTTCTACGGCCCGGATACGGTGCGGGTGAACGCCAATCTGGGCGCCAATTATTGGACCGCGCCGAGCATCGTCGTCACCGAAAAGCCCGCCGCCGTGCCTTTCACGCTGAGCGAAACGCCGACCACGCTCACGATTCTCGGCGCGAAGCTGCGGATCGAGATCAGCAAGGCGACCGGCGCGCTGCGCTTCCTCGACGGCGCGGGCAAGCTCTACACCGAGGAGAAGGCCGACACGCCGCAGACGCTCAAACCCGTCACGATCTCCGGCAAGCCGAGCTACGAGGCGACCAACACCTTCGCGCTGCGCCCCGACGAGGCGCTCTACGGCTTCGGCTTCACCGCCGACGACACCAGCAACCGGCGCGGCAAGGATCTGCTGCTCGTCCAGACCAACATGGGCATCATCATCCCGGTGATGATGTCGTCGCGCCGCTACGGCGTGATGTGGGACACCTATTCGCAGATGCGCTTCAAGGACGATGCGCAGGGCGCGTCGCTGTGGGCGGAAAGCGCGCCGGGCGGGGTCGATTATTATTTCATGGGCGGCGACACGCCCGACGACGTGGTCGGCGCCTATCGCCGGCTGACCGGCGCCGCGCCGATGTTCCCCAAACAGGCGTTCGGGCTGTTCATGAGCAAGGAGCGCTACAAGACCCAGGCCGAGCTGATCGACGTCGCGCAGACGTTTCGCCGCGAGCGCTTCCCGCTCGATTACATCGTGCAGGACTGGCAATATTGGGGGTCCGACAAGGACGGAAGCTGGAGCGGGATGGCGTGGGACAAGACCCGCTACCCCGATCCCGCCGGGATGAGCCGGCAACTCCACGACATGAACCTCAAGCTGATGGTGTCGATCTGGCCGTCGGTCGGCAACGACACCGCGCTCGCGCACGACCTCGACGCGCATCATCTCCGCTTCGCGCCGCTCCACTGGATCTCCAAGCACGCGCGCGTCTACGATGCGTACAGCAAGCTCGGCCGGCAGATCTATTTCAACGCGATCAAGACCGGGCTGCTCGACAAGGGCGTCGATGCGCTGTGGATGGACGGCACCGAGGTCGAGGTCAGCAGCGCGATGTGGAACGCCGCCGACAACGTTCGCGACACCAAGGCGCTGGGATCGAACGCGCTCGGCGACTTCACGCGCTATCTCAGCCCCTATTCGCTGCTGACGACGCAGGGCACTTATGATGGCGAGCGTGCGACCAGCAACAAACGCGTCTTCACGCTCACCCGATCGGCTTGGGCCGGCGCGCAGCGTACCGCCGCAGCATCGTGGAGCGGCGACATCTATGCGAGCTGGAAGACGTTCAAGCAGCAGATCGCCGGCGGCGTCGACGTCACCGTCACCGGCAATCCGTATTGGACCAACGACACCGGCGGGTTCTTCGTGTCCGAGTTCATCGGCGGCGCGCAGAACCCGGCGTGGCGCGAACTGTATGCGCGCTGGCTGCAATTCTCCGCATTCAATCCGCTGATGCGAATCCACGGCACCGATGTCGAACGCGAGCCGTACCGCTTCAAGACGCTCGACCCGCAGGTGTACGACTCGCTGCTCAAGAGCACACAGCTTCGCTATCGCCTGCTGCCCTATATCTATCCGCTGAGCTGGAAGGTCACCTCCGCCGGCTACACGCTGATGCGGCCGCTGATGATGGATTTCCCCGACGATCGCGCCACCGACACGATCGACGACAGCTTCATGTTCGGCCCGTCGCTGCTGGTCCATCCGGTGACGCGCGCGATGTACCATATCGTGCCGCCGCCGCCCGTCACCGTGCCGGCGGAGTATCTGCGCACGCCGGATGGTCAGCCGGGGCTGGCCGGGCAATATTTCGAAGGCGACGCTTTCCAGACGCCCAAGGGCAAATTCGTCGATACCAAGATCGACCATAACTGGCCCGACCCGCCCTTCGCCGACATTCCCGGCGGTCTCACCAGCCTCAGCAATTTCTCGGCGCGCTGGCAGGGTACGCTCACCGCGCCCGAGGACGGAACCTATGAACTCGGGCTGGAGGGCAATGACGGCTTCCGCCTGACGCTCGACGGCAAGCCGGCGATCGAAAGCTGGCAGAAGGGCGCGTCGCGCTACAAGAGCACCGAACAGACCTTCCGCAAGGGCCAGGTCGTCAAGGTCGCGATCGAGTATTTCCAGGCCGACGGCAATCGCAGCCTGCGCTTCGGCTGGCGTCTGCCGAGCGAGCGGCAGGCGCTGCCCGCGGCGGGGAAGCTCAACACCGCGGTCGAGACCTATTTGCCCAAGAGTGCCGGCTGGTATGATTTCTGGACCAACCAGCGCTTCGACGGCGGCCAGCGCGTGACGCGCGACGCGCCGCTCGACGTGGTTCCGCTGTACGTGCGGGCGGGCTCGATCGTGCCGATGGGGCCGGACGTGCAATATGCCACGCAAAGCCCGGACGCACCCTATCAGGTCCGCGTCTATCCCGGCGCCGACGCCACATTCACCGTCTATGAAGACGATAACGAGACCTATGATTACGAGAAGGGCAAGTTCGCCACCTATGATCTGGTTTGGAACGATAAAGCCCGCACGCTGAGCGTCGGCGCGCGCAAGGGCGCGTTCCCCAGTCTCGTCGCGAAACGCCGGCTCAACATCGTGCTGGCCGGCGCGGGCGCGGCTTCCCGCGCGATCGACTATGACGGCCGCGCCGCGAGCGTGCGCTTCAACTGATCTTTCGAAAGAACCGGGGGACAAGACCTTGCGAATCCGATCCATGCTCACCGGGCTGTGCGCGCTGCTGGCAACCGCGCTGTTTCCCGCGCCGGTCAGCGCCGACAATCCGATCATCCAGACGCTGTTCACCGCCGATCCGGCGCCGCTCGTTCACAATGGCACGGTCTATCTCTACACCAGCCATGACGAGGAGGAGGCGCGCAACTTCGTGATGCGCGACTGGCGGCTGTATACCTCGACCGACATGGTCAACTGGACCGACCACGGCGCGGTCGCCTCGCTCAAGACCTTCCCGTGGGCGCGGCAGGACAATGACGCGTGGGCGCCGCAGGTGATCGAACGCGGTGGCAAATTCTACATGTACGTGCCGATCAGCGTGGCGGGATCGCCCAAGAACGTCCTCGCGGTGGCGGTGGCGGACACGCCCTACGGGCCGTTCAAGGATGCGCTCGGCCATCCGCTGATCGCGCCCGCCCGCGACAATATCGATCCCACCGTGGCGATCGACGGCGACGGTCAGGCCTATCTCTACTGGGGCAACCCCGATCTGTGGCGGGTCAAGCTCAACCCCGACATGATCTCCACCGCGGGGCCGATCGTGAAGATGCCGCGCCTGACCGACTATCAGGAAGGGCCGTGGTTCTACCGGCGCGCCGGCCATTATTACATGGCGTTCGCCTCGACCTGCTGCCCCGAGGGCATCGGCTACGCGATGAGCGACCATGCGACCGGGCCGTGGCAGTACAAGGGTTCGATCATGGACCACGACAAGCGATCGTCGGGCAACCATCCGGGCATCATCGACTATAAAGGCCACAGCTACGTCTTCGGCTTCAACTATCGCTTCAACGACGCGCAGACGCGCGAGCATCGCGAGCGCCGTTCGGTGACGGTCACCGAATTCCACTACAATAAGGACGGCACGATCCCGATGCAGCCGTGGTGGGATACGGTCGGTGTGAAACAGCTCGGCACGATCGATCCGTTCCGCCGCGTCGAAGCCGAGACGATCGCCTGGACTTCGGCCTCGGACACGTCGGCGAGCGGCGCGCACAACTGGGCGCCGGGCGTGCGGACGGCGAAGGGCGCTGCGGGGATGTACGTGACGCATGTGCTCGACGGCGGCTACATCATCGTGCGCGGGGTCGATTTCGGCACCGGCGCTGGCAAGAGCTTCGACGCCACGATCGCGGCGGCCACCGGCGGCGGCGCGATCGACCTTCGCCTCGACAGCCTGACCGGCCCGCGCGTCGCGACGCTGGCGGTGCCGGCGACCGGCGGGCCGGAGACGTGGCGCACCGAAACGACGCCGCTCGCCCGCACGCGCGGCGTCCATGATGTCTTCCTCGTGTTCCACGGCAAACCGGGCGAGCCGCTGTTCAACTTCGACGCGTGGCAGATCGGCACCGCGCGCGGCAAACCCCGCGCCTCGCGCTGACCCGAAGCGGCTTTTGTCCGGGTTTTAAGGAACGCGGCTTCACGCGCGGCGTTGACGGGCGCGTTTGCTTCTCCGATGCGTCGGGAGGACAAGAACCGAAGGAGATTACATGGCTGCCGACAAGATGGAGATCGATCTGGCGAGTGCGCTCGACAATGTGGAGGACCATGTCGTCGAATTCACCGCCGAGGTTGACGGTGACGAATATGAATTCGTGGTCCAGTACGCCGTGCTCGAAGCGCTGAGCGGCGACGCGCCCGAGGATGACGCGATCGATATGTTCAACCGCTTCAGCGATACGATCGCAGAGGCCGGACTGGTCGCGCTGGCGCGGGGCAACGCCTCGAACGTGATCGTCATCAGCGAGAACGATCTCGAATAAGGGCGGCGGGGCAGGCACCCCGCCGCCCCGCTTGCTCACTTCTGGACGAACGCCAGCAGATCGGCGTTCAGAACCTCGGCGTGCGTCGTCAGCATGCCGTGGGGGAAGCCCGGATAGATTTTGAGCTCGGCGTTCGCCAGCAGCTTGGCCTGGAGCAGCGACGCGTCCTTATAGGGCACGATCTGGTCATCATCGCCCTGGAGCACCAGCACCGGCACGGTGATCGCCTTGAGATCCTCGGTCTGGTCGGTTTCCGAGAACGCCTTGATGCCCTCGTAATGCGCGAGCGCGCTGCCGACCATGCTCTGGCGCCACCAGTTGCGAATCACGCCTTCGGACACCGCAGCGCCATCGCGGTTGAAGCCGTAGAACGGCCCAGAGGCGACATCGAGGAAGAATTGCGCGCGGTTGGCGGCGAGCGCCGCGCGGAAACTGTCGAACACCGCGATCGGCGTGCCGCCCGGGTTGGCGTCGGTTTGCACCATCAGCGGCGGCACGGAACTCACCAGCACCGCCTTGGCAACGCGGCCCTGCGGCTGGCCGAACTGCGCGACATAGCGTGCGACTTCGCCGCCGCCGGTCGAATGGCCGATATGGACCGCGTTCTTGAGGTCGAGATGCTCGGCGACGGCTGAGGCGTCGGCGGCATAATGGTCCATGTCGTGGCCGATGCTGGTCTGCGACGAGCGGCCATGCCCGCGCCGATCGCTCGCGACGACGCGGTAGCCGTGGCCGAGGAAGAACAGCATCTGCGTGTCCCAATCGTCCGACGACAGCGGCCAGCCGTGGTGGAACACGATCGGCTGGGCGTCTTTCGGACCCCAATCCTTGTAGAAGATTTCGGTGCCGTCTGCGGTGGTCACATAAGCCATATTGTCCTCCATCGGGTGGACGCCGGCGCAGCGCCGGTCCGTCTGCGGCGAATATTGGCGAACACCGCCGCGAGCGCTACCATACGCAGGTTTGGGGTGCGTCTCGACCCCGTTTCCCGCGTACGGGGGCGGTGCGGGCAAACGGGCGGGAGGCGATGATGCGTGGCGATGCCAAGGCGAGACGGCTGGCGGGGCGGTTGCGGGTGGCGGTGGCGCTGTCGCTCGCGCTCGGCATCTTCGCGCTCGACGCGCTCAGCCCGCTGCAAGGCGCGGTCGCCGTGCTCTATACGACGGTGGTGTTGCTCGCCGCGCGCGGAGGCGAGCGCGCGCCGGTGATCGCCGCCGGCGTGATCTGCGCGGCGCTGGCGGCGGCGGGTTATGCGCTCGGCCATTGGGGCGCGCCGCTCGGCTCGCCGGCGATCCGGCTGGGGGTGAGCCTGCTCGCGATCGCGATCACCACGATCCTGTCGGCGCGGCACCAGACCGCGATGGCGGCGCGGCGCCAGTCGGACCAGCGCTACCGCACGATCTTCAACGCGGTCGGCTTTCCGATCTGGGAATCGGACTGGTCGCCCGCGTATGCGATGCTGCGCGACGTCGCCGCGCCCGATGCGGAGCTTGTCCGCCGCGCCGCCGAAACCGCGTACATCCGCACCGGCAATCTCGCCGCGGCGCGGCTGTTCGGCTTCGACACGCGCGATGCGCTCGCCGGGCGCAACATCATCGGCCACCACACGCCCGCGTCGCAGGCGATGTTCCAGCGCTTCTTCCTCGCGCTCAAGCAGGGCGCGACCGAGATCGAGGAGGAGGTGCAGCTCCGCACGCAGACCGGCGATACGGTCGATGTCGTGCTGCGAATCACGCTGCCGCCCGAGCATGATGGCTGGCGGCAGGTGCTGGTGATGGCGCTCGACGTGACCGAGCGCAATCGCACGCAGGCGCGGCTCGCCCAGTCGCAGGCCGAGCTCGCGCACATGTCGCGCGTCACCACGCTCGGGCAGCTCGCCGCGTCGATCGCGCATGAGGTCAACCAGCCGCTGTCGGCGATCATCACCTATGCCAAATCGGGCCGGCGCTGGCTGGCGCGCGAGGCGCCCGACGCGGTCGAGGTCGGCGATTGTCTCGACCATATCGCCAGCAACGGCACCCGCGCCGCCGAGGTGATCGCGCGCATCCGCGATCTCGCGCGCAAGAGCGACCCCAAGCAGGAGCCGATCGACCTCGCCGCGCTGATCGCGGAAACCGCCGAACTGCTCGCGCGCGATCTCAATGGTCATGCGGTGGCGGTGCGGCTCGACGTGGAAAGCGATCTGCCGCCGGTTGCGGGCGACCGCGTTCAGCTTCAACAGGTGCTGATGAACCTGATGCTCAACGCCAGCCAGGCAATGGCCGACACACCCGCCGAGCGCCGTCAATTGTGCGTTGCGGCGTACCGCGACGGCACGGCGGTGACGATCGACGTGCAGGATTGTGGCCCGGGTATCGCCGGCATCGCGCCCGAACGGCTGTTCAGCCCGTTCTTCACCACCAAGGCGGACGGGATGGGCATGGGCCTGTCGATCTGCCGCGCGATCGTCGAGCAGCATCGCGGCACGCTCACCGCCGCCGAGCGCATCGAAGGCGGCGCGACGTTCCGCTTCCGCCTGCCGACCGACACCACGTTCGAGGAGATCGCCGCATGACTGTTCCCGCCGGCTGTGCCTGCATCATCGACGACGATGCCGAAGTGCGCGGTTCGATCGGCAGCCTGCTGCGATCGAGCGGGTTCGACGTGGCGCTGTACGAGAGCACGCAGGCGTTCCTTGCCGCGGGCGTGCCGCCGGTCGCGGCGTGTCTGGTGCTCGATGTGCGCCTGCCCGGCGAGAACGGTCTCGATTTCCAGGAAAGCCTCGCCGCGCGCGGCATCGCTCTGCCGGTCATCCTCATCACCGGGCACGGCGACATTCCGATGAGCGTGCGCGCGATGAAGGCCGGCGCGATCGATTTCCTCCCCAAGCCGTTCAGCGACGAACAGATGCTGGCGGCGGTCGAGACCGCGATCAGCGCAGACCGCGCGCGCCGCGATGCCGCCGCCGGCGATGCCACGCTGCGCGATGCCTATGCCCGCCTCACCCCGCGCGAGCGCGAGGTGATGGGGCTGGTCGTCACCGGGCTGATGAACAAGCAGGTCGCGGCGCGGCTCGAGCTGTCGGAGATCACCGTCAAGATCCACCGTGGCAACGTCATGCGCAAGATGGCGGCGCAGTCGCTCGCCGATCTCGTCCGCATGGCGGAGGTGCTCGGCGTGCGCGACGACACCATCCACCGCTTCTCGGTCTGAGCCAGGCCACGCGGAAATTCTGGCGAAACATCGCGGCACCACCACCCGCCCCGGAGGTGTTGCTTATGTCCGAACCCAGTTTTCGCCACTTCTGCCGCCGCGCGTTGCAGGAACAGGTCGCCGCCATCAACGCGACCTGCGAGGCGGCGGCGGACGCGCATCGCCGGCTGTCCACGCTCCATGCCGAAATGGCGCGCGCCGTCGCCTGCCGGCCGCGCCGCGCGCGCCGTTTGATCGCGGTGGCGGCGTGATGCTATCGGTGCGCGATGAGGATGCCGTGACCGCCGACACCGCGCCGGCCGAGGCCGAAACGCATATCGTCGTCGTCGATGACGATCGCGAAATCCGCACCTTGCTGTGGGAGAGCCTCGTCGAGCACGGCTTCACCGTCAGCATGGCTTCGGACACGCGCCAGCTCGATTCCCTCATGCGGATCGCGCCGGTCGATCTCGTCATCCTCGACATCATGATGCCCGGCGAGGACGGCATCGCCGCGTGCCGGCGGCTGCGGCGCGCGGGCGGTCCGCCGGTGATCCTGCTCAGCGCGCGCGGCAGCGAGAACGACCGAATCCTCGGGCTGGAGACCGGCGCGAGCCATTATCTGCCCAAGCCGTGCAGCGCGCGCGAGGTGCTCGCCACCGTCCGCGCCGCGCTGCGCACGCACCATGATGCCAGCGCGCGCGAGGCGGCGCTGGTCTTCTCGGGCTGGCGGATGGACCTGAGCGCGTGGGAGCTGACCGACCCCGACGGCGTCCTCGTCGATCTCACCGACGGCGAGTTCGCGGTGCTTCGCCTGTTCGTCGAGCGTCCGCGCCGCGTGCTGTCGCGCGAGCAATTGCTCGAAGGCGCGCGCGGCCCCGATTCGGACGCGTTCGACCGCGCGATCGACGTCCAGATCAGCCGCCTGCGCCGCAAGTTGCGCGCGCCCGGCGACGAGATGATCCGCACCGTCCGCAACGAAGGCTATATGTTCGTGCCTGCCGTCACGCGCCGATGACATTGGGGCGCGGCGCGAGTTGGGGGATGCTGACGCGCGTGCTGGCGGTGCTGCTGGCGGCGGTGGTCGCGGTGCAGTTCGCCAATTTCGCGCTGCTGCAATTCGTGCCGCTGCCGCGCCCGGCGCTGTTCACGGTCGCGCAGGTCGCCGCCGCGCTGCATGGCGGGGAGGCCGCGCCGGGTGCGTTTCACTTCAAGGTGACCGGCGAGCCCGAGCCGACCCGGCCCGGCCGCGCGACGTGGCTGGCGGCGGCGCTGGCGCGCGATCTCGGCGTGCCGCGTGATGCGGTGCGGCTCGCCTTCACCGATCCGCCGATGTTCCGCCACGGGCCGCCCGAGGGTGCGGCGCGGCCGCGCGACGCCGGCGAGAATCGCGATGCGGTGCTGGTCGGAGAGTTCAGCGCGGCGTTTCGCCGGCCCGACGGACGCTGGCTGGCGGTGGCGCCGGTGCGCAGCGGCGTCGATGCGTGGCGGATTCGGTTGCTGTTGTTCCTGTTCGCCTCGCTCGTCACGGTGGCGCCGTTCGCGTGGCTGCTCGCGCGCTGGGTGACTCGGCCGGTCGCCGTGTTCGCCAATGCCGCCGAGCGGATCGGCCGCGATCCGCACACCGCGCCGCTCGCCGTCTATGGGCCGGCCGAGATCGCCCATGCCGCGCGCGCGATGAACGAGATGCAGACCCGGCTCAACCGCTACGTCGACGATCGCACCGTGATGATCGGCGCGATCGCGCACGATCTGCGCACGCCGCTGATGCGGCTCGCGCTTCGGCTCGAACACGCGCCCGAGGCGCTTCGGCGCGGTGTCGAGCGCGATGTCGCCGACATGCAGGCGATGATCGCGGCAACCACCGATTATGTGCGCGGCGCGACCGGGCCGAGCACGCGCCGCCGCCTCGAACTGCGCGCGCTCGCCGAAAGCGCGGTCGATGGCCTGCTCGACCGTGGTGCGCAGGTGCTGCTGCTGCCGGGCGACCCGGTCGTCGTCGAGGGCGATCCGGTCGCGCTGCGCGCGGTGCTCGACAATCTGCTGACCAACGCGCTGCGCTACGCGGGTGACGCCGAGGTTTCGATCGCGCGCGATCGCGACGTGGCGATCATCGCCGTGCGCGACCACGGGCCGGGCTTGCCCGACGCCGATCTCGACCGCGTGTTCGACCCGTTCTTCCGCAGCGAACACTCGCGCAACAAGGAGACCGGCGGGATCGGACTGGGGCTCGCCAGCGTCCGCGCCGTCGTCCAGCTCCACGGCGGCACCGCGCGGATGCGCAACCATCCCGATGGCGGATTGCTCGCACAGGTCGAACTGCGGCTCTGAATCACCGCTTCGGCCCACCTTGTGACACCGGTTCCCTATTTGGGTTGGCCCCCCGCATATTTGTCGCTATGCGACGGCAAACGACAGGCGAGGGCGATATGTTCGACAAGACCTTTTACGGCACGCACCCCGACATGATGGAATGCGTCAGCAACGACGAATTGCGCGACCGCTATCTGATCCAGGATCTGTTCCGCGCCGGCGAATGCGTGCTCAACTACACGCATGCCGAACGTTTCGTGATCGGCGGCGTCGCGGTCGCCTCGGGCACGGTCAAGCTGCCCGACCAGACCGAGCCGCCCTCGGCGGCGGGGCATCCCTTCCTCGAACGCCGCGAACTGGCGATCGTCAACGTCGGCAAGGTCGACGGGATCGTCACCGTCGATGGCGAGAGCTTCACGCTCGGCAACAAGGATTGCCTCTACGTCACGATGGGCGCGAAGGACGTGCAATTCTCGGGCGACGGCGCGCGTTTCTACCTCGCCTCGTGCCCGGCGCATAAGGCTTTCACCACGCGCAAACTGTCGATCGCGGACGCGAACGCGCTCGAACGCGGCAGCCTTGCCGAATCGAACGAGCGCACCATCTTCCAGCTCGTCATTCCCGGCGTGTGCGACAGTGCGCAACTCGTGATGGGGCTGACCGTGCTCAAGCCCGGCAGCGTGTGGAACACGATGCCGCCGCACATCCATGAGCGCCGCAGCGAAATCTATTTCTACTTCGAGCTCGACGATCTCGACAAGGATCGCGTGATGCACTTCATGGGCGAGGGCGAGGCGACCCGCCACATCGTGATGCAGAACGAGGAAGCGGTGATCTCGCCGCCGTGGTCGATCCACATGGGCGCGGGCACCAAGGCCTATGCGTTCATCTGGGCGATGGCGGGCGAGAATCAGGATTATACCGACATGAACGTCCTCGACATCTGCCAGCTGGCATGAGCGGAATGTTCGATCTCACCGGCAAGGTCGCGGTCGTCACCGGCGCCAACACCGGCATCGGCCAGGCGATCGCGCTCGCGCTGGCGGAGGCTGGCGCGGACATCGCCGCGGTCGGCCGCTCGCCGTGCGACGATACGGTGGCTGCGGTGCAGGCGCTCGGTCACAAGGCGGTGTTTATCGCCGCCGATCTGTCGAGCATCGCGCCCGTCGGCGACATTGTCGAACAGACGGTGGCGGGCTTCGGCGGGTTCGACATCCTCGTCAACAACGCCGGCATCATCCGCCGCGCCGATTCGGTCGACTTCACCGAAGCCGATTGGGACGCGGTGATCGACACCAACCTCAAATCGGTGTTCTTCCTGTGCCAGGCGGCGGGCAGGCACATGATTGCGGCCCATGAACACGGAAGGGGCCGGGGCAAGATCATCAACATCGCCTCAATGCTGACCTTCCAGGGTGGCATCCGCGTGCCGAGCTATACCGCGTCCAAATCGGGAGTCGGCGGGCTGACCAAATTGCTCGCCAACGAATGGTCGGCGAAGGGGATCAACGTCAACGCGATCGCGCCGGGCTATATCGCGACCAACAACACCACCGCGCTTCGCGACGACGAGGACCGCAACGCCGCGATCCTCGCGCGCGTCCCGGCGGCGCGCTGGGGCAAGCCGTCCGATCTCGGCGGCGCGGCGGTGTTCCTGGCATCGTCGGCATCGGATTATGTCGATGGCCATATCCTCGCGGTCGACGGCGGCTGGCTGGCGCGCTAGGCAGACGGCCATGCGACCCACGATAGCGTTTTTCGGCGAACTGCTCGTCCGCCTCTCCCCGCCCGACAAACTGCTGCTGCGCAGCGCGCGCACGCTCGATCTCGCGGTCGGCGGCGCCGAGGCGAACGTCGCGATCGGGCTGGCCAGCCTCGGCCACACCACGCGCATGATCAGCCGGCTGCCCGCCAATCCGCTCGGTGACATGGCGCGCTCTGTGCTGATGGGCGCCGGGGTCGATTGCACGCATGTCGTTCAGGCCGAGGGGCGGATGGGGCTGTACTTCCTGACCCCCGGCGCCGGCCTTCGCGCGTCCGAAGTCGTGTACGATCGCGCCGGCAGCGTGTTCGCGCGCGCGACCGAGGCGGATTTCGACTGGGACACGGTGTTCGCCGGCGCGACTCACCTGCTGATGTCGGGCATCACTCCAGCGCTCGGACCGGATTCGTCGCGGCTCGCCATCGCGGCGGCGCGCGCGGCGAAGGACCGTGGCCTCACCCTGATCTTCGACGGCAATTACCGCGCGCTGCTGTGGCAAGCGTGGGACAGCGATCCGCGTGGCGTGCTGTGCGAACTGGTGGGGCTGGCCGACATGATGTTCGGCAACCACCGCGACATCGCGCTGCTGCTCGCCACCAGCTTCGCCAGCGACGGCGAGGACCGGCGGCGCGAGGCGGCGGCGGCGCTGTTCGCGGCGTTCCCCAACCTAAAGCATCTCGCCTCGACCGCACGCCATGTCGAAGCCGCCGACCGCCATTTGCTCTCGGCGCGCGTCGAGACGCCCGACGCGGTCGCGCAGACCGAGGAGATCGCGGTCTCGGGCATCGTCGACCGGATCGGCGCGGGCGACGCATTCGCGGCGGGCGTGCTGCATGGTTTGCTGCGCAATCCCGACGATATCGACGGCGCGGCGGAATCGGGGCTGGCGCTGACCGCGCTCAAACACTCGCTCCCCGGCGATGCGAGCCTGTTCGGGCAAGGCGATATCGACGCGTTCCTGTCGGGGCAGTTCGACGTAAGGCGGTAAGCTCCGAACTCCCACCCCGTTCGTGCTGAGCGTGTCGAAGCACGTGTGCGAGCGCCTCCGGTGCCACACGTCCTTCGACACGCTCAGGGCGAACGGGGTGGTTCAGATTTCGCCGACCAGCAACACATGCAGGAAGCGCGGCCCATGCGCGCCGCGAATATACTGCCCTTCGATATCGGTCGTCCCGCTCACGCCCGTCACCCAATAATGCGCGCGCGGCTGCGGACCCGGCAGCGCGGCGTCCTCGAGATGCGCGACGATCGCGGCTTCGGGGAGCAACACGATATGGTGCAGGCCGAGGAAATTGGGCAGCATCGGCGCGTGCGGCCCGGTTTCGAACACCAGGGAGCCGGTCTCGGCGATGCCGAGCCGTGCCCATGCGATCACCGCCGGCTCGTCGGGCGTGATCGCCGGGCTGAGCGCGAACCCGGACCAGTCGGCGGCGAGGCGCGGATCGTCTGGCAGGAACACCGCTGGCGGCAGACCCTGTTCGGCGAGGTAATGCGCGACCGCCACCGGTGCCTCGGCCACCGTGCCGATCCGCTCATAGGTCGCGCCGCTCGCCGGCAGCGCCAGTGCGGTGAGGAACGTGGCGACGCGATCCTCCGCCACCGCCGGCCGTACCGGATCGGCGAGCAAAGCCTCGGCCGCGCCCGGCGGCGGCGCGGCGGTGCCGAGCTTGTCGAGAATCGCCGCGCGCGCGCTCATCGCTCGCCCCGCGCGTAGCGGCGCATGAAGCTCTCTGCGTCGGGTGCGGGCAGGTCGCGGTGTGCGGTCCAGCCGCCCGCCAGCGGCAGCGCCGTGATCCAGCCGCGCCCGAAGCGCCGCATGGCGAAGATCGCCGCGCGCACCGCCAGCCGGTACAGGCGCGGTCGCTGCGCCACCCACGCCCACGCGGCGATGCCCTGCCGCATCGTTGCCGGCTCCAGCCCCTCGCGCCAGCTCTTCTCGCGCCAGCCGCGCAGCAAGGTCGGCAGCGGGATCTTGACCGGGCACACCTCCTGGCACTTGCCGTTGAGCGTGCAGGCGTTGGGCAGGTCACGGCTCGCCGCGAGCCCGTCGAGCGCCGGCGTCAGCACCGCGCCCATCGGCCCCGGATAGGTGCCGCCATAGGCATGGCCGCCGATCTGGCGGAACACGACGCAATGGTTCATGCACGCGCCGCAGCGGATGCAGCGCAGCATCTCGGCCAGCCCGTCGTCGCGCATCGCGCTGCGGCCATTGTCGATCAGCACGATATGCATCGCGTCCGGTCCGTCGGGGTCGGCGGCGCGTTTGGGGCCGGTGTAGAAGGTGGTGTATTGCGTCAGTGTCGCGCCGGTGGCCGAGCGCGCCAGCAGCCGCAGCATCTGGACCGCATGCCCCATCGAGGGCACCAGCTTCTCGATTCCCGCCGTGACGATATGGACGCGCGGCGGCACCAGCGACAGTTCGGCATTGCCCTCGTTGGTGACGGTGCAGACCGCGCCGCTATCCGCGATGAGGAAGTTCGCGCCCGAAATGCCGACATCGGCGCCGAGCATGCCCTCGCGCAGATGCCGCCGCGCGCTCTCGGCCATCGCCGGAATCGTTTCCTCGCTGTGCGGCAGCGCGTGATGCTGTTTGAACAGCGCCGAGACCTGCGCGCTGGTCTTGTGCATCGCCGGCCAGACGATGTGCGACGGGCGTTCGTCGGCGAGCTGGATGATATGTTCGGCAAGGTCGGTCTCGACCCGGACGATCCCCGCCTCGGCGAGCGCGTGGGGCAGGCCGATCTCCTCGCCCATCATCGATTTCGAGCGCGCGACGGTGCGCGCGCCCGCCGCCTTGCAGATATCGATCACGATCGCGCACGCCTCGTCGGCGGTGCGCGCATAATGGACGTGCGCGCCGGCTGCGGTCGCGGCGGCTTCGAACTGCTCCAGATAAAAGCCGAGATGCGCGACGACGTGATCCTTGATCGCCGCCGCGCGGGTGCGCGCGTCCTCGAACTGCGCGAAGGCGTCGATCGCGGCCGCGCGTTTGGCTTCGGCGGTGCCGGCGGTGCGTTCGACCGCGATTTTCAGGATCGGGTCGGCGAGTGCGGCATCGACGCGCTTTGAGAAAGCGGCGCTCATGTCTCTTCGCCGATCGCCGGGCCGCCGCCCATCCCGGCGATCACCTCGATCGCATGGAACGCGCGTACAGCGGAGCCGTCGCGGTGGAGCTTGCCGGCCATGTTCATCAGGCAGCCGAGGTCGCCGGCGAGCAGCAGGTCCGCCCCGCTCGTGTCGATCGCCGCCGCTTTTTCGGTCGCGATCGCGTTCGAGATCGCCGGATATTTGACGCAGAAGGTGCCGCCGAACCCGCAGCACGTCTCCGCGCCCTTGAGCGGTATGAGCGACAACCCCGCGACATGGTTCAGCAACCGGCGCGGCTGCGCCTTGATGCCGAGTTCGCGAAGCCCCGAGCAGCTATCGTGATAGGTCGCGGTCGCGTCGAGCGCGGTATCGGGCCGCCAGCCGCGCACCTCGTCGAGATAGGCCATGATCTCATAGGTGCGCGCCGCCACCGCCTCGGCACGCGCCAGCCAGGCGGGATCGTGTTCGAACAGTTCGGGATACTGCACCCGGATCGTCGCCGCGCATGATCCCGACGGGACCACGATCGCGTCATGCCCTTCGAGCAGCGCGATCGTACGTTTGGCGATCGCGGTCGCTTCTGCGCGCGCGCCCGAGTTGAGCGCGGGCTGGCCGCAGCAGGTCTGCCCCGCCGGCACGACGACGGTGCAGCCAGCCGCCTCCAGCGCGCGGATCGCCGCGAAGCCGATACGCGGCCGGATCAGATCGACCAGACACGTCACGAACAGCGCGACGCGCGGGGGAGGCGCGGCAGGCGTCACAGCAAGCCGTGGCGCTTGGCGAAGCTCTCGAACAGATCGGGCCAGGGCGAGGCGGTGCCGTCGGGCAGGGTCAGCCCGAAGCCGTGCCCGCCGGTTTCGAAGAGATGCGCCTCGGCCGGGATGCGCGCGGCGCGCAACGACGCCAGCATCATCAGGCTGTTCTCGACCGGTACGGTCTTGTCGTCGATCGCATGCGCGAGGAAGGTCGGCGGCGTGGTCGGCTGGATGTCGTTCTCCAGCGAATAGGCGCGGCGCTTCTCGTCGCTCGCCGCCTCGCCGATCAACTCGACGCGCGAGCCGTTGTGCGCGAGCGGCGCAGTCATGGTGATGACCGGGTAGATCAACGCGGCGGCGCGGGGGCTGAGCGGTTCGCGGTCGATCGCGTCGTTCACCGCTTGCGTCGCGACCGACTGGCGGCTGGTCAGCCAGCCGGCGAGATGCCCGCCCGCCGAAAAGCCGATTACGCCGATCCGGTTCGCGTCATAGCCATAACGCGGCGCCAGCGAGCGCACCGTTCGCAGCGCGCGCTGCGCATCCTGCAACGGCGCCTCCGGCCCAGCCGCCCAGCCGTCCGCCGGCAGCCGGTATAGCAGCGAGAAGCAGGTGAAGCCGGCCTGCGCGAATCGCCGCGAGATGTTGATGCCTTCATGCCCCAGCACGACACGGCGATAGCCGCCGCCGGGGATCATCAGCAGCGCCGCGCCATTGGGCTTGGCCGGGCGAAGCACGGTCAGCGTCGGCGTGGTGATGTGCGCGAAGAACGTGTCATAGGCGTCGCTCTTCGCCGAGCGCGGGCCTTGTTCCTGCGTCACGGTGACATGGTCGCCGCCCGGCACCTTGCCCGGCCATAGCGGCAGCACGGTGAAATCGGACGGCACCGCCGCTGCCGTTTGCGCGCCCTTCGCGGCGGTGGCGGCGAGGCCGAGCGCGGTGCCGCCGGCGATCAGCGTCCTTCGGTCGATCGTCATGAACATCCCCTGTGGCCGAGCGCGGTGGCGCGCGTGAGATCGGGGCGCTCGGCCAGCACATGCCCCGACAGCGGCAGATCGAGCGCCTTCAACGCGCCCGCGACGAGATCGGCGATCCGGCGCGCGCCGAGTTCGCTGAAATGGGTATCGTCGTCGATTCCCTTGGGGAAGCCGGGCACGGTGTTGGCGGGCAGGTGCAGATAATAGCCGCGCGACGCCTGTTCGCCGGTCCGGTCGAGCCAGCCGCGCGAGAGCGTCTCGAGGTCGATCAGCGGCGTCTGCGTGGTGGCGGCGAGATCGCGCATCACCGCCGACCAGTCGGCGAAATTGGCCTTGGCCTTGCCATCCGCGCCGAACATATGCTGCGCGACCGGGGTCACCAGCACCGGAATCGCCCGCGCGCCGCGCACCTGCCAGATGAAGCGAAGCAGATTGTCGCGGTAGGTGGTGGCGGGATCGGCATAGCGTTCGGGCTTGGCCTTATAGGCGTCGTTGTGGCCGAACTGGATCAGCACCACGTCGCCCGGCTGCACCCGCGCCATCAGCCCGTCCCAGCGGCCCTCGGCAATGAAGGTTTTGGTGCTGCGCCCGGCCATCGCGAGATCGACCACTTCGGTGCCCGCGTCGAGCCCGCACGACAGCATCTGCCCCCAGCCGGTCTGCGGGTAGCGGTCCTCGCCGTACACCGACGCGGTCGAATCGCTCGCGATCAGGATCTTGCCGAAGCCCGCCGGCGCGGGCGCCGCGCCGGCCAGCAGCAAAGCGGCGGCAGCGGCGAGGCTGGCGCGGATCATTGCAGGTTCACGAACATGCCGCCATCGACGAGCAAAGCCGCGCCGGTGACATAGGCCGCCATGTCGGAGGCGAGGAAGACGATCGGCCCGACCATGTCCTCGGGCGCGCCGAGCCGGCCGAGCGGCACGCGGCTTTCCATGTACGTCCGCTTGGCGTCGTCGGCGAGATCGTCCTTGTTGATCTCGGTGAGGATCGTGCCGGGCAGCAGCGAGTTGCAGCGGATCTTGTACTTGCCGAGCGCGATCGCGGTCGATTGCATCAGCGAATGCACCCCCGCCTTGGTCGGCGTGTAATGCGTCTGATATTCGCCGCCGACCAAAGCCGAGATCGACGACACCGCGACGATCGCGCCACCGTGCCCTTGCGCGACCATCTGGTTGGCGGCGGCCTGCACCATGAAATAGGCGCCGTGCATGTTGACTCGCATGGTGCGCTCGAACGTCTCGACCGGCATGTCGAGGAAGGCGTGGAACGGGCAGATGCCGGCGTTGTTGACCATCACGTCGACCTTGCCGAACGCTTCGACCGCTTTGGCGACGAAATCCTTGGCGGTGTCCGGCTCGGCCACGTCGCCCTTCACCGCGAGCCCGCGCTGCCCGGTCGCCTCGATCGCGGCGATACAGGCTTCGGCATCCTCGTCGCGGCTGTGGTAGTTGATGACCACGTCGGCGCCGTGCTGCGCCGCGCCGATCGCGGCGGCGCGGCCGATGCCGGTGGAGGCGCCGGTGACGAGAACGGTCTTGCCTTCGAGCAGCTTCACGTGAGCGTTTCCTCTTCTGCGGGTTATCGCCGTGGCCGGCGGGATGGCCGGGCGCCGGGCACCCAGCCGAGATCGGTGCTGATCTGGTCGGCGGTCTCGCGCACCTCGCCGCTGAGCGCCGCCATGCGCGAATCGTCCATATATTGCGCCGCGCTCGACAGGCTGATCGCGGCGATGATCCGGCCCGAGGCGTCGCGCACCGGGGCTGCGACACAGCGGATCAGATCCTCGTTCTCTTCCAGATCATAGGCATGGCCGGCGGCGACATAGCCGCGCATCCGCTCCGCCCAGCCGTCGTAATCGACCACCGGCGCGCCGCGCGCGCGCGACGCTTCGAACAGCGCCGGCCATTCGGCCTCGGGCGTGTCGAGCAGCAGCGCCTTGCCGAGTCCGGTCGAGGACAGCGGGTGGCGGTCGCCGATCCGGCTGGAGATGTCGACGCGGCGCCGGCCGGCAATCTTGTCGAGGTAAAGCGCGAGATCGGTATCGAGCCGGCCGAGATGCACCGTGTCCTCGGTATGTGCGGCGAGCGCCTCCAGCCGCGGGCGCGCGATCCGCACGATATCGGCCTGGCTCTGCGCGAGGAAGCCGAGCTGGAGCAATTTCGGCCCGAGCTGATAGCCCTCGCGCGGCAGGAAGGTGAGGAAGCCGCGGTCGGCGAGCGCGTTGGCGAGCCGGTGCGTGGTCGAGCGCGTCAGCCCCATCGCCGCCGACAGGTCGGCGAGCTTGATCGGCCCGTCGATCACCTTGTCGAGCATGTCGAGACCGCGCAGCAAGGTCTGGCTGCCCTGAATCTTGGTGCGCTCCTCGCCACTCTCCGATTCTTCGTTTGACGCGACTTGTCTCATCAATTAATATCCTATCCCATAAAGTGAGAAAGTAAACAGCAAAGGGAGGATCGGGGCGGCTTTCTTCACGATGACACCGGCGATCCGTCGGATCGTGATCGTATCATCATGTGGAACGATTCCGCGATCTCTTTCACATTCTGAACAGCCGTGCCGCATATCCGGGGAGACGCATCGGTGACGTTGAAGAGCCTGTCGAAGATCAAGCATGTCCGCGCCTTCACGGTGCGCGGCGGCGGCGCCGATTATCACGATCAGGGCGAGGGCCATTGGATCGACAACCACATCGCCACACCGATGAGCCGCTATCCCGAATATCGCCAGAGCCGGCAGAGCTTCGGCATCAACGTGCTCGGCACGCTTGTCGTCGAGATCGAGGCCGAGGACGGCACGATCGGCTTCGCGGTGACGACCGGCGGCGAGCCCGCCTGCTACATCGTCGAGAAGCATCTCGCCCGCTTCCTCGAAGGGCGCAGCCCGCTTGAGTACGAGAAGATCTGGGACCAGATGTACTTCTCGACGCAATATTACGGCCGCAAGGGCCTCGTCATCAACGCGATCTCGGGGGTCGATCTCGCTCTGTGGGATCTGCTCGGCAAGCTCCGGCAGGAGCCGGTCTACCACATGCTCGGCGGCGCGGTGCGCGACGAACTGCAATTCTACGCGACCGGCGCGCGCCCCGACATCGCCAAGGAGCTCGGCTTCATCGGCGGCAAGATGGCGCTCCATCATGGCCCGGCGGAGGGCGTCGAGGGCCTCAAGAAGAACATCGCCGAGCTCGCCGAGATGCGTGAGCGCGTCGGGCCGGACTTCTGGCTGATGTGGGATTGCTGGATGGCGCTCGACGTCGACTATGCCACCCGGCTCGCCATCGCCGCGCACGAATACGGCCTCAAGTGGATCGAGGAGGCGATCAGCCCGGACGATTATTGGGGCTATGCCGAGCTGCGCCGCAACGTGCCCAGGGGCATGCTGGTGACGACCGGCGAGCATGAGGCGACTCGCTGGGGGTTCCGCATGTTGCTCGACATGGAGTGCTGCGACATCATCCAGCCCGACGTGGGCTGGTGCGGCGGCATCACCGAATTGCTCAAGATTTCGGCGCTCGCCGATGCCAAGGGCAAGATGGTCGTGCCGCACGGCTCGTCGGTCTACAGCTATCACTTCGTCATCACCCGCCACAACTCGCCCTTCGCCGAGTTCCTGATGATGCACCCCGGCCCGACCGAAGTGGTGCCGATGTTCGCGCCGCAACTGCTCGGCGAGCCGGTGCCGGTCAACGGCCGCCTCAAGGCGAGCGCGCTCGATGCGCCCGGCTTCGGCGTCACCTTCAATCCCGATGTGGCGACTCACCGTCCCTACACCCACTGATCCCCAAACAGAGCGAGACCCACATGAAACTCTGCCGCTTCGGCCCGATGGGCCAGGAAAAGCCGGGCGTCGTCGATGCCGACGGCCAGCTTCGCGACCTGTCCGGCGTGATCGACGACCTCACGATCGCGACTCTCCCCGCCGCGCTGGCCGCCGATGTCGCATCGCTGCCGCTCGCCGAGGGCGCCCCGCGCTACGGCGTGCCGCTCAAGGGCATCGGCAAGATCGTCGCGATCGGCCTCAACTACCGCGATCATGCGATCGAATCGAACCTGCCGATCCCGACCGAGCCGATGATGTTCATGAAGGCGCTCTCCAGCCTCTCCGGTCCCAATGACGACGTGATGCTCCCCAAGGGCGCGACGCACGGCGACTGGGAAGTCGAACTCGGCGTCATCATCGGCAAGACCTGCCGCTACGTCAGCGAGGATGCGGCGCTTGGGCATGTCGCCGGTTTCACGCTGGTCAACGACGTGTCGGAGCGGTTCAACCAGAAGCAGCGCGGCAGCCAATGGTCGAAGGGCAAGGGGCATGACACCTTCTGCCCGACCGGACCGTGGCTGGTGACGCCCGACGAGGTCGGCGACTGCCAGGATCTCGGCATGTCGCTCGACGTCAACGGGGAGCGAATGCAGACCGGCAACACCAGGACGATGATCTTCGACGTCAAGCAGCTCCTCTCCTATGCCAGCGAGTACATCACGCTCTATCCGGGCGATCTCGTCATCACCGGCACGCCGCCGGGCGTGGGCGAGGGCAAGAAGCCGGAGGCGATCTACCTCAAGGCCGGCGACGTGATGGAGCTGGCGATCGACACGCTCGGCACGCAGCGCCAGCAGGTCGTCGCATGGCGGCACCTCGGCGACGGTACGCTGGCATGAGCGCCTATGCGGGCCGGTTCGCGGGGCGCACCGCGATCGTGACCGGCGGCGCGTCGGGACTCGGCAAGGCGGTCGCCACGCGAATCGTCGCGGAAGGCGGCACGGTCGCTCTGTGGGACGTCAACGCCGATGCGCTGACGGCGGCGCAGGCCGAAACCGGCGCGGTCGCGGTGTTCGCGCTCGACGTGTCCGATCAGGCGCAGGTCGAGGCGGCGGCGGCGGGCGCCAACGCCGCGCTCGGGCGGATCGATATCCTGGTCAACTCGGCGGGCATCACCGGCGCGACCGCACCCGTTCACGAATATCCGCTCGAAAGCTGGCGGCGCGTGATCGACATCAACCTCAACGGGCTGTTCTATTGCTGCCGCGCGGTGGTGCCGTTCATGCTCGCGGGTGGCTATGGCCGCATCGCCAACCTCGCCTCGGTCGCGGGCAAGGAAGGCAACCCCAACGCCTCGGCCTATTCGGCGTCCAAGGCGGGGGTGATCGGCCTCACCAAATCGCTCGGCAAGGAACTCGCCGAGAAAGGCGTCATCGCCAATGCGCTGACCCCGGCGACGTTCGAAAGCCCGATCCTCGCGCAATTGCCGCAGAGCCAGGTCGATTACATGCGGTCGAAAATCCCGATGGGGCGGCTCGGCGAAATCGACGAGAGCGCGGCGATGGTGTGCTTCATGGTCAGCGAGGAATGCAGCTTCACCACCGCTTCGACCTTCGACACATCGGGCGGGCGCACGACGTTCTAACGATCCGTTCGTGCTGAGCTTGTCGAAGCACGTGTCCAGAAGCGCGCCGCTTGGGGCACGCCCTTCGACAAGCTCAGGGCGAACGGGGTTTGAAATCCTACCGCGCGACCGTCCGGCAAGAGGCGGCGCGCCCACCCGTCGGAGAGCCCATGCCCGAGCAACGCCCCTTCGTAGACGCCCATGTCCACCTGTGGAATCTCGCGCATCTGCGCTATCCGTGGCTTACGCCGCCGTTCGCCGATGACGGCCCCAACGGCAGCGTCGAACCGATCGCCAAGACGTACCGGCTCGACGATTATCTCGCCGATGCCGCCGGCTGGGACGTGCGCGGCATCGTCCATATCGATGCCGGCGCGGATGCCGCCGACGCGCTCGCCGAGACCGACTGG
Source organism: Sphingomonas panacis (assembly GCF_001717955.1). Taxonomy (NCBI): domain Bacteria; kingdom Pseudomonadati; phylum Pseudomonadota; class Alphaproteobacteria; order Sphingomonadales; family Sphingomonadaceae; genus Sphingomonas; species Sphingomonas panacis. Next base: position 1,354,947 of record NZ_CP014168.1, read on the forward strand.
CTTCAGCACATGGCGGACGCGCGCGGCATGCCCAATGCGATCGTCGCCTTTGCAGCGCTCGATGACCCGGACGTCGCGGCGCTGCTCGCCGCGCATGCGGCGCGCGCCAACGTTCGCGGCATCCGCCACATCGTCAACTGGCACGCCGACCCGAAGCGCACCTACACTCCGCGCGACGTGACGTGCGACGCGGCCTGGGCCGCCGGGTTCGCGCTGCTCGGCACTCATGGCCTCAGCTTCGATCTGCAAGCCTATGCCGGCCAGTTCCCCGGCCTCGCGCCGCTGATCGCGCGCCACCCCGAGATTCCGGTCATCATCAACCATATGGGCATGATGATTCCCGGTGAGGAAGCCGAGTGGCGCAGCGGCATGGCGGCACTCGCCGCGCTTCCCAACGTCTCGGTCAAACTGTCGGGAATCGGCTTCAGCGACCGCCGCTGGACGCGCACGCTGGCGCGCGACCAGATCCGCACCGCGATCGACCTGTTCGGCACGACCCGCGCGATGTTCGCCAGCGACTTCCCCACCGACAAACTGTTCGGCAGCTTTTCGCAGCACCTCAACACCTATGCCGACATCGTCGCCGATCTCACGCCCGAAGAGCGCCACGCGCTGTTCGCCGCCAATGCCAACCGCATCTATCGACTGGGCCTGAACGTATGAACGGCAATGCCAACCCGCTGATCGGCGTTCTCTACCACTGGCTCGGCGGGTTCGCCTCGGCGACCTTCTACGTGCCCTATCGCGGCGTGAGACGCTGGTCGTGGGAGATCTACTGGCTGACCGGCGGCATTTTCTCCTGGCTGCTCGCGCCGTGGTTCTTCGCGTCGATCCAAACCAACGATCTGCTCGGCGTGCTGGCGCAGACGCCGGTGCCGACGTTGGTGTGGCCGGTGGTGTTCGGTCTGCTGTGGGGTTTCGGCGGGCTGACCTATGGGCTGACGATGCGCTATCTCGGGCTGTCGCTGGGCATGGCGGTGGTGCTCGGGCTGTGTACGGTGTTCGGCACGCTGATCCCGCCGCTCGTCCAAGGGGATTTCCACGAAAAGCTGCTGGCGACCGCATCGGGGCGGATCGTGCTGCTCGGCCTCGTCATCACGCTCGCCGGCATCGCGACGGTGGCGTTCGCCGGCGCGCGCAAGGACGCCGCGCTGAGCGACGCCGAGAAGGCTGAGACGGTCGCGGAGTTCAACTTCCGCAAGGGCATCGCGGTCGCGGTGTTTTCCGGCATCATGTCGTCGTGCTTCGCCTTTGGCCTCGCGGCGGGCGAGCCGATCAAGGCGATCTCCGCCGCTGCCGGCACCGGCCCCTTATGGACCGGGCTGCCGATCCTGTGCCTCGTCATGTTCGGCGGGCTGGTCACCAACGGCCTGTGGTGCGCGTGGCTGATCGTGAAGAACCGCAGCGCGGGGCAGTGGCTCGGGCGCGGCGCGGTCGCCACCGGCGCGCCGCTCGGGCTCAACTATCTGCTCTCCGCGCTGGCGGGGACGATGTGGTATTTCCAGTTCTTCTTCTACACGATGGGCGAAAGCCAGATGGGCCGCTTCGGCTTTTCGAGCTGGACGCTGCACATGGCGAGCATCATCATCTTCGGCACGCTCTGGGGTTTCGCCTTTCGGGAATGGAGAGCCGCCGCGCCCCGCGTCAAGGCGATGGTGTGGACCGGCATCGGCCTGCTCGTGCTTGCGACGGTGGTGATCGGCTACGGCAACAGCCTGGGGGCGTGACAGCCGCTTGCCGTTCGCACTGAGCCTGTCGAAGTGCGCGCCCCGAACGCTTCGTGCGTGGCATGTGCTTCGACAGGCTCAGCACGAACGGGTGGAGAGGCGGGCGCGGGTTACCGTAACAGCTTGAGATCGATCGCCGCCGCCATTGCGGTGAAGCCCGCGTCGTTGGGATGGAGCGCATCGCCGCTGTCATACGCCTTGGCGAAGCGGTCTGGGTCGGCCGGATCGGCGACCGCCCTGGCGAGATCGACATAGCCGTCGGCGACCGTATTGGTGCGAATCCAGGTGTTGACCTGCTTGCGCACCGCCTCGCCCTCGGCGCCCCAATAGCCCGCGCCCTTGTACGGCAGGATTGTCGCGAAGATCACCTTGACGCCCTTGTCGTGCGCGCGCGCGACCATCTGGCGATAGCCACCGGTGAGGTCGGCGACGGTCGGCAGCGGGGTCTTGCGCGCGGTCGCGCCGCCGATGTCGTTGACGCCTTCGAGCACGATGACGTGCGACACGCCTGGAATCGAGAGCACGTCGCGGTCGAAGCGCGCGAGCGCGTTGTTGCCCGCGCCTTCGGCCAGCACGCGGTTGCCGCTGATGCCGAGATTGGCGACGCCGACGCTGGTGCGCCCCGCCTTCTGCAACCGCTCGGCAAGCTGATCGGGCCAGCGCGTGTCGGCATCGGCGGTGGCGCGCACGCCGTCGGTGATCGAATCGCCGAACGCGACCACGGTCGATCCGCGCTGCGGCGTATCGACGTCGAGTCCGTCGATCACCATGCGCTGCGTGAACTTGGTCGCACCGTCGAGCGTGGCCGCGCCGGTCTGGTCGCCCGTCGCGATCCACGCGGTCGCGGCGGCATAGCCGTGGACGGTCGGGTCGGGCGCGCCCTGCGGGAAGTACAGGCTGATCGCGACATGCGTGAGCGGCGCCACGCGCAGCGCTACGGGATCACTCACCAGCGGCGCGCGATCGGGAATGGTCGGCGCGGCCACGCCGTCGAAGGTGACGGCGCGGTCACTGCCGGGCACGATCTTGCCGCGCGCATCGACCAAGGCGACATGGACGCTGCCGAGCTTGAGCGCGCTCGCCGACAGTTCGTTGGTCAGCCGCAGCCGGATGCGCGTGCCGCCGCTGCTGATCCGCACCACCTGGCGCAGCGTCCGCCCGGTCAGATCGGGCAGGTCGCTCGGCTTGCCCGCACTTTGCGGTGCGACCGCCCAGCTCCGCGACCAGGATGCGACGCCCGGCGTTGGCAGAGCAAGCGCGGCGACGATCAGCAACGGCAGACCGGTCTTCATGGCAATCTCCTCAGGGGCGCGGATACGGATATGCCCGCTTCAGGCGGGATCTTTGCGAAAGCCACCGGAGGCGCATTTTTATCCTGTTTTCCCGCGAAAGCGGGAACCCGGAGCCAAGCAAAACACCGATGTGCGGCTCTTGGAACTCTGGACTCCCGCATGCGCGGGAGAACAAGAAGGGGCTCTCGCATTGGTTTCGCGTCAGGCGTGATGGAAGATCAGCGGCAGCGGCCATTCGCGCGGGCGGTTGTCGGCCTCGACCTCCATCAGCGGCGCCATATGGTCCCACCACCGCTTCATCACCGGATGATCGGGCAATGTGTCGCGGGCATTGTCCTCGGTGAGCCTGAGCACCGCGAACAGGCTCAGCGTCGCTTCGTCGAGGAAGATCGAATAATCGTAGATTCCGCTTTCGGTGAGCAGCGCGGAGAGTTCGGGCCAGATCGCATCGTGGCGCGCACGATATTCGTCGATCACGCCGGGCTTGAGCTGCATCCTGAAGGCGTGGATCGACATGGGCGGGTCTTCTCTCCGGTCGTTGACGCGCTATCCTACGATGCTGCGCGCGGGTCAACGAGTCCGCCGTGATCTCGACAGTTCCGCCGGTTCGGAGCATGAGCACATCAGGGGGAAACGGCGTGACCGAAAAGACCAGCGCGGGGGCTGCGCCGCGAATCCATACCAGCATCGCGCGCGATCTCGGCGTCGCGATCGTCAGCGGCCAGTATCAGCCCGGCGCGGTATTGCCCGGCGAGATCGAGTTCAGCGCGCAGCTCAAGGTGTCGCGCAGCGCTTACCGCGAGGCGGTGCGGATGCTCGCCGCCAAGGGGCTGGTCGAAAGCCGCACCAAGACCGGCACCCGCGTCAGCGAACGGTCGCGCTGGAACATGCTCGATCCCGAAGTGCTCGCCTGGGCGTTCGTCAACGAACCGCCGGAGCCGTTCGTTCGCAGCCTGTTCGAAATGCGCCTGATCGTCGAACCCGCCGCCGCCGCGCTGGCGGCGGTGCGGCGCACCGAGCCGCAGCTCGCACGGATGCGGGCGGCGCTTGAGGGGATGGGACGGCACGGCCTCGGCACGGCCGAGGGGCGGCGGGCCGATCAGGAATTCCACAGCCTGATCCTGCTCGCCACCGGCAACGAGCCGCTCGCCGCGCTGTCGAGCACGATCACCGCGGCGGTGCGCTGGACCACCGCGTTCAAATACCGGAAGAACGCGGTGCCGCGCGATCCGCTCGACGATCACGGCGCGGTGTTCGCGGCGATTGCCGCGGGCGATGCCGCGCAGGCGCGCGAGACGATGACGGCGCTGGTGTCGATGGCGCTGGAGGATACCAGCACGGTGCTGGGGGACTGAGGACCGCTTGAAAAACGCGCGTGCGTCGATTAACTCAGACAATAGAGGTGAACGATGCGAGCGATCAAGGTTGAACAGCGCGACGACGTCGCGGTGGCGATGGAAGCGCTGCCGGCGGGCGATCTCGTGCGCGTCGGCGGTGCCGACGTCCGGTTGGTCGAGGATATTCCGGCGGGCCACAAATTCGCCGTGACACCGGTAACAGCAGGGCAGCCGGTGCTACGCTACGGTTTCCCGATCGGCACCGCGCGCGCCGACATCGCGCCGGGCGCGCACGTCCACACGCACAACGTCGCGACCGCGCTCGCCACCGCCGGCAGCTATCGCTACGCGCCCGCCTCTGCCGCCCCGGCGACCGCGCCGAGCGCGCGCACGTTCGAAGGCTATGTCCGCGCCGACGGATCGGTGGGGACGCGTAACGAGATCTGGATCATCCCCTCGGTCGGCTGCGTGGGGCGCACCGCCGAGCGGCTCGCCGCGCGCGCCGGCGGCGATCTGCCCGCCGGGGTCGATGCCGTCGTCGCCTTCCCGCATCCGTTCGGCTGTTCGCAACTCGGCGATGATCTCGCCGGCACGACGCGGGTGCTCGCCGCGCTCGCCTGCCACCCCAATGCCGGCGGCGTGCTGCTGCTCGGTCTGGGGTGCGAATCGAACCAGCTCAGCGGCATGCTCGCTCTGATCCCGCCCGAACGGCGCGACCGAATCCGCGTGGTCGGCGCGCAGGCGTCGAGCGACGAGATGGCGGACGGCCAGGCGGCGATAGACGAACTGGTGGCGCTCGCCGCGCAGGATCGGCGCAGCAGCGTGCCGCTCTCCGCGCTGACGCTCGGGGTGAAGTGCGGCGGTTCGGACGGGCTGAGCGGCCTCACCGCCAACCCGGTGATCGGCCGCATCGCCGATCGCGTCGGCGATGCCGGTGGCCGCGTGCTGCTCACCGAAATCCCCGAGATCTTCGGCGCCGAGCAATTGCTGATGGACCGTTGCACCAGCCGCGAGACGTTCGACGCGCTGGTTGCGCTGGTCAACGGCTTCAAGGACTATTTCGTCCGCAACGGTGAGCCGGTGTCGGAGAATCCGAGCCCCGGCAACATTCGCGGCGGCATCACCACGCTGGAGGAGAAATCGCTCGGCGCGGTGCAGAAGGGCGGTCACGTTCCCGTCACCGACGTGCTGCCCTATGCCGGGCGTGTGCGCCGTGCTGGCCTCACCCTGCTGGAAGCGCCGGGCAACGATGCGGTCTCGACCACCGCGCTCGCGGCGGCGGGGGCGACGATGACCCTGTTCTCGACCGGACGCGGCACCCCGCTCGGCAGCCCGGTGCCGACCGTCAAGATCGCCTCGAACGCCGCGCTCGCCGCCGCCAAGCCGGGCTGGATCGATTTCGACGCGGGCGCTGTGCTCGACGACGGTCTCGACGTCGCCGCCGACCGGCTGCTCGACCGGATCATCGCGATCGCCTCGGGCGAGCCGACCCGCAACGAGATCAACGAGGAGCGCGCCATCGCGATCTGGAAGCGCGGCGTGACGCTGTAGACGGTGGCAAAGCGGCTATACACGTAACCGAAACCGCATTATCTGATTTGCAATTCCATACCGTAAAGCATGCCGGTCGATCATGCGAAGGGGAGAGCGATGACGTCAGCGGAAGCCCAACAATTGACACCGGTGTCTAATCCCGCGCCGCCGAATGGCCGCTATCGCTGGGTGATTTGCAGCCTGCTGTTCGCCGTCACCGCGATCAACTATGTCGATCGCCAGATGATCGGCGTGCTCAAGCCGGTGCTGGCGAGCGATCTGCACTGGACCGAGATCGACTATGCCAATGTCGTCTTCTGGTTCCAGGCCGCCTATGCGATTGGCTATATCGGCTTCGGCCGCTTCGTCGACGTGGTCGGCGCGCGGGTCGGCTATGCGGTCGCCTTCGCGATCTGGACCGCCGCGCACATCGCGCACGGCGCGGTCAACACCATCACCCAGTTCGCGATGGCGCGCTTCGCGCTCGGCATCGGCGAATCGGGCAATTTCCCGGTCGCGATCCGCGCCGTCACCGAATGGTTTCCGGCGCGCGAGCGTGCCTTCGCGATCGGCGTGTTCAACGCCGGAGCGAACGTCGGCGCGATCGTCACGCCGCTGCTCGTGCCGTGGCTGGTCGCGCTGTACGGGGGCAACTGGCGGCCGGCGTTCGTCATCACCGGCGTGGTCAGCCTCGTCTGGCTGGTCGCCTGGGTCATCCTGTACCGTTCGCCCGCGAAACACCCGCGCGTCTCGCCGCAGGAGCTTGCGTGGATCGAGCAAGACCCCGCCGATCCGACCACGCCGATGCGCTGGCGCGACATCATCCGCTTCCGCGAGACCTGGGCCTATGCGGCGGCGAAATTCTGTATCGATCCGGTGTGGTGGTTCTATCTGTTCTGGCTGCCCGGCTATCTCAGCGAGCGCTATCACCTCGATCTCAAGTCGTTCGGGCCGCCGCTGGTCGTGGTGTATCTGATGTCGGACGTCGGCTCGGTCGCCGGCGGCTGGCTGTCGGGGCGGATGATGAAGGCGGGCTGGAGCGTCAACGCCGCGCGCAAGACGACGATGCTGATCTGCGCCTGCGCGATCCTGCCGATCTTCGCGGTGCAATCGGTCGACAATCTGTGGACTGCGGTGTTCATCATCGGTCTGGCGACCGCGGGGCACCAGGCGTTTTCCGCGAATCTCTACACCTTGCCGTCCGATCTCTTCCCGCGTTCGGCGGTGGGATCGGTGATCGGCATCGGCGGCGCGATCGGCGGGGTCGGCGGCATGCTGTTCTCGCTCTATATCGGCCGCGTGCTTCAGGAGCTTGGCAGCTACGCGCCGATCTTCCTCGTCGCCGCCGCCGCCTATTTCGTCGCGCTGTTGATCGTGCAGATGCTGTCGCCGCGGCTCGCCCGCGTCGCCATCGCGTCCGCGTGAAATTGGTCAGACACGGCTCTTTCCGCGCGGCGCCCGCGCGGTTAAGGCTGCCGCATCGCTCCCCGTATTCGGACCTGTCGCCCGCATGACAAAACCGCTCACGCTCCACCCGGACCGGCTGTTCCCCGCCGAGCCGACCATCCGCGACATCGCGCGGCGGCTCTATGCCGGCGTCGCCGATCTGCCGATCGTCAGCCCGCACGGTCATACCGATCCGGCGTGGTTCGCGACGAATGAACCGTTCAGCGATCCGTCGTCGCTGCTGATCGTGCCCGATCATTATGTGTTCCGCATGCTGTTCAGCCAGGGCACGTCGCTCGAAACGCTCGGCGTGCCGACGGTCGATGGCAGCCTGACCGAGACCGATTCGCGCAAGATCTGGCACGTGCTCGCCAACAACTATCATCTGTTTCGTGGCACGCCCTCGCGGATGTGGCTCGACTGGGTGTTCTCGGCGGTGTTCGGGCTCGACGTGCTGCTCGAAGCGGAAACCGCCGATCTCTATTACGACACGATCGACGCCGCGCTGAAGACCGAGGCGTTCCGCCCGCGCGCGCTGTTCGAACGCTTCAACATCGAAGTGATCGCCACCACCGAAAGCCCGCTCGACGGCCTCGCGCACCACGCCGCGATCCGCGCGAGCGGATGGGGCGGGCGCGTCGTCACCGCTTATCGCCCCGATCCGGTGGTCGATCCCGAGGCGGCCCGTTTCGCCGACAATGTCCGCCGTTTCGGCGAGACCGCCGGTGAGGACGTGTCGACGTGGGACGGCTATCTCGCCGCGCATCGCTTCCACCGCGCGCGCTTCCGGGAGGCCGGCGCCACCTCGACCGATCACGGCCACCCGAGCGCCCGCACCGCCGATCTGACGCCCGAGGACGCCGCCGCGCTCTATGCGCGCGTGCTGGTGGCCGCGACCCCCGAAGACGCCGAGCTGTTCCGCGCGCAGATGCTCACCGAGATGGCGCGGATGAGCATCGAGGACGGCATGGTGATGCAGCTTCACCCCGGCGTCCACCGCAACCACAATGCCGCCGTGCTGGCGCGTTTCGGTCGCGACAAGGGCGCCGACATCCCCACCGAGGGCGAGTTCGTCGATTCGCTCAAGCCGCTGCTCGACCGCTTCGGCACCGATCCGCGGCTGACGCTGATCCTCTTCACGCTCGACGAGGATGTCTACAGCCGCGAACTCGCGCCGCTCGCCGGCCATTATCCGTGCCTGCGGCTCGGCCCGCCGTGGTGGTTCCATGACAGCCCGGAGGGGATGCGCCGCTTCCGCGAACGCACCACCGAGACCGCCGGTTTCTACAACACGGTCGGCTTCAACGACGACACCCGCGCTTTCCTGTCGATCCCGGCGCGGCACGATGTCGCGCGGCGGATGGATTGCGTGTGGCTCGCGCAGCTCGTCGCCGAGCATCGCTTGCCAGAAGACGAAGCGCACGAAGTCGCGCACGCGCTCGCCTATGATCTCGTCAAGAAGGCGTACAAGCTGTGAGGCTCTCGACCGAAACGCTCGGCACCTTGCCCGCCGACATCGCCCGCCCCGCCTATGACCGTGGCGCCGTGAAGCGCGGCGTCGTCCATCTCGGCATCGGCGCGTTCCACCGCGCGCACCAGGCCGCCTATTTCGAGGCGGCGCTGGCGGCGGGCGATCTGCGCTGGGGCATCACCTCGGTATCGTTGCGCTCGGCCGGCGTGCGCGATCAACTCGCGCCACAGGATTGCCTCTATGCCTTGGTGGTGCGCGATGGTGACGCGCGCAGCGTGGCGATCGTCGGTGCCGAACAGGCGGTGCTGGTCGCCCCCGAAGACCCCGCCGCCGTCGTCGCCGCGCTCGCGCATCCCGACGCCCGCATCGTCACGCTGACGATCACCGAAAAGGGCTACAAGCTCGACCGCGCCAAGGGCATTTTGCTCGCCGACGATGCCGATGTCGCCGCCGACTGCGCCTCGCTCGCGGCCCCACGCACCGCGCCGGGCTTCCTCGCCGCCGGCCTCGCCGCGCGCCGCGCCGCCGGATTGGGCGCGCTGACGGTGATCTCGTGCGACAACCTGCCGCACAACGGCGCGTTGCTGCGCGAGGCGGTGCTGGCGGTCGCGCGCGCGAACGATCCCGCGCTCGCCGAGTGGATCGCCGCCGAAGTCGCCTTCCCCGCCTCGATGATCGACCGAATCGTCCCCGCCACCACCGATGCCGATATCGCCGCGCTCGCGACCGATCTCGGCGTCGAAGACCGGGCTATGGTCAAGACCGAGCCGTTCTCGCAATGGGTGATCGAGGACCGTTTCGTCACCGAACGCCCCGATTTCGCCGCGCTCGGCGTGCAGCTTACCGAGGCCGTCGCACCGTGGGAGGACGCCAAGCTCCGCCTGCTCAACGGCGCGCATTCGGGCATCGCCTATCTCGGCGCACTCGCCGGCGACGACTTCGTCCATGACTTCGTCGCGACCGCCGCCGGGCGCGGCTTTGTCGAGGCATTGTGGGACGAGGCGCAAACCACGCTCGACCCGCCCGAGGGCCTCGACATCGCCGCCTATCGCACCGCGCTGATGGGCCGCTTCGCCAACAGCGCGCTCCAGCACCGCACCCGCCAGATCGCGATGGACGGCTCGCAGAAGCTCCCCCAGCGCCTGCTCGCGACGATCGCCGAGCGGCGGACGGCGGGCGCTCCGGTCGATGCGCTCGCGCTGGCGGTGGCGGCGTGGATGCGCTGGCAGGCGGGCGTCACCGATGCCGGCGAGACGTTCACCGTCGACGATCCCGCCGCCGAGACGCTCGGCGCGCTGTCCGCAGCGGCGGCGGATACGGCGGCGCGGGTGGATGCTTTGCTCGGGTTCTTCGGCTTCGAAGCGGATACGGATCTACGCGAGACGTTGGTCACGCACCTGACCGCGCTGGAAACCGACGGGGCGCGCGCGGCGGTGGCGCGGTTCGGCTGACGTTTCCTCTCGAACGTCGTGCCACCCCCACCCGTTCGCCCTGAGCCCGTCGAAGGGCGTGCCCGATACGCGACGTTGCGCCTGGGACACGCTTCGACCGGCTCAGCACGAACGGAACGGTGGCGTTAAAGCAGCCCAGCCTTCACCCGCACGCTCGGCGCGAAGGCGATCGGGTTGCGCATCGGCAGCGTGAAGCCGGTCGCGGTCGCTTCGAAAGCGTCGTCGGGCTGGGTGCGTACCGCGTCTTCCGCGTCGCCGCCCGCACCGACGAAGAAATGCACCAGCACATCGCCCGGCCGCCCGACGATGCCGCCCTCGAATCGCCGGCGTTCGAGTTCGGCGATCGGGTGCGGCAGATGCGCGTCGCCCGCGCCGAAGCGGCGTTCGCGCTCGACCACGCCGTCGCGCAGCAGCCGGCTCGTCACGATGATGTCGTGCGGCAGTGCGCCAAGCCGCACCTCGGGGCCGAGCGCGGTCGGGCGCGGGCTGAGCTGCGCGGGGAAGTGGCGATGGGTGCGCGCGGCGGCATGATCGTGGAAGCGGTTGCCGAGCACGAACCCGATCCGCACCGGCGTGCGATCCGCCGCGATCAGGTAGAGGCCGGCGATCTCGGGCCGCTCGCTGCCGTCGAGCGCGAATTCGGGCACGGTCAGCACCGTCCCCGGCCCGGCCAGCGAGCGCCCGTCGCCACGATAGCGCCATCCTGAGTCGCGGCTCGCTGCCGCCGCGCCGCTGTCGCTGACATGCAGCCGGGCCGGATCGGGCAGGTCGATCGGCGCGAGCAGCCGCACCATGCGCAGGTTGAGCGGCTCGCCCAGCCGCGCCGCCGCCGCTTCGGCGAGCGGTACGCCGGTCTCCAGCGCATGGTCGGCGAGATCGGCCAAGGTCGCCGCGCCTTTGATCCGCCGCGCGAACCCGCCGTTCAGCGCGGCGACTCCGCGTGCGCCGTCTTCGAACTGGATCAGGCTGTCGATCATCGGCCGTCGCGTCCCTTTACGCCGAAGCTACTCCGCGCCCGTGCCGGGTCAATCGGTTTGTCGGACAGCGAGCATCGCGCACGCATCGCCGATCGCGGCATAGATCGCGTCGAGATCGGCATCGTCGATGCAATAGGGCGGCATCACATACACGGTGTTGCCGAGCGGGCGCAGCAGCAGGTCGCGCTCGCGGAAGAAACCGAGCAGGCGCGGCCCCAACGTCGAGAGATAGCCGGTATCGGGATCGGCGATGTCGAGCGCGGTGATCGTGCCGAGCTGGCGCTTGCCGCCGATCGCGGGATGATCGAGCGCCGCCAGCCGCGCCGCCTGCCGTCGTGACAGGTCGGCGATCCGTTCGGCGACCGGCTCGTCGCGCCAGATCTCCAGATTGGCGAGCGCGGCGGCGCAGGCGATCGGGTTGGCGGTGTAGCTCGACGAATGGAAGAACATCGTCGCGCGATCCTGCGAGCAATGCGCGGCGTAGATCGGCTCGGTCGCCAGCGTGACGGCGAGCGGGATCGCGCCGCCGGTCAGCCCTTTCGACAGGCACAGGATGTCGGGCACGACACCCGCCTGCTCGCACGCCAGCAGCGTGCCGGTGCGGCCCCAGCCGGTCATCACCTCGTCGGCGATGAAGAGCACATCGTGCGCCGCGCAGATGGCGCGCATCGCCGCGAGCGTCTCGGGCGGGTAGATCAGCATCCCGCCCGCGCCGAGCAGCAGCGGCTCGACGATGAACGCCGCCGCGCCCGCCCGACATTCCGCCTCGAGCGCGTCGAGCGTCGTCTGTTCGTGCCCGGTGGCGGGGAAGGGGATCGTGCCGACATCGAACAGCAGCGGCGCATACGCCCGGTTGAACACCCCGCGCGCGCCGACCGACATCGCGCCGATCGTATCGCCGTGATAGCTGTGTTCGAGCACGAGGATGCGGTGTCGGGCTTCGCCCCGGTTCGCCCAGAAACCGAGCGCCATCTTGAGCGCGACCTCGACGCTCGTTGATCCCGAATCCGAATAGAACACGCGGGTGAGCGCTGGCGGCAGCATCGCGGTCAGCCCGCGCGCGAGCGCCTCGGCGGGTTCGTGAGTCCAGCCGGCGAAGATGATCTGGTCGAGTTTCTGCGTCTGCGCGGCGATTGCCGCCATGATGCGCGGGTTGCGGTGTCCATGCGTCGTCACCCACCACGACGAGATCGCATCGACGATCCGCCGCCCGTCCTGCGTGTAGAGCGCCGCGCCCTCGCCGTGCGTGACGAGCGGAATCGGCTCGCCGAGGCCATGCTGGGTGAACGGGTGCCAGACGGGGGAGTGGGTCACAGCGCCGCTCCGTTCGTCCTGAGCGAAGTCGAAGGACGTGCCCCAAGCGCCGCGCCTCGATCACGCACTTCGACTTTGCTCAGTGCGAACGGAGGAGGGACGGTCATGTGAAGTCCTCAAGATCAAAATGCTCAGCGAACGCTGCCCGCAGGCTCTCCGCATCCAGCGTCTCCAACCACGGCAACCGTCCCAGCCGTTTCACCCCGCCGATCGCGGCGATCGTCGCTTCGCTATCTTCATTGGCATCGCCGCTGAACGCCACACCCAGGATCGGCACGCCGCGCGCGCGCAACGCCTCGATCGACAGCAGGCTGTGGTTGATCGTCCCCAGCGCGGTGCGTGCGACCAGCACCACCGGGTGCCCCCAGCGCGCGAACAGGTCGGCGAACAGCAACTCGCGTGTCACCGGCACCAGCACGCCGCCCGCGCCTTCGATGACGAGCGGCCCCTCGACCATCGGCGGCATCAGCCGGGCGGGATCGATCGTCACGCCGTCGATCTCGGCGGCGCGGTGCGGCGAGCAGGGCGTGTTCAGCCGATACGCTTCGGGGAGCACGCGCGTCACGCCGAGCGCGGCGACGCGGGTGGCATCGGTGCCGTCGTCCAGCCCCGCTTGCACCGGCTTCCAATAGGCCGCGCCGAGCGCCGCCGCGAGGCCGGCGGCGAACACCGTCTTGCCCGCATCGGTATCGGTGCCGGTGACGACGATCGCCTTCATGCCAGCGCCGCGCCGATCGCCTGCGCCAGCCCGTCGACATCGGCCTGGCTCGCGTTGAGCGTCACGGAGATGCGCAGCCGCGACGATCCCGCCGGCACGGTCGGCGGGCGGATGCCGCGCACGTCATAGCCCGCCGCCTGTACGGCGCCCGCGACGCGCATCGTCGTCGTATCGTCGCCGAGCACCAGCGGCAGGATCTGCGACCCCGTCGGCGCGACGCCATGTGGCGCGAGCACGCGCTCCGCATATGCCACCAGAGCGTGCAGCCGCTCGCGCCGTTCGGGTTCGTCGGCGAGGATGCGCAGGGCTGCGCGCACCGCGCTCGCCATCAGCGGCGACGGCGCGGTCGAGAAGATGAAGCCGCGCCCGCGATTGACGAGGAAGTCGCGCACCACGCGCGGCCCACACACCAGCGCGCCCTCGCACCCCAAGGCCTTGCCGCAGGTCCGCAAGGTGATGACATTCTCTCGCCCCTCCAGGTCGGCGGCGAGTCCGCGCCCGTCGTGCCCGAACACCCCGCTCGCATGCGCCTCGTCGATCAGCAGAAACGCATCGTGCCGCGCCGCGACCGCCGCAAGATCGTCGAGCGGCGCACGGTCGCCGTCCATGCTGTACAGACTCTCGACCGCGATCCACGCCCGCCCGGTGCCGCCACGCGCGCGCCACGCGCCGATCGCATCGTCGAAGCCTTGCGGATCGTTATGCGCCGCCGCCACCGCCTCGGCGCGGCCGAGCCGAATCCCCTCGTGCGCGCTGGCGTGGATCAGCGCATCATGCACGACGAGATCGCCCCGCTGCGGCAGCGTGCCGATCAGCGCCGCATTGGCGGCGTATCCGCTCGAAAAATACAGCGCCGCCTCGCTGCCGAAGAACGCCGCTGCCTCGATTTCCAGCGCATCATGCTCGGGATCGTTGCCGCGCAACAGCCGCGACCCGCCCGAACCGACCGCCACGCCCCGCGCCACCGCCTCGGCCACCGCATCGCGCAGCCGGTCGGACGTGGCGAGCCCGAGATAATCGTTCGAGGCAAAGTCCACGCCGGCGCGCGGGAACAGCCCCCGCAGCCGATCGCGCTCGGCAAGCTGCGCGAGATCCTGGGCATGGGCGGCGAGAATCGACATTTGCAACGCTCGGTAGCGCGGTTTGCGAAATGCTCAAGTCTAGGCGGCGGCGATGTTGCTCCGAAACCAGTCGCTCAGCGCGTCCACGGTCAACTCCCCGGCGGCCAGCGCGAGAAAGGTGGTCACCAGTTCGACATCGCTGCACATCAGCCGATAGCCGTTAAGCATCAGAAAGGTTTCGCTCACCACCGCCGCCGTCCGCTTGTTGCCGTCGGCGAAAGGATGGTTGCGTGCGATCCCGAACGCGTAGCTCGCGGCGAGTTCGGCGACGTCGGGATCGCCATAGGCGACGAGGTTGAGCGGTCGCGCCATCGCGCTTTCGAGCATGCTCATGTCGCGCACGCCGGCGGCCCCGCCATGCTCGGCAAGCTGCTCGCCATGCGCGGCGACCGCGACCGCAGGGTCCACCCAGATCCAGTCGTGCGACACGGGTCTATTTCGCGAGTTCGCGCAGCGCGTTGCGGCGTCGCTTCATCACTTCGCGCGCGGCTTCCATCTGTGCCGCGAACCCGTCATCGTGGCGCGTGATGGTAATGCCACCGGGCACATCGCTCAGGTCGAGCGAATCGCCGGCTTCGACGCCGAGTTTCGCCAGCACGTCCTTGGGCAGGATCACGCCGGTCGAATTACCGACCTTGATGAGCTTGAGCGATTTGGCGAGATTTGCGGGTGCGTTCATACACACGTTATAACACGCACCCGCTTGGCCCTCAACCGTTCACCCGCTACGCCAACACCCGCACCCGGGAGAATTGCATGTCGTCGTCCAAGCAAGGCGAGTCGAATCTCGTCATCTTCGCGGCACTTGCCGCCAACCTCGGCATCGCCGTCGCCAAGTTCATCGCGGCGGCGATCAGCGGATCGTCGTCGATGCTGACCGAGGGGTTCCACTCGGTCGTCGACAGTCTCAACCAGATCCTGCTGCTGTACGGCCAGCATCGCGGCAAGCGCCCGCCCGATGTCGACCACCCGTTCGGCTATGGCCGAGAGCTGTATTTCTGGAGCTTCGTCGTCGCGATCCTGATCTTCGCGGTCGGCGCGGGCGTGTCGGTGTATGAGGGTATCGTCCATATCGAGGAGCCCGAGCCGCTGCGCGATCCGCTCATCAATTATATCGTGCTCGCGGTCGCCTTCGCGATGGAGGGGGGATCGTGGCTCTTGGCGATGCGTGGGTTTGCCGCCGACAATCGCGGGCGCGGCTGGTGGAGCGCGGTGCGGCGCTCGAAAGACCCGGCCGGCTTCATCGTGCTGTTCGAGGATTCGGCGGCGCTCGCCGGTCTGCTCATCGCCGCCGCCGGCGTGTGGGCGAGCCACCATTTCAACGATCCGCGCATCGACGGCGTCGCCTCGATCCTGATCGGCATATTGCTCGGGCTGATCGCGATGGTGCTCGCGCGTGAGGCCAAGGGGCTGCTGATCGGCGAGGGCGCCGATCCCGCGATCGTGGCGGAGGTGCGCGCGATCGTCGATGGCTATCCGGTCATCACCTCGGTCAACCACGTTCGCACCATCCACACCGCGCCCGACAGTGTGTTCGTCGCCATCAGCGCGGACTTCGAGGATTCGCTGACGATGGGGGATGCCGAGACGATCATCGAGACGATCGAGACCGATCTCAAGGCGCGGCTGCCGATGCTGTCGTCGATCTACATCCGCCCCGAAAAGCGCGAGAATGCGGCGATCCTGCCGGTGGATGGTCCGACGGCGGCATAGTCGCCAGCGTCCCGCGCTACTCCGCCGGCACCGCGGTCATCGCGTCCCGCCGCGCACGCGGCCGCGCGACGCTGCGCGTGCCGCTGTAGAGCAGGCTCAGCACCGGCGAGCGCTCGACCAAAGCGGCGATGGCGAGCGTCGTCGCCAGCGTACCACTCGCCACCAGGACGAAGCCGATCGCGGGCGGCAGGCCGATGCCGTCGGCGATCAGCGCCAGCCACACGATCACCGGCACGTGGAACAGATAGACGACGAACGATCCGCGCACGAGCCGGTCGGTGACCGGGCTGGCGCGATCGAACGATTGCCGCGCGACCGACAGGATCACCTGAGTCACCAGCATCGCGGAAATCGCGCCGACGAAGCGATACAGCGGCGGCCAGCTATGCCCGTATAGCACGAGCGCCAGCGCGGTCGCCGCCACCGCCAGCACCGCGACGCCAGCCCGCCGCTCGCCCATCGCGGCGAGCGTGCGCGGACCGCGCTGGAGGATGAGCCCGAGCACGAACCACGGCAGCGCGCCGAGCAGATCGTCGAGGCGCAGGATCTCCTGCGGCAGCGTGGTGTTGAGATGCGCGCTGTAGAACAGCTCGATCGTCACCGCCTCGAACAGCCCGACCGCGACGCCGAGCAGCAGCAGCGCGGCCAGCGGACGCCGCGCGGTCCAGCGGTCGATCCGCTCGGGCAGTACGGCGGCGCGCAATCGCGGCCATATTTGCGCCGCCAGCGCGGTCGCGCCGCACAGATAGAGCAGCACGATGATGAACCACAGGTGCCGCACCCAATAACCGCCCGAGGTGACCGATAAGTGCCGCCACGAGTCGAGCGCCGCGGCCGGCGCGAAATTGGAGAGTTCGCAGCCGATGTTGAGCACCGGGATGATCGTGACGAGGCTGGCGAGGAACGGAATGCCGAGCCGTGCCAGCCGCGCGCGAAACCATCCGGCGGGCGGATATTTGGTCAGGCTCAACGCCGCGAAATAGCCCGCGACGAGGAAGAACGCGGGCATGCGGAACAGGTGGATCGTCTCTGCGACATAATCGAGCACCGGCGAATGCTGGTGAGTCGCGACGATCCAGCCGCCCGCCTGGAAGGCAAGCGCGCTGTGATAGGGGATGCCGAGCAGCATCAGTGCCGCGCGGAGGGTATCCCAATAATGCTGGCGCGCGCTGGGGCGGCGGGGTGATCCTGCGTCCATACCCCAGGATAACCGCGTCGCGGCTGAATGGCTCCGTAACGAAATGTCGAGCGATCCGCCCACGGGAACCGTTCGTCCCGAACCTGCCCCTTTTCTAAGCGCGTGCGTTTGTGCGCCGTATCTGCTATGGAACCGCGCTCATCGCGCGACTTGCGCGTCCAGCATTCGGAAAATCATGCCTTTTACTCACCTTCCTGCGCTTCTTGGCGAAGCGCTCACCGCACGCGGGTATGCCGCGCCGACCCCAGTCCAGGCCGCCGTGATCGCGCCCGAAGCCGAGGGGCGCGACCTGATCGTCTCCGCGCAGACCGGCTCCGGCAAGACCGTCGCGTTCGGCCTCGCCATCGCCCCGCAGTTGCTGACCGAGGACGGCACGCTGCCACCGGCACGCGCGCCGCTCGCGCTCGCCATCGCGCCGACTCGCGAACTCGCGTTGCAGGTCAGCCGCGAACTCGAATGGCTGTACGGCAAGGCCGGCGCGCGCATCTCGACCTGCGTCGGCGGCATGGACGCCTCGCGCGAACGCCGTTCGCTCAGCCACGGCGCGCATATCGTCGTCGGCACGCCGGGCCGCCTGCGCGACCATATCGAACGCGGCGCGCTCGATCTGTCGCAGCTCAAGGCTGCTATCCTCGACGAAGCCGACGAGATGCTCGACATGGGCTTCCGCGAGGATCTCGAACAGATCCTCGACGCGACTCCCGATGGCCGTCGCACGCTGATGTTCTCGGCGACGATGCCCAAGTCGATCGTCGCGCTCGCCAAGCGCTACCAGAAAGATGCGCTTCGCATCACCACGGTCGGCGAGGATCGCGGGCATGGCGACATCAGCTATCAGGCGGTCACGGTCGCGCCGCCCGACATCGAGAATGCCGTCGTCAACCTGCTTCGCCTCCACGAAGCCGAGACCGCGATCCTGTTCTGCGCGACTCGCGACAACGTCCGCCATCTCCACGCCGGGCTGATCGAGCGCGGCTTCTCGGCGGTGGCGCTGTCAGGCGAGCATAGCCAGAATGAGCGCAACGCCGCGCTCCAGGCGCTGCGCGACCAGCGCGCGCGAGTCTGTGTCGCCACCGACGTGGCGGCGCGCGGCATCGATCTGCCGACCGTCACGCTGGTCGTCCATGTCGAGCTGCCGCGCGATGCCGAGACGCTCCAGCACCGCTCGGGCCGTACTGGTCGCGCCGGCAAGAAGGGCACCGCCGTGCTGATCGTGCCGTATCAGCGCAAGCGCCGGGTCGAGATGATGCTGCGCGGCGCGCGCATCGCGGTCGAATGGCTGCCGGTGCCGAGCGTCGACGACATCCGCAAGGCCGATCGCGAGCGGCTGATGACCCAGCTTCTCGAACCCGTGGAGGTCGACGAGGACGATCGCGCGCTCGCCGCCAAGCTGCTCGAACAGAAGACGCCCGAGGAAATCGCCGCCGCTTTGGTGCGCTCGTACCGCGCGCGCATGCCCGCGCCTGAGGAGATGCTCGCCGAAGGCCCATCGGAGCGTGCGCCCGGCAAGGAGCATCACCGCGAAGGCTTTGACGACGTGGTGTGGTTCCGCATGGACATCGGCCGCCGCGAGAACGCCGATCCGCGCTGGATCCTGCCGCTGATCTGCCGGCGCGGGCACATCACCAAGAACGAGGTCGGTGCGATCCGCATCGCCGCCAACGAGACCGCGTTCCAGATTCCGCGCGGGCTGGCGAGCAAGTTCCTCGCCTCGGTCAAGCGCACGCAGGGCGAGGAAGCCGAGGGCGGTGTTCAGTTCGAGCAGCTCGCCAACGCGCCGCAGGAGGCGCCGCGCGGGCCGCGCCGTGCCAACGGCCCGGCGCCGGTACGCCACGCCGCCCGTCCGACACTGCGCAGCAAGCGGCCGGAACGCTGAGTATCACGCCGGTTGGTGCCGATTAAGCACACCTGAACACGAGCTGCGCTCGGGACTAGCGCGGGTGGCATGCGGGCGCTAAGCGACTGCCATGCTGGCACCCAAACCCAAAGACTGGATCATGGCGATCGCCCCCTACATACCGGGGCGATCGTCGGTCGATGGCGGCGCGAAAGCCGTCAAGCTCTCCTCGAACGAGAATGCGCTCGGCACCAGCCCGAAGGCGATCGCAGCTTTCGCCGCGCACAGCACCGATCTCGCGCGCTATCCCGACGCCAGCGCGACCGAACTGCGCGAGGCGATCGCCGCGAAATATGATCTTGAGCCGGAGCGGATCATCTACGGCACCGGATCGGACGAGATTCTCCATCTGATCGCCGGCGCCTATGCCGGGCAGGGCGATGAAGTGATCCACGTCCGCTACGGGTTTGCGGTGTACGAAATCGCGACTCGGCGCGTCGGCGCGCTGCCGGTGATCGCCCGTGACAAGGATTACGCGACCGACGTCGATGCGATCCTGGCGTGCATGACCAGCAAGACCCGAGTCGTGTTCATCGCCAACCCCAACAACCCGACCGGCACCTTCACGTCGCGCGCGGAAATCGCGCGGCTGCACGCCAATCTGCCCAACCGGGTGATGCTGGTGATCGATCAGGCCTATGCCGAGTTCCTCGATGCCGAGGACGACGACGGCGCGCTCGATCTGGCGCGCACCGCGCCGAACGTGATCGTGACGCGCACTTTCTCGAAGATCCACGGTCTCGCCGCCGAGCGGATCGGCTGGGGCTATGGCTCGGCCGAGGCGATCGCGGCGATGCACCGCATCCGCGCGCCGTTCTGCTGCACGATCGCAGGGCAAGCGGCGGCGATCGCGGCGGTGCAGGACGACGCCTGGGTCGAGAAGACGCGCGAGCACAACCGCGTGTGGCGCGCGTGGTTCGCCGAGGAGATCGGCAAATTGAGCGCGGCGAGCCTGCGCGTGGTGCCGAGCGAGGCGAACTTCGTGCTGGTGCTGTTCGAGGGCGCGCTGAGCGCCGAGGCGGCCTACACCCAGTTGATGGAGCGCGGCTATATCGTGCGCTGGCTGCCCGGACAGGGGCTGGCGAACGGGCTTCGCATCACCATCGGCACCGAGGACGAGACGCGCGGCGTCGCGGCGGCACTGCGCGACATCGTCGCCGGGGTCTAAGCCGTCCGCAAGGCGCGGCCTTGGCAACGCGCGGCCTGCGTGGTTAGGTGTGCGCCGATGACAAGGAAGACGGTCGCTTGAGAACAGCCGCAATCGTTACGCTTCTGTGCGGCTGCGCGGCGCTGGCCGGGTGCGGCGGCAAGGAACGGCCCAAGCCCGTCGGCAGCGCGCCCGCCGCCGCGGTCGCGCCCGAGCAGAATTGGCGCCTGATCGCCACCGATGACGATCGCAACCGGCTGCGCGGCTGGCGCGACACCTGGCTGGCGGCGGTCGACAAGGCGCGCAAGGGCGGGCGCGGTGCCGCGATCGACGGACTTCAAGAACTCGCCGATCCTGACCGCGCGCTGACCGAGCCGCTGCCGCGGGCGGGCGCGTATCGCTGCACCGTCTACAAGATCGGCGCGAACGGCACCGCGATGGCCGATTTCACCAAGTTCGAACCGACCGAATGCGAGATCGTCGACGGCGGCGGCGGGCTGCTCGAATTCCACAAGACCGGCGGCGTGCAGCGCCCCGACGGGCTGCTCTACCCGGACGGCGCGCGCGCGATCTTCCTCGGTACGATGGTGTATGGCGACGAGGACAAGCCGTTCCGCTACGGGCAGGACCGGCTGCGCGACATGGCCGGCTATATCGAGCGGATCGGCGAGAAGCGCTGGCGGCTGGTGCTCCCCGCGCCCCGCTTCGAATCGATGCTCGACATCATCGAGATCGTACCGGCGTAACGCTTCCCTCGTTCGGCGCGCGGCTACCGCGTCTCGAACGCGCGCACGCCCTTGCCGAGCGTGTTGGTGCCGATCGCGAGGCGTTCGTGGCTATAATCGGCGACGAAGGCGGGGCTGCGGGTCTCGCCCGGCGCGAGGCTGGCGGTGTTGTCCTCGATCCGCAGCCCCGCCGCGCTGTGATCGTGCGCTTCGGCGGCGACGACGATGAAGCCGGTCCAATTTTCCTTGTCGCGGCCCTGCACGAAGGTGTTGCCGCGAATCGTGCCGGTCGCGCCGTTGGGCAGGTCGATCATGTAGTTGGTCTTGTGCCCGGCGGTATCGTCGAAACTGTTGTTGGTGATCGTCACACGCGGCCCGCGCACCTTGACGTAATGTCCGCCGCGCCCGCGCTCGAAGCGGGAATTGGTGACGGTGACCGGGCCTTGCGTCTCCAGATAGATCGAATGCGCGCAGCTCGGGCTTTCATCGCACTGGCCGAGGCCGGAGAAAGTGGTGTGGTCGATCGTGATCGGCATGTCCGCGCCGGCGCCGCCGAGGATGCCCTCCTGGCTGTCGAGGAACATCGCGTTGCGCACGGTGAGGTCGCCGCGCTCGATGCGAATGCCGGCGCCGTTGCCGTCGCCGACGCGAAACCCCCGGAAGACGATGCCGTCGACCACCGCGCCGTCGCCGCGCAGCACCAGCGCCGCCTTGCCCTCACACGTGGTCTGCTCGAAGATCACCCGACCGGGGACCGCAGCCTTGAACACGATGTGCCCGGCCTGCTGGATCGCGCATTCGTGATAGGTGCCCGGCGCGATCAGGATCGTCGCATCCTGTCCGCGAATCGCCATCAGCGCTTCGTCGAGCTTGGCGAAACCCTGCCCGCCCTGAACGGTGAAGGGTTGCGCGGGGCTTTGGGCCGCGACCGGCGCGGCGAGCGCGAGCAGCGCGATCGGCAGGATGTGACGCATGTACCGGACTCCCTTGGACGCGCGGAAATGCCCGCGCGCGCGGGATTTGAGAAGGCGAATTGAGGGTTAACCTGTTTCCCGGTTCGGAACACCGAGCGTCAAATCGTCGCTCAGATGCTCTTGCTGATCCCGAAGAAGAAGCCGCGCCGCTGGCCGTATTGCGGCGCGCCGACGCCAACCCCCGAACCGTCGCGAATCTCATAGACATGGTCGAACAGGTTGAACACGTCGGCACGGATCTCGACGCCCGGCCCCGCGAACTTGTGGCTCGCGCTGATGTTGAACACCGCATAAGCGGGCAGCTTGCCGCCGTTCGGCACCGCGCCGTCGCGGCGCAGCCCCGATCCGTAGATCATGCTCGACGACAGCTTGCTGTCGCGCAGGAAGCCGTCGTCGAAATGGTAGGACGCGCCCGCCGATCCGGTCCAGGTCTGGTCGTGGTCGAGATAGATGTACTGGCGGCTGATCGTGGCGAGATCGGCCGGATCGAAATTGAACTGGCCGCTGCTGATGTCGGTGCCCTTGGCCTCGGCGTGCGCGATGTTGGCGTAGAGCAGCCAGCCGTGGTGCGTGTAGCTGATGTTGCCCTCGATCCCGTCGATCCGCCCGCGCGCATAGTTGAACGGGGTGAGGATGATCGGCGCGCCGAACTGACCTTCGTCGAGCAGGTTGCGCGAGCGGCGGTGATAGGCGTCGATACCGATCGTGACCGGGCCGATCTTCTGCTCGGCGCCGATATCGAAATAGTCCTGCCGCTCCGCGAACGGCACGTCGCCGAAGGTGCCCGGCGCCGCTGCGCTGGTGCCGACGAATTTGGCGATCGTGGTGGTGGCGACATTGGCGAACGGTGCGGGCGAGAAATAGCGCGCATAGCCGGCATGGATGGTGAACCCGCCCGGCGGGGACCACACCGCGTTGACGCGCGGGCTGAACTGCTGCTCGCTGCGGTAACCGTCGTAATGATCGAACCGACCGCCGAAGTTGATCGTGATATGGTCGATCGGCTGCCATTCGTCCTGGAGATAGACGCTGTAGGTCATCTCGGTCGCCGCGCCATTGTCGGCGATCGCGATCGGCTGGCCGGTCTGCGCGCCGTCGGCATCGACCGGGAAGACCTGCGTGGTGGTGCGGCTGGTGCCGTGATCGCGGGTGACGACGAAGCCGCCGCGCAGCGTGTGCGCGCCGCTCAGGCGGTATACGCCTTCGACCTGAACGCCGGTGGTGAAGTCCTGCTTCTTGGCGGCTTGCGCGATGCCGTTGAACAGCAGCTCGCCGAGCACGTCAGGGGTATATTGCAGCGACGAATAGCGCGCGAACAGCGAGCCTTGCAGCGTCACCGGCCCGGCATCGTGAAGCAGGCTGAGGATGCCGAACGCGGTCTGTTCGTGCTGGCGCTCGTCGAGATCGTCGCTCAGGAAATCGGTGACGCCACCGACCGAATAGCCGCTGTCCGGGTGCAGCCCGCGCGGGTTGGGGATCTCGAAGCGCTGGTCCGAATAGCCGCCGATCAGCGAGACGCGGTTGCCGTCGTCGATCGTGTGATCGAGATAGACGAAGCCCTGATACTGATTGGTGGTGTCGTGGAGCGCATCGGTGCTGCCGTCGACCGATTCGATACCGAGATCATTGTGTCGGTAGCTGGCGGTGACGAAGTAGTTGGTGCTGCCGCTCTTGCCGCCATATTCGACGCTCGGCTCGATCGTGCCACGGCTGCCGCCGTAGAGCGAGACCTCGCCGCCGTTCTCGAAGCCGCTCTTGGTGGTGATGTCGATGATGCCGGCGGTGCGCAGCCCATATTGCGCCGGCAGCGCGCCGGTGCGCAGATCGAACCGCTCGACGAGGCGAGGGGACAGCGTCTGGCCGAACACGGCGATGCCTTCGGGCAGGATCGTGCCATTGATGCGATATTGCAAATTGGCATGGTCGTCGCGGACGTGGAGCTGGCCCGCACCGTCCTGCGAGACGCCGGGGAGCTGGAGCAGGATCTGGTTGAGCTGCTGGTTGTCGCCACCGGGCAGCGCCTGGATCGTCGCGTTCGAGATCGAATAGGTGGTCGCGCCGAGGCTCGGCTGGATCGCGGCGCGCGCGGCGTCGAGCCGGCCGGTCACCACGATATCCTTTGGCTGATCGGCAGGCACTTGCTGGTCGTCGGCAGCAAAGGCGGGGGTGGCGAGCAACGCGGCGCCGCACAGCAGCAGGATACGAACGGGCATGGATGGGGAGGCTCCGGCTGTGACGACCATGATACGATGTAATGTCACAGAATCGTCAAGCCTCCCGGGCACGATTCTGATCGAGACCCCGTTGCCGGTTCGATCCTTGCGGATTGCTGAACCGGAGCGGGATGCGGTGGTGGGCTCGCCGGGGCGACAACAAATAAGCAAAGTCAATACGTTGCTTTGCCTAACCGTCCCGCTTTCGCGTTCCCGCTCTCCTCATGCCCGAAAATTTTTGCCTAACCAGCAGGAATGATAGCCGGCGTGGGCGGCTGCCATTCGCAACGGATCGAGCAGCGACAGCGATACGGAAGCGCTGAAGCTGCGCCCGTTCTACGTGTACGTGCCTAACCGCGCCACCAAAAAGTAGCACGCGGGGAAACCCCAACATCCCCAACATCCGCAGTTTTCTGCGGGTTTGAGCGCCAACATTTACCCCAATATTGGCATAATCAGATTATAGGGTTTCAGAGCAACGAAGGGCGCAAAGAAAACCGTTGTTTATCAATGACATTGGGGTTTCGAGATAGCGATATTGCAAAAGATTGGGGTCTCGGGCCGACCGCAAAGTTCAGCTAGAACAGGCGCTTAGAGGCATGTTTAGGACGCGATTGGCGATGTTGGGGTTTTCCCGAAAGGCACCTACTCCGCTCGCTTCTGAGACGCTTGTTCGCGGCCGGATTCGAGCCTAGTTCCCTGCTGCTACGGTGGTGAAAACCTCACGCGGGCGACCGCTGGGCCGTGACCTGTCCGCAAGCGCCCCCGGACGATAAGAACAGGGCCGTAGCTGCATCAAAGTGCATCACCGTTTCTACCGCTTCTGGAGGGCTTCCGAGGCAAGAAAACAGCCCGTCCGGTGGGCACTTGTCGACTGCATTATTATCGACACAAAAAGTGCGCGGGCGAGGCGGGGGTCGCAGCGCGCGAAATGGGGTGGGGTAGGGACCGGCCGAAAATTTTTTGAAAAAATTGGGATCGTCGAAAATTTTTGACGTAATATTATTACACGGCCAAACGTAATTTTATTGCGCGCAATTTTATTGCGTCAAATTCGCGGCTGCGCGGGCGGGCGCGGAGCAATCGCTTGCCATGTTGGAAATGTACCGCTTTTGTTCTCAAAGCGAATCGGGAGAACAATATGCGCCAGGTACGGCATGACGAGCTGCTCTATCACCTCTTCGACGCGACGCGGGGATGGGCTCCAGCGCTTCGCAATGGGCTGGCCCTGGACGCCGAGCGCCGTGCTCGTTGGATTGAGATCGGCGCGAGCGTGATCGCCGAGAGAATGCGCCGCTTCTATTTTTTCCCCGATGGTGAGCCTGCTCCGCTCAACGGCAAAGAGCTGGCGGCGGTGGTGGCCAAATCCATTGACGGGTGGCGCCACACGCTACGCCTAGATTTTACCTCGCGCGAGGAGAAGGTACGGCGCCAGGCGCGATGGACCGCCGCGTATCTGCTGGCTGAGGATTTCGCTGGCTACCAGATCCTGAGCGAACTGCCCGACCCCCCGCCATTCCGTCTTTGCGGTGAAGCTGGGTCGGGCGTTCCGCCGCGCGATCAGTTCCCAGATCCTATTGGCCCCCTGTTCGGATAGTCCGTAAGCGGCGCGAGCTTGGACATCATTCCCAAGCCCGCGCCAACCACTCACGAAAGCGGGTCGAAATTGCCGATCAGCAGCTCGGCCGCTTTCCTGCCCGCGCCAGCCCCGACGGTGTACGTCGTCTCAAACTCGCGCATGCGGAAGCCCGCGAACGTCGCCCGCACGCCGGGCGTGTCGTTGATCGAAAGTAGGAACCGGCCCTTGATCGTCGCCAACTGCGCGGCCAGTCGCTCGAAATCGGTGCGACCAAACACGTCTTGGCCATAGTCTGTCTCGCACCCCCAATAGGGCGGGTCGAGATAGAACAACGTGCCCGGCGTGTCGTAGCGCCGGATGAACTCGCCATAGTCGAGCTGCTCGATCACGACGCCGGCGAGTCGATCGTGGATATCGGCAAGCAGCGGCTCGAGTCGGTTGACGTTGAACCGCGCACCCTGCCGGGGATCGACGCCGAAATTCCGGCCTTCGACCTTACCACCGAATGCCAGGCGCTGCAGATATAGAAACCGCACCGCACGCTGCAGATCGGTCAGCCGCTCGGCCGGCAGTGCCTTGAGCCTCTCGAATTCCGCGCGGCTCGCGACACGGAACCGCAGCATGTCGATCACATAGGCATAGTGCTCCTGGAGCACGCGGAAGAAGGTCGCGACATCGCCCGACACGTCGTTGATGTACTCGGCGCGCGGCCGGCGCCGGCGCTTCAAGAAAATGCCGCCCATGCCGACAAAGGGCTCGGCATAGCTGTCGTGCGGCGTGGCATCGATCAACGGCACAAGCCGCTTCACCAGATTGCGCTTGCCGCCAATATATCCGGCAGCGGGTACCACGGGATCGACGTCGGTCATACTGTACATGTTGGATTTCTCGCTCTTTTAGGATCCCCGCCCGGCGCGCCGGGTGCGGGACGGCCGATGGCCGATCGTGTCGTGGCGAGATCATCCCTCGTCGGTTTGGCCGGACTGCCATCCGGCCCCCCCCGCCCGGCCAACTGGCCGGACGCGAAATCTATGCAGCGGTAGCGGTGCTGCGCACGCGCTCCTTGAACCGGATTGCCTCGAAGCCGACCTGGTCGTTCACGTCGAGCAGGTTCGCCTGGATCGGCTCGATCTCCAGCTCGAAGAACATGTCCGTCGCTTGCAGCGGATTGCCGAACCCGCTCGATCCCTGCGCCGGCACGATCCCGAGCAGCGCCGGCGGCGTGCGGTGGGCTGCGAGCACATCGTCTCGGGTCACGTTCTTGATGCCGAGAAACTCGTCTTTCGCGCCCACCTCGGCGATCGGCAGGATCTTGAGGCTGCCATCCTTACCGCCGGGTGCGTGGACGAACAGGTTCTTGAAATTGCCCGGCCCCTTCGACGCCTTCAACGCGTCGCGCAGCGCGGCAGTGTCGTTGTCGTCGATGTCGCCGGTCGCGTAGAGGATATACCCAGCATGACTGCCGTTGAGGTAGTAGCGGCGCCGGAACAGCGTCGCGGCCTCGTTGAGCAGCGCCGACTGAAGCGCGCTCAGATATTCGGGCACGCCGTAAATTTCTTGGTTCACGTCTGCCTGCATCACCTGGACGATGCTGCCAGGCCGAAACTCGCTCTCCTGACCATAGGCGGGCAGGAAGAAGAACTGGCCGGCCTGCAGCCCGCGCCGGGTGTATTTCGACAGGACATGGTCGAGTCGCATCGTCCCGCCCAGCACGTTGCGGATCTGCTCGAGATAGGCGGTGCCGAACACCAGATAATCCTGCACGAACGCCGCGAACGCTTTGCGCGAGAGGAACGGCGTCGGATCGAACGACGACACCAACAGGTTGCGCTTGAGCATGATCGCGGAGCTATGGTGCGGCGAGACGCGATAGGCGCGCGCAAGCCCGTCGAGCGGGATCGGTGGCTCGTACCAGCGCCCGTTATGGACGCACTCGATCATGTCGATGATCTCGCGGCGGTTGAGCACCGGCTCGGGATCTCCGAAGGTGAACGCCTGCATCGCAGTCGAAGCGCCCGTCTTCGCGTCGATCGCGCCAGTTGCCGCCGCTGCCGTCTCCGCGCGCGACATCGCCTGCGCCTTGTTCCGCCTGCTCATCAGAAGATCTCCATGCGCGTTTTCGGCCGCTGCTTGCCGTCGAGGGGTTCGTTGATGAAAATGTGCATCGCCGCCCAGGCGAGATCCGCGTGGCCGACCGCCTCGGTGCGGCTCGCTTTGAAGGTGACGGCGCGGCCGCTGGTGGTGAGTGTCTTCTTGATCGACAGGAACGCCGACTGAAGGTCGATCCAGCCCGCGTCATATTCGATGCGCTGGCGGCTGAAGGTGTGCTGCGCCTTCATCACCATCTGCGACTTCGCCTCGAGCGAATATTCGATCTTCACGACGCCGCGCATGCGGTCCTTCAGGATCTGGTAGACGCCGACGCCCGCGCCGTTCGCATCGACGCCGAGATAGGTGCAGTTGTAGCGGCCGAGCAGCGACAGGATCATGGTCGCCTGTGCTTCGAAATCGAGACCGCGGAACTGGTGACGCTCGAGCAGGCGGAACTTGCCGCCCGGCCCGTCGGGCGGCAGCGCGATCACCAGCGCCGCATTGTCGCCGTCCTCGCTTTCCTGCGGATCATAGCCCGCCCACACCTCGCGACCGCCCACCGGACGCTTGGCGATCGGGTTGAAGTCGAGCCAATCGACCATCGTATCGACGGTGCAGCGCTGCAGCTCGTTGAACTTGAACGCCGACAGACTGTCATCGACGAACTGGCACATGAGCAGGTTGGCGAATTCGTCGGGCGCATATTCGATGTGCAGCTCGTCGATGTTGAAAAGGTCGCAGCCCTTCTCGGCCGCGTCCTCGATCGTGACGATCTGGCGCCAGACATTGTCCTCGCACAGCCGCCCAGCCTTCAGTGCGGCATGGCTGACATCGATCTCGATGCGATCGGCCTTCTTGACGCGCCGGTTGCGCCGCTCGCCGGTCCAATATCCGTGCGCCTGGTGCGCGACGCTCGAGGGCGTCGAGAAATAGGTGCGGCGCCAGCGCTTGTGCATCGCCATCGCGCTGGCGACCTTGTTCAGCTCCTCGAAGCCGTAGGTCCAGAAGAACTCGTCGAAGTAGAAATTGCCGTGATAGCCCTGCGCGGTGCGCGCGTTGGTGCCGAGGAAGATCAGCTCGGCCGCAGGCTCGCCTTCGGGGATCAGGTCCGAGGTGAGGACGATCGGATCGCCCTGCAGCTTGACGCCGACGCGCGCGGCGAACTGGACGATGTAGTTGCGGAAGATGTGCGCCTGCGCCTTCGACGCGGACAGGAATATCTGGTTGCCGCCACCCTTCAGAGCGTCGAGCAGCGCCTCGCGGGCGAAATAGTAGGTCGCGCCGATCTGCCGCGACTTGAGGATCATGCGGGTGCGCTGATCCTTCGCCTCCCACCAATCGCGCTGGTAGCCGAACATCTCGGCTTCGAGGATTTGCTCGAGCTTCTCGACCTGCTCGGCGGTGAAGTGGTTCTTGACGACCTTCTTGCGCTCGCCGGCGTTGCGGTTGGCGACTTTCTCGTTGAGATCGCCTTCGTGCCCGCCTGGCGCTTCGTACCGGCGCACGCGTGCGCCCGACACGACCGCGCGCATCAACAGGTCGATTTCCTTGAAGTCGCCGCCTGTCTTGCCCTCTTTGGCGATCAGCGTGTTGAGCCGGCACTCGAGCGCGTCCTCAATCTTCGATAGCGAGGGCGCCTCATCCCATTTCTCGCGATCTTTCCACGCCTGGACGGTCGGACGCTTCAGTCCCAGCTCGTCCGCGATCTGAGTCACGCCCCAGCCGCGCCAATACAGGCTGCGCGCCTGACGGCGCGCATCGACCGGGACCGGCATCGTCGATGCGGGCAGCGGCATGCCGGTGTCGGGTGGAAGCTTGCTCATGGCGCGCGAACCTAGCCACGGGCGTGGCCCGCACCGGAGCGGCGGGTCTTGTGGAACGGGTCTCTACAAGGCCGTTCGCTTGAGAAGTCGGCGCTGTTGAGTGCCTTTTGGGCCGGTCAGCCGCCTGCGCGGCACTCTGCAGCGACCCGAGGGACCGATCCACATGGCCAAAAGCAAATTCTTCCGCGCATTCGTCGAAGGTCAGACGATCAGCGACGGACGTAAGATCGACGGCACGTGGATCGACCAGATCGCCCAGACCTTCAACACCGAAACCTACACGCCCCGGATCAACATCGAACATATCTCGGGCTACAGCCCCGAGCCTCCGTTCAACGGTTATGGCAACGTCGTCGCGGTCAAGGTGCAGACCGACGAGTTCACGATCGCCGGCAAGACCGAGCAGCGCAAGGCGCTCTACTGCCAGATCGACGATAACGGTCAGCTCGCCGGTTTGGTCGAGAAGGGTCAGAAGCCTTTCCCCTCGGTTGAGTTGACCGACAGCTACGCCGGCACCGGCAAGGTCGGGCTGATCGGCCTCGCCTTTACCGATAAGCCCGCGTCGATCGGCACCCAGGCGCTCCAATTCTCGCGCTCGGCGCCGGGCAGCCTTTTCAGCGACGGCCCCGAGGCGGTGACGCTCGAATTCGAGCCCAAGCCGGCCGATCCGACCGGCATCGCCGAAGCGATCAAGAGCGGCTTCGCCAGCGTCGCCGCCCTCTTCAGCCGAGCGGAACCGGAAAAGCCGAAGGAAGAGCCGAAGAAGCCGGCCAACGATAACGATATGGCGGCGTTCGCAACCGCGATCGGCGAGCAGGTCGCAACCGCTATCGCCGCAGGGACCAAGCCCGCGAACGACGCCATCGCCGCGTTCGACGCGCGCTTCACCGCACTCGAGGCAAAGCTCGAAAGCACCGAGCAGCCGCAGTTCTCCCAGCGCCAGCCCGCGACCGGATCGCCCACTGCCGGCAACGTCACGGACTGCTGATCCGCCCCCGATACCCGAACGCCCGCCTCTCTCACGCCCGGAGCACCCGATGCAGACCGCCACCCGCCTCCTGTTCAACGCCTATGTCGGCCAGCTCGCCCAGCTAAACGGCCTCGACTCCAGCCTCACCGCCATCCCCGGCGAGCTGAAGCAGTTCAACGTCGCGCCGCTCATCGAGCAACGTCTGCAGGCCAAGCTGCAGGTGACGAGCGATTTCATGTCGCGCATCAACGTGGTGCCCGTCATCCCGCAGCAGGGCGCACGCGTCGGCGTCGGTGTCACGCGCTCGATGGCCAGCCGCACCGATCGTAGCCTGGGCCATCGCCGCACGCCGACCGATCCGACCGGCAGCGACGCGATCGACCAGTATTTCTGCAAGAAGACGGATTACGATTACGCCTGGTCGTATGCGATGCTCGATGCCTGGGCGCACCGTCCCGAATTCCAGCAGCTCTGCCGCGACGCCGTGATCGTCCAAAAAGCGCAGGACGTCATCACCATCGGCTTCAATGGCGTGAACGCCGCAGCCGAGACCAATCGCGTCACCTATCCGCTGCTCCAGGACGTCAATTGGGGCTGGCTGTACAAGATGCGGATCTACGCGCCGACGCGCTGCATGGCGCATGGCGGCCTCGACAACCTCAAGGTGTACGTCGACGACACCGGCACGGCCGATTACGCCAACCTCGACGCGCTGGTGTTCGACGCCAAGCACAACCTGCTCGCCCAGCAGTTCCAGACCGCGACCGACCTGGTCGTGATCGTCGGCAGCGATCTCGTCCACGACAAATATTTCAAAATTGTCTCGGACGCCGGCGACAAGGCGACCGAACAGGTTGCGCGCGACGTGATCCTGTCGAGCCGCCAGCTCGGTGGTCTGCCGACCATGCAGGTGCCGTTCTTCCCGCCCAACGCGCTGATGATCACCAGCCTCAAGAACCTGTCCTATTACTGGCAGGTCGGCAGCGCACGCCGCGCGGTGAAGGATGAAGCCGCCCTCGACCAGATCGAGAACTACGAAAGCATCAACGACGCTTTCATGGTCGAGGAATACGGCAAGGCCTGCCTCATCGAAAATATCCAGCTCGGGCCGAAGGCTTAACCGCTTTCGCAACCCGCCACGCCCGCCTCTCTTCGATCAGGAACGACCATGAGCCCAGCTCGCCAACATCGGGACCGTCTCGCCGCACAGGCCTTCGACGCCGACCCGTCCGCAACGGTCGCGACTTCGGAAGGAGGCGGGCAACCCGGCGAAACCATCGTCGCGGTCATCGATGGCCCGATGACACCGGCGCGCCTGCACCGGCTCAAACAGGCCGGGATCGCCGTAGCGGCAGCAGACGCCGGCACGGAGATCCTCACCGGCACCACGCCGTCGATCGGCACGGTTGCAGCTTTCGCCGCCAACCAGGCGCAGGGGCAAATCGTGCTGCGCCTCACCCATGATCTGCGCCGGCTCAAAGAAATCCAGTCGATCGAGCGCAAGATCGACGCGAAGCGCGAAATGCTGCCGGAATACCGCCCGTGGATTGATGGCTTGCTGCGCGCGGCCGAGGAAACCGGCATGGGCGTCCAGGACGAAGTGCTGCCCACCATTATGGTCTGGGCGATCGACACCGGCGATTGGCACTACGGCCTCGATCTCGCCCGCTATGTGCTCGACCATGATCTCTCGCTGCCCGCGCGCTACGAGCGCCAGCCCGCCACGCTGATCGTCGAGGAATTCTCCGACGCGGCCATCGCCGTGCTCGAACGCGACGAACTGTTCCCGCACGACGTGCTGTCCGAACTGTACGAATTGACGCGCTCCGAGGACATGCCCGACGAAGTTCGCGCCAAGCTGCACAAGGCGCTCGGCCTGGACTATCTCGCTGTGCTCAATCCGGCTCTGTACCCCGAGGCGACGGATGAACACCGCGACGCCAGCCGCGCCGAGGCGATCACGCATTTCGCGCGCGCGATCCAGCTCAACTCGCGGATCGGCCTCAAGCAGAAGCTCGACAAGCTGAGGAAGGACTCCGGCGCCGCGTCGGCCGCCCCGCCCGCAACCAACACGCCACCCACGCCATAACCGCGCCCGCGCGGTCGACCAGCTCGCCCCCGGCGCTCGGGGGCGGATCGCACACGACGGGAGGGCCGCAAGGCTGAGGGCCGTCGCTGATCCGATCCCCACCCCCGAAAACCGGGGCGAGCACGAAGGAACCACCATGTCGCTGCTCTTGCTCCTCTGGCTCGTCGCCGCATTTGCCGCCTGCGGGTTCGGCGCATGGCT
Organism: Sphingomonas panacis; assembly: GCF_001717955.1. NCBI lineage: Bacteria > Pseudomonadati > Pseudomonadota > Alphaproteobacteria > Sphingomonadales > Sphingomonadaceae > Sphingomonas > Sphingomonas panacis. The sequence continues at coordinate 1,387,954 of NZ_CP014168.1, forward strand.
GGCGATGGCCGGCGTGATCCTCGGCGGCATGGCACACGAATTCGTCGCGAGCGCCGGTACTCTGCGCGTCTACGTGCTCTCGGGCGCGATCTGCGCGGGGTTCGGTTTGCTGCTGTTCGTCGTCGGGGTCGGCATGATTGCGCGGGTGCTCGGGTGAGCGGCTTCGTCTGCACCCCCTCGATCATTCCGCCCGCCTCGACCACAGTTGAGGCGCCGATCGCCAACGATGGCTGGTTTCCCGACGTTGATGTCGCCTCGCTGCGCGCCAGCCTGCGCTTGCGCGATTCGGTGACCCCCGAGCGCTTGCGCGGATCCGCGCTCAACGCGATCATCACCGTCGGCGACCAGCTCGTCGCGTGGCAAGCCGCGCGTGCTGCTGCGGGACACGCGAGCCTCGGCGCGGTGCCCGCCCCCATGCTGGACGGCCAGAGTCGCTTGGTGCTCCTCTACGCCCGCGCGGTCGCCGCTTACACCAAGGCTGATCTGGTCGAGCGATATCGCGACGTCGATCAGACCGCAGCCGGCCAGCGCAACGTCGGCGAGCTGGACAGCTCGATCGAGGAGCTGCGCCGCGACGGGCTGCACGCGGTGCGAGACATGCGCCGTGTCACCCGTACCTTCGTCGAGCTGATCTGATGGCGGACGTGATCCGCGCGCAGCAGGGCGACACGCTCGACGCGCTGCTTTGGCGCGAGCGGGGCCTCACCGCAACCGACGCGGTTCGCGTGCTCGAGGCAAATCCGGGTCTCGCCGATCGCGGCATCCTGCTGCCGCTCGGCACGCCCGTCACCGTTCCCGCCAGCGCCAGCCCGAAACCGCGCGCCCTCCCTCTTGTGCAGCTCTGGGATTGACGATGGACAAGCAAATTCACCAGCTCATCGAAACCATGCTCGAGCTGCTCGTTGGTTTGTGCCCGGCTGCGCTCGGGGCGGCGGTAAGCCTCGTCTACGAAAAAGGCCTCACCTGGCGCGAACGCTTCGTCCAGTGGGTGGTCGGCATCATCGTGAGCTGGTTCGCCGGCCGCGCGATCGGCGCGTTGTTCTCGCTCAGCCCCTTCGTGCTGCAGGCGGTATCCTTCACCCTAGGCATGATCGCCTTCAAGGCCGTGCCCAAGTTCATCGCGAGCTGCACCGACGCTGTCGCCGGCCTGCCGTCGGATCTCCGCGACCGCTTCCTGCCACGCAAGAAGGACAGCGAATGAGCTACGATCGCAAGAAGCTCGAGCGCGAACTGGCTCGCGACGAAGGGCGCAAGCTTCGCTTCTATCTCGACACCGTCAAGAAACGCTCGATCGGCGTTGGTCGCAACCTCGACGACGTCGGGATCCGCGCATCGGAGCGCCTGGCGCTCGGCATCACGCTCACAAGTGTGCTCGCGAATGGAATCACCGATCATCAGTGCGACGTGCTGCTCGACAACGATATCGCCCAGGCGGAGCAGGATCTCGATGCGAAGCTGCCGTGGTGGCGCACGCTCGTCGATGCGCGCCAGCGCGTGCTGCTCAACATGTGCTTCAACATGGGCATCGGCACGCCACCCCGCGCCGGCAAGCCCGGCACCGGCCTGCTCGGCTTCGCCAACACGCTCGAGGCGATTCGCAGCGGCCGCTTCGCCGCTGCGGTCGCGGGCATGCGCGCCTCGAAGTGGCACGGTCAGGTCGGCGCCCGCGCTGTTCGCCTCGAGGCGATGATGAGCACTGGAAAGGACGCATCGTGATCAAGACAGCTCTCGGCGCTACGGCCAAGTGGATCGCGGGGGAAACCGGCTGGCTGGTACTGCTCGCCGTCGCCGGCGTCGGCGCCTGGCTGTACGTCCAGTTCGCCCAGGTCCGTGCCGATCGCGACAATGCCATCCACGTCGCCGAGATCATCTGTGCCGGCATCGGCACCGGCTTTGCGCCGTCGATCTCGCAGGAGGCGGACAGCAAGGGCAAGCTGGTGACGGTTGCCCATGCGCGCGGCGCGCTGTGCCAACGCCGCGCCAGCGATCTCGCTGATTTCAGAGCCCGTACCGACGAAGCGACGGCCGCCACGCTCGCCAAGGCGCTGCAGGATCACGACGCCCGCCAGAATTCCGATAGCGCAGCCGCGCGCGCATCCGCCGAGGCGGCGCGCGCGGCTGCAGAACGCATGGAGACAGCCGATGCCAAAGCCGCACGCACGAACATTGTCGATCATGAGTGGTTTGCTGCTGTCAACGGCGTTGCCGGGCTGCGCGCACCGGATCGTTGAAGTGCCGGTCGAGAAGCAGGTGCCCGTCGCCGTGCCGGTCAAGGATCCTGCGCCGGGCGAGCTGATCCGCTGCGCCGATCGACCGCAAGGCCTGCCCGAAAGCAAGGATATGCTCGCGCAGATCCCGACGCCGGTGCGCGCCGCCATCATCCGTATTGCGCGCGCGTTCGCGGCGAACGCGGCGCAGCTCGATCGGCTGATCAATTGGGAAGCGCCGGGCACCTGCCCGGCCGGCAAGGCGGCGGCGAAGTGAAGAAACCCGAGGGCCTCAAGCGTCTGCTGCTCGCCGCGGTGCCGGGCCTCGCGGCCGATCCCACGCGCCTGGCCATGTTCATCGACAAGGGCAAGCTCACCACGCGCGCGAACGGCTCGCTGTCGTTCGAGTACAGCTACACACTCAACATCGTCGTGCAGGATTATTCGGGCGAGATCGATGCGCTGATGGTGCCGCTGATTGCCTGGGTGGCCGAGCAGCAGCCGGATCTGCTCGAGCGCGACCCGCGCGAGCCGTTCACATTCGAATCCGAGATCCTCGACGGCGACGCGGCGGACGTCTCGATCGACCTTGAGCTTACCGAAGCGGTGCGCGTCGTGCGTCTTCCCGAAGGGGGCTATACCGCCACGCACCTCGACGAACCGAGCCGCGATGATGCCTTCCCCGGCGTGTGCGGCGTCAACCTGTGGCAACTGCTGCTGCGCGAGGACATGAACCCGGCATCGACGATCGCCGTTCCCGACCGTGGATGATCTGAACGAGCTCGAGGAGATGGCAGGCGCCTTGCTCCGTTCGATCGCGTCTGGCGAACGCCGCAAGCTCCTGCGCAAGATCGCCCGTGATATCCAAAAAAGCCAGTCCGCCCGCATCGGCCGCCAGCAGACGCCCGACGGTTCGGCCTTCGCCGCGCGCCGGCCGAAGCGGGATCCACGCCCCGGCAACCACACCGCCAAATTCCTCTACCCCAAGGGCGCGGCAAGCCCGCGCCTGGTGCTGATGAAGAGCTGGGTCCACGAAGGCCCTTTGCTGACCGGCTTCGACATCGAGGCCGGCGGGATCCGCAGCTTCTTCTGGGATAAGATTGACCGTTGGGTGCCGGTCGCGCCTGACGAACAGAACAAGGGAGCCGGCAAGTTCCGGCGCCAGGGCCGCATCCGCCAGAAGGCGATGTTCCGAAAGCTACGCAATGGCCGCAACCTGCGCGCGGGTTCGACCGACCGCGAAGCATGGGTCGGCTTCACCGGCCGCGCGGCCGAGATCGCGCGCGTGCATCAGGACGGGCTTAATGATCGCCCGGCTGCGCGCGCGCGGCCCGTGCGCTATGCACGACGTGTGCTGCTCGGTTTGACCGCAGCGGAGCGTGGCGCAGTGCTTGATCTACTTTTGGCTCATGTTGCAGGGGCCGCAACCTAGCGATTGCTCGTAGCGCTATCGGCGCTATCGTCCCGACGCCCCCGGCTTTGCGGTCTAGGATTAGCCTCCGAATCATCGCGCCAGTGGAATCCCACACATACAAATGGGAGGCCGGGGGAAACGGCTTTCTCGTCGGCACTCTTGTAGAGACCGGTTCCACAAGTCCGCGTGATAGCCTTGCGGCTCCCGTCCCGGCGACATGCCGGCGATGGCCGATCTTTCCAGCCCCTCATCCAGCGTCGATCTGTCGCGCCTTCCGGCGCCGACCGTGGTCGAGCAGCTCGATTACGAGACGGTCTACGCCGAGCTGCTCGCCTATGTGCAGTCGCCCGGCGTGCTGCCGAGCTTCGACGCGACCGTCGACTCGGATCCTGCGGTCAAGATCCTGCAGGTGTTCGCCTGGCGCGAGCTGATCATCCGCCAGCGTTTCAACGATCGCGCCCGCCAAACGATGGTGGCTTATGCGACAGGCTCGAACCTCGATCAGCTCGGCGCGCTCTTCGGCGTCACCCGGCTGGTGGTCGACGCCGGCGATCCCACCAACGGCTTCCCCGTCGTCATGGAAAGCGACGACGATCTGCGCGAGCGCATCGTTCTCTCGCCTGAGAGCCAATCCGTCGCCGGGCCGGAAAGCGCCTACATCTTCCACGCACGTTCCGTCGACGGCACGATCCGCGACGCGAGCGCATCAAGCCCAGCGCCTGGCGAGGTGGTAGTGTCGATCCTGTCGCGCAACGGCGACGGCACCGCCAGCCCCGAACAGATCGCCGCGGTTGGAGCCAAGCTCGCCACGATCGAGACCAACAAGCTCCGCCCGCTCACCGACTTCGTCACGGTCGCGAGTGCGGAGATCGTCACTTATTACATCGACGCGGATCTGACGCTCCTCGCCGGTCCCGATCAGACCGTCGTGCTGGCGGCCGCGCAAGCGAGCATCGCCGCATGGGTGGACGCCGGCGGCAAGCTCGGCGTCGATGCAGTTCGCGCCGCGATCACCGCCGCGCTGATGGTGGCGGGCGTCCAAAATCTGCGGCTCAACCAACCGCCGGCGGATGTAGTGGTCGATAAGACCCAGACCGCGCATTGCGCCGGCATTGCTGTGAGGGTGTCCGGTGTCGGCGCCTGACCTCCTGCCCCCCAACGCGACGCCGCTCGAGCGCGCCATCGCCAGCGCGAGCGCGCGAATCGAGGACGTGCCTATCGACCTAGCCGCGCTGTGGAATCCGGCGACGTGCCCGTCCGATCTTCTACCCTGGCTCGCCTGGGCATTGTCGACCGACAATTGGGACACCGGCTGGAGCGATGCGCAGCGGCGAGCGGCCGTTGCCTCCGCCATCGAGGATCAACGCCACAAGGGGACGCGCTACACGGTCGAGCGCGTGCTGGCATCCTTCGACGAGCTGTTGCGCCTGGTCGAGTGGTTCGAAATGTCGCCGCGCGGAGCCCCCTATACCTTCGAGGTGCGTCTACCGGTGATCGGCGCGGACGGGGTCGCCGGCGGCCAGCGTGTCTCCGCACAGTTCGCGCGGACGATCTATGATGCCGTCTCGGCCGCGAAGCCGGTACGCGCACACTTCCAGCTCGTCCAGCAGCTCGCCCATATCGCACGGCCCGGTCTCGTCGCCGCTCTGCAGGCAACGTCCTATCGCCGCATCGATGCCGACACGCGCCACCCCGACGACGGCACGATCTGGACCGATCTTCTTCAGACCGAATACGGCGAGCCGCTCGCCGATGACTTCGGAACCTTCATCGACGGGACCGCCTGATGACCGCCTTGGTTTGCACGCTCACCGAAGCCGGTCTCGCCGCGCTCCTCAATGCGGCGGCGGGCGGGACCAATGCGGTGCGGATAGCCTCGGCCGGCGTCACCGCGACAGCCGTCCTCGTCGCGCCGACCCTGACCGGCCTGCCGAACGAAATCCGCATCGGTGCGGTCGCCGGCACGCCTATCGACGCGACCACGATCCATCTCACCGTCCGTGATGAGAGCGCTGCGGCCTATACCGTCCGCACCATCGGCCTGTATCTCGACACGGGCACGCTGTTCGCGGTCTACAGCCAGCCGGACCCGATCGTCGAGAAGGCCAGCGTCTCGACGATGTTCGTCGCGCTCGACGTCAAGCTGCTCGAAGGTCAGGCAGGGCTGGTCCAATTCGGCGAAACCAGCTTCCTCAATCCGCCTGCAAGCGAAACGGTCAAGGGCGTCGCCTATTTCGCGACGATCTCCGAGGCATTGGCGGGCGCGGTCGCAGACAAGCTCATCTCGCCGGCGACGATGAAACGCTGCCTCGACAATTACGTCCTGGCTGAGCGTCTCGGGGAGCCGGGCGGCGTTGCCACCCTCGGGCCGGACGGAAAACTGCAACTGTCGCAGCGCCCGCCCATCGACCTGATCGACGTATGGGCGGTCGAGAACGAGGCGCAAATGCTCGCCCTCAACGGTACGGCAGGCGATTTCGCGGTGCGTACCGACAACGGCCTCGTCTATGTGCTGCAGGCGGTCCCCGCGTCGGTGCTCGGCAACTGGCTTGAGATCTCCACCCCGGCGCCGGTATCGAGCGTCAACGGCAAGACAGGTGCGGTGTGGCTCAGCGCCAGCGATGTCGGTGCTGTGCCGACGGGGCGCCAGATCTACGTGATCGACGGCCCGCTGTACGGTGGCGGCAATCTTGGCGCCGATGTGGGGATCGGGCTGCGCGTCTCGTCGCAAGACGATGTTGTCGGCGGTCAGCGATGGGATCAGGTGGTCACACCCGGCGGTCTGCTACCGCTGATCCAGCGCATTGACGGAAAGGTCGATCGAAGCCGCAGGATCGACACCGGAGGTCTCGTCACGGGCGGTGGCGCGCTTGATGGGGACCGCTTCATCAGCGTCACGGCAGCCGGCACCGACGACATCCTTGCCGGGCAGCGCTGGGACGTCGCGGTGACGCCGGCGGGGCTTGCCAATCTGCCGAAGAGTCTGACGCCAAACGGCTACTTCATGTGGCCGGGCGGCTTCATGGTGCAGTGGGTTCAATACCGGGGCGTTTTTACGACCGACACGGCGATTTACGTCAACTTCCCCATAGCCTTCCGTCAGATTGTGCTGCCGCAGTCTGCGACGGCCTACCTGACCGTGCCCAATCGATATCGAGACCTGTGGGGGCAGGTGACCGAGCCGACGCTCGGCGGCGCTTACGTCCAGCTTCAGGCCGGCGACCCGGACGACAACCGCGCAGACGGTTTCGACCTTATCGTGTTCGGGAGGTGATGATGATTATCTGGAGTCCCTCGACGGGCCACTTCTACCACACCGAGATTCACGGCGAGGATGTCCCCGCCGACGGCGTCTCGATCACGTCGCACCGGCATCGCACCCTGCTCGACGGTCAGCGCTCCGGCCGGCAGATCGCAGCCGGCGCTGACGGCAAGCCGACGCTGACCCCGGCGATCCGCGTCACGACGGCAACGCTGCGCCAGCATGCCGGCATGGACATCCGCGTCGAGGCGCGCAGGCGCATCCTCGCGGTCGCCTCGATCGAGCGGCAGTCGAACGACAATGCCTTGTTCGGCCTCTACGCAAACAAGCTGATCGACAAGCAAGCGTTCGATGAGGCGCTTGCGCGCCGCCTGCGCATCGATGCGATCCGCGCCGCCAGCAACACGCTCGAGGCGAAGATCGCCACCTGGGCGGCGGCGGCGCTCGGCAAGCTCGACGTGACCGATCCCGCCCACTGGCCGGCGGAGGCATAGCCGATGGCGAAAATTTCCAACCTCGATCCGGTCCAGAACCCAGATGGCAACGAAACCGTCGTGGTGCTCAAGAACGGCGTGGCGCAGCGCACGTCGATCAAGCAGATCATTGCGCCCACGATCGCCGCGCTGCAGGATCGCGTGTTCGCGCCGAAGTTCACCGCCTTCGCGGCCTCGCGCAACCCGGTTGAATATGGCGACACCGGCGCGATCAACCTCAACTGGTCGGTTTCCGACGCACCCGCGAGCCAGAAGCTCAACGGCGCGGCAATCGGCGCAGGCGACCGCAGCGCGGTGCTGGCGGCACCCGGCCCCGGCTGGACCGCCGACAATGTCATCCAGACGGTCGCGCTGTTCAACGGCTCGGGCACTCAGACCGACGCCCGCACGATCTCGATCATGGCGCGCATCCCGATCTTCGTCGGCATCTCCCCCACAGCGACGCCCGACAACACGACGCTGATTGGCGCCGCGTATAAGGCGCTCGACAGCGATCACATCGCCCGTAGCCTCACGCTGGCGCGGGCCAGTGGCGGCTTTCCGTTCGTGCTGGTCCCGACCACGCGCCCGCTCAGCACGATCAAGCTGAGCGGTTTCGCAGTGAGCGGCTGGGCGCCGTCCGACAAGGCCGTGGCGCTCGTCACCGGCCAGACGGTCGGCATGAAACTCGTCATCCTCGACGCGGTCGCCGCGTCGGCCACCCCGCTCGCAGTGGAATTGTCATGAGCACCACCACCGAACTTCCATACTCGGCCGTCACCGGCGATCCCACCAAACCGCTGGTCGATCCTAGCCAGCCATTGGCGGCCAATGCCGGGCAGATCTCGGAGACCGACGCCGCCAAGATCATGACGGCGATCGAGCGCTTGCTCGTCTCGATGCTTCAGCGCACGTCACCGGAAAGCGGGTGGGCGCTGCCGATCACCGACGCAGCAAACAAGGTGATGGGTGGCGTCCGGCCGGACGGAACGTTCGAACCGTTCAAATTCAAGGCTCCGCCCCTGTCGATCCTAGCGACGATGCTGGCGGGCGATGTATCGGGCCGGCTTCTGTCGGCCGCGCCGATCGCTTCGATGTTCCAACTGCTCTCCGAAGAGCAGGGCGGTGGCCTCGCGATCCTCGATCAAGTCGGCAAAATGTCTGCGCGGCTCGACCTCACGGGTCTCCTGAAATTGTTCAAGGCTCAGCTCGGCGTCGGATCGACCGTCGCCGATCTGCCGGGCGTGCCGCTGCCAGACAGATTGTTGCCCGGTGGCCTTGCCGGCCAACTTCGGGCGCTGCCCCCCGAAACCGGATGGGCGTTCGCGATCACCGATCTGGCGACGCCGCCTCATATCCTGTTCGGCGTGCCCTTGGCGTCGGCGGTGGTCGGCCGTGTCGCAGTGGCCGATACCGCAAAGTATGCGATCCGCGCCGGCAATCAGGCAATCAGCCTGTACGGCGACAGCATGACCTACGGCCAGGGAGCGAGCGCCGGTCAGGACATCGGCAGCATCATTCGAAACCTCTCCGGGCGCACCGTGAAGAACCGCGCGATTGCAGGGCAGCGCTCCGGCCAGATCATCGCCCGTCAGGGCGGCGACCCTGCCTTGGTGACGGTTGCGGGCAACATGATCCCAGCATCCGGGTCCGTCACGGTGAATCTGCTCTCCGAGGCGTTTGTCCCAAATTACGACGGCAACACTGTGCCACGCACGATCCCCGCGACGCTCGCAGGCATCCCCGGCGCGATCATCCGTGATGATCCGGCGTCGAGCGGTCCCATCCGCTTTCAGCGCACCACGCCTGGTATCGCCATGGCCTGCCCGGCCGCTTCGCCGATCTATGTCCAGACCGCTGGTGACGACCAGCAGGATACACAGATCATCTGGGTTGGGCGGAACGACGTCAGTCAGGGCTATGATCTGATGACGGTGGTCGCACCGAAGGTCGAGAACGCCGTGCGCTTCCTGGGGCACGGGCGCTTCCTGATCATCGGCGTCTGCAACCTGATGGACGGCACCGAAGATACCGGCAGCACCGATAACGCGGGGCTGGCCCGGTACAACAGCATCGTCGCGTACAACAATTACATGGCCGGCAGGTGGGGCGGGAAGTTCTTCGATGTCCGGCGCTACATGATCGACAGAGCGATCACGGACATGGGGAGCACGCCGACCTCGGACGATCTGGCGGATATCGCCGTGGACCGCATCCCGCTTCGCTTCTCGGTCACGGAAAACAGCAAAACGCACTTCAACGCCGACGGCTATGCGCTCGTCGGCGCGAAATTCTTCTCTCTCCTCAACGCGAAGGGACTTTGATCCATGTCCGGCCTCCGTCTTGCCCTGCAGATGACCTTCACCGACCCGTCGCTGCCGGTGCTGCGCGACGACGCCATCCTGAGTTCGGGATCGCTCGCGCTCGTTGATTTCGCACATTCCGCTAATCCGCTGGTCGGGACACCCGCTGCCGGCGTCAGCGCGGCCAGCATCCCGAACATCGCCTGGAAGGAGGCGGCGGCCCTGGCGGGTGCCGGCACGCAAGCCGATTGGGCGTTCAACTCGCGCGTCAGCCTTACGGCGGCCGATGGCTTTATCGAGCGCAGCGGCAAGGGTGGCGTGCATGTGTGTATGTCGCAGGTGGGCGGCACCGGCACGGGCAAGGGCGTGACGATCGAGCGGATTGTTGCAGCCGGAAGCCCGCTGCTTCAGTATCTCGCCGCAAATCTTACCCACAAATTCTACTTCTCGCGCTGGGAGCGGATCACGCGCGTCGCGCTCACGGGAGCGCTGGAGCCATGCGAGGCCGCAATCTACGCCAACTCTTCGGGTTCGCCCTATTCGACCGGCCTGCTCAATCTCAATCGCACCGGCATCGTCAACGCCGGCTTGGGAAGCAAGAGTTCTCCCGATCTGCCCCAAGCGACCGGCAACTCGTTCCGCTCGGGCGGCTTCAACGGGTGGACTGCGGCCGGTCAGCCTAACAGTACCGGAGCCGCCGACATCATCGCGGCTCTCATGACGGTCGGGCAGCAACCGACGGCCTACAACGGTGCGTCGATGGCGAACAAGTCGCGCTCGACCATCCTGTACCGCGCATACCTCGAAGACCTCACCGCATCCGGTCGCGCCTATGCGGATGTCGAGGCGCTCGACTTCGCGTTGTTCGGGCAGGCCTTCGCGGCCGGGGGCCGCTATGCTGGCGACACGTTCACGCCGGTTTCGACGCTCCCGTGAACTCGTCAGTTATCCTGGAAACCCAGCATCGCGGTTGATCAGCGATGCAACATGAGAAGCGATCCGCTGTGTTGGACAACGGATGATGATGTCACCTCCGTTGTCCAAGACGTACCACTCAGAGCCGCCGACGAAATTTCCTCCGCTGTCGCGGGCGGCGGCGCCTGCAGCACGCACCGGTACGAAAATCTGCGGAGAAGGCGCTGCAAAGCTAACGTCACTTTGCAACCTTGCGGCGTTCAATGGTGTCGAGGGTATTTCGATGACGGGCGTAAGCCGATCTCCAATGTGGCCAACAGCAAGTTCATAGTAACCTGAATAGCTGCCTGAGACGAGCCTTGTAGAAACCGTCTCCACAAGACCCGGCCCGCGCATCTCCCCGGTAGGCTCGCCATGCTCCGCGCATGAGCGATCCTGCCGACAACCAGCGCCTGATTGGCGACATTGTACGCGAAGGCACCATCGAATCCGTCGATCTTGCCAAGGGTACGTGCCGCTTCAAGACCGGCGATATCGTCACCGGCGACGTGCCTTGGCTCGCCGCACGCTCGGGCGCGACCAAATGCTGGTCGCCGCCCAGCGTCGGCGAGCAGGGCCTCCTTATCTGCCCCGAGGGCGACACCGAACGCGGCATCGTCCTGCCCGGCCTATTCAGCAATGCGCATCCTTCGCCATCGTCTGAGGATGTCGACCTTACCGAATATGCCGATGGCGCTCGCATTGGATATGATCCTACTGCCCACGCGCTAACCGCGATCCTGCCAAGCGGCGCGACCGCCCGAATCGAGGCAGACGGTGGCCTTTCGATCAAAGGCCCGGTGTCGATCGAGGGCAAGGTCACAGTCACCGAGACGATCGACGCGGAGGGCGAGATCACCGGCAACGGTATCAAGCTCTCCAAGCACCATCACGACAAGGTGAAGACCGGCACCGATGAGTCGGGCGATCCGGTATGAACGGTATGGACCGCACCACCGGTAAGCCGCTGAGCGGCGCCCCGCATCTGAGCCAGTCGGTTGGCGACATCCTCGGCACCCCGCTTGGCACCCGCATCGGACGCCGCGAATACGGCTCGATCGTGCCCGAGCTGCTCGATCATCCTCTCAACGATCTCACTCGCGTGCGGATCTTCGCCGCCTCGGCGCTCGCGCTGCAGCGTCAGGAGCCGCGCCTAAAGGCCGCGCAGTTCACCCTCGCGCGCGGCGCCGTGCCCGGCTCAGCCGTGCTGACGATCGACGGGCGCCGCACCGATGTCGCGGCGGTCAACGCCCGTGTCTCACTTTCCGTCCCCATCCGCTCGCTGACCGCTCTCTCCGCCTGAAAGGATCCTCATGCCCGCCCCCTACCAGCACGGCATCACCGTCACTGAAGTCGCCAGCACTGCCCGCACGATTGCGACCATCGCGACCGGCGTCATTGGCCTGGTCGCCACCGCCACCGCAGCGGCGGGCGCCGCGACCGCCGCGCTCGATGCTGCCTTCCCGCTCGATCGCCCGGTTCTCGTCAAGAACATCCTCGCGGCGATCGACGTCGCCGGCACCGGCGGCACCCTCAAGGCGACGCTGCAGGCCATCGCCGACCAGGTCCGCACGCCCGTAGTCGTCGTGCGCGTCGCGGCCGGCGCCGACGCCGATGCCACCAACCTCGCCGTGATCGGCACGGACACCGGCGGCGTGAAAACCGGCATGCACGCGTTGCTCGCGGCCGATGCGCAACTCGGCTACCGCCCGCGCATCATTGGCGCGCCCGGTCTCGATCCCCAGCCGGTCGCCACCGCGCTGGCGATCGTCGCCGGCAAGCTCCGCGCGATGGCCTATGCCGCCGCGATCGGCGCGACCCTCGCCGACGTGATCGACTATCGCGATCACTTCACCGCCCGCGAGCTGATGCTCATCTATCCCGACTTCCTTGCGCCCGATGGCGTGCTCGGCGCGACCGCGCCCAGCTTCGCCGTCGCTCGCGCCCTCGGCCTGCGCGCGCAGATCGACCAGACGATGGGCTGGAACAAGACCCTGTCCAACGTGCCCGTCACCGGCGTTGTCGGGCTCACCCACGATATCGGCTTCGATATCCAGAGCGTGGACAGCGACGCCAACCAGCTCAACGCCGCCAGCATCACGACGATCGTGCGACTGAACGGCGAGCTGCGCTTTTGGGGAAGCCGCACCTGCGCGCCGGCGGACAGCGACTTCACCTTCGAGAGCGCGACCCGCTCCGCCCAGATCCTCGCCGATACGATGGCGGCCGGGCTGGTATGGGCGATCGATAAGCCGCTGACGCCGAGCCTCGCCCGCGACATCGTCGAGGAGATCAACGACAAGCTGCGCGCGCTGGTACGCGGCGGGTTCCTGCTCGGCGCCGTCGCCTGGTTCGATCCCGACAAGAACCCGACCGGCTCGCTCAAGCAGGGCATCCTGCAGATCAGCTACAAATACACGCCGACCCCGCCGCTCGAGCACCTCGGGCTGCAACAGGAAATCACCGACGATTACCTGGCCGATTTCGCCGCGCTGGTCGCCGGCGCCTGATCCCTCACCTTCGGAGAAAACGCGATGGGTCTCCCCCGCAAGCTCAAGAACATCATGCTGTTCAACACTGGCGCAGCCTACCTCGGCGAGCTGACGTCCTTCACCATGCCCAAGCTTAGCCGCAAGTTCGAGGAGTATCGCGGCGGCGGCATGGACGGCCCCGTCAAGATCGACATGGGTAGCGAAGCGCTCGAGGCCGAATGGGTGTGCGGCGGTCCGATGCGCGACGTGCTGCGCCAGTACGGCGTCACCAGCGTTACCGGCGTCCAGCTACGTCTCGCGCTCGCCTACCAGAACGACGACACCGGCGACGTTGACACCGTGGAGATCGTCATTCGCGGTCGCCACGAAGAGATCGACATGGGCGAAGGCAAGCCGGCCGAGGGCGGCGAATTCAAGGTCAAGACCGCCATCGCCTACTACAAACTGACCTGGAACGGCACGACGGAAATCGAGATCGACCAGCTCGGCATGGTCTTCATCGTCGGCGGTATCGATCGCCTCGCCGAGATCCGCTCCGCCCTCGGCGTCTTCTGACAGGGCGGCGCCGGCCGGCGCCGCCCTCTACCCTTCAAAAATTGAGGCTGTTCCATGACTGAGACTTCGACCGATACGCCGCTGATGCGCGAATTCACCACCGACTTTCCCATCATGCTCGGGGGCAAGGAGCTTGTTCCCGCCGGCACGAAGGTCAGCGTGCGCAAGCCCGGTTCCGGCGAGTTGCGCGGGCTGAAGCTCACCGAACTGATCCAGCTCGATGTCGCCTCGCTCGAGGCGCTCGCGCCGCGCATCACCATGCCGATCATCTACAAGGGCGCGGTGCTTGATCCGTCCGATCTGATGCAGTTCGGCGGCGAGGTGATGGATTTTTTGCTGCCGAAGTCCGCGAAGGATGCGGTTTCCCCGCAAGCGTAGACGACGCGATGGCAGATCTGGCGATCGTCTTCCACTGGTCGCCAGCCGTCATGGACCCGATGAGCGTCGCCGAGCTGATGTCCTGGCGCGAACGCGCCGCCGCGCGCCATAACCCCGAAAGCTGAGCCGACATGGACCGCGACCTTCGCATTCGCCTGCTGCTCGAAGCGGCCGATCGCGTCACCGGCCCGCTGCGGGGTATCGCCGGCGGATCCTCGCGCGCCGCCCAAGCGCTCCGCGCCACCCGAGACCGGCTGAAGGAAGTCGAGCGCGCACAGGCGCAGATCGCGGGCTTCCGTCAGTTGAAGGCCGGGCTGCGCTCTACGGAAACCTCGCTCCACGCCGCCCAGACGCGGGTCGGCGATCTCGCACGACAGATGCGGGCTGCGGGAACACCCACGCGCGAAATGACGCGCGATTTCGCCCGGGCCAAGGCGGAGGCGCAGCGGCTCACTCGCCAGCATCAGACCGAATCGCGCGAGCTGCAGACCCTTCGCGATAGGCTTCGTGCGGCCGGCATCTCCACCAACGACCTCGCCCATCATGAGCGAGAATTGCGGGATCGCGCCGCAGGCACCAACCGCGAGCTGGCCGAGCAGGAACGCCGCCTTCGGCAGGTGCTCGACCGGCAGCGCAGGCTCACCGCTGCGCGCGAGCAGTTCAGTCGATACCAAGGCGTGGCGACTGGCCTCGCCGTCGGCGGTGCCGCCGCGATGGGCACCGGCATGATGATGGCGCGGCCCTTCCTCGGCGGTATCAAGGAAGCGCAGCTCTACCAATCGGTGATGACCGACATCGCTCAGAAAGCGGATATGTCGCGCCATGCGGGCGAGCGCATGGGCGTGGGCCTGCTCGCGGCGGCGAAGGCGGCGAACCAGATGCCCGCGGATCTGCAGGCCGGCGTGGATGCGCTGGCGGGCTTCGGCCTCAACCCGCAAAAGGCGGCGCAGATGATGCGGCCGATCGGCCGTGCCGCGACCGCGTACAAGGCCGAGATCGCGGATCTGTCGAAGGCCGCGTTTGCAGCCAATGACAATCTCAAGGTGCCGATCGACCAGACCGGCCGCGTCATCGACATCATGGCGCAGGCGGGCAAGAGCGGCGCGTTCGAAATCAAGGACATGGCGCAGTATTTTCCTGTGCTCACGGCCGGCTATCAGGCGCTCGGGCAAACTGGCACGGCTGCCGTTGCGGATCTCGCCGCCGCGCTCCAGATCGCGCGCAAAGGCGCTGGCGATGCGGCATCGGCCGCGACCAACGTCCAGAATGTCCTTCAGAAGATCGCGTCGCCCGCTACCATCGGGAAGTTCAAGAAGTTCGGCGTCGATCTGCCGGCCGCGTTGAAGAAGGCTTACGCCGAGGGCAAGACGCCGCTCGAAGCAATTGCGGAGCTGACCAACAAGACGCTGAACGGCGACCTCGGCAAGATCGGGTTCCTGTTCGAAGACGCCCAGGTGCAGCAAGGCCTGCGGCCGCTGATCCAGAACCTGCAGGAGTATAAGCGGATCCGCGCGGAAGCGGCGTCCGCTAACGGCACCACCGATCGCGATTTCGCCGAGCGCATGAAGGACTCGGCCGAGCAGTCCAAGCAGTTCAACATCAACGCCAAGGTGCTCGGCATCACGCTCGGCACGATGTTGCTGCCGACCGTCAACGCCGTCACTCAGAAGCTGACCGCGTGGGCGAACTGGATCGGTGAAGCCGCCAAGCGCCATCCGGCCTTGGCGAAAGGCATCACCTTGCTCGGTGGCGGGCTGGCGGCGCTATTGATTGTCCTGGGCGGCGCCGGCCTGGTACTGGCCGGCTTGGTCGCACCGTTCGCGGCGCTCGCGACCGTCGCGACCTTCTTCGAGATCGGCATGCTGCCGCTGATCGGCATTGTCGCCGGCGTCGTTCTCGGAATCCTCGCACTCGGGGCTGCCGCCTATGCGATCTATTCCAATTGGGGTGCGATAGCCGGTTGGTTCGCTGGGTTGTGGACCTCCATCAAGGCGGCGTTCTTCGGCAGCATCGCCGCGATCGGCGAGATGTTGGCAGGTTTCTCGCCCCTTGGCCTGTTGTCCAGCGCGTTTGCGGCGCTGATGAGTTGGCTTGGCGTGAAGATCCCCGCCGATCTCGCCACCGCCGGCAAGAACATGATCCTCGGCCTGATCGGCGGCATCACCGGCATGCTCGGCGCGCTGCAATCGACGATCGTCAACGCCGCGAGCTCGGCAGCCGAGTGGTTCAAGAAGAAACTCGGCATCCACTCGCCGAGCCGCGTCTTCATGGAATTCGGCGGGCATATCATGACCGGCCTGTCGAACGGCATCGCCGGCGGCGAGGACGGGCCAGTCGGGCGAATCGACCGCCTCTCCAAGCGGCTTACGGCGGCGATGGTGGTTGGCGCGGCATTGCCCGCCGTGGCGACGGCCGCGTCCGGGCAGGTGGGCGCGCAGGCTCGACAGACAGGCAGCGTTGCTGGCGGGAACCGCTACGAAATTCATCTCCACGCCGCGCCCGGCATGGATGAAGCGAAGCTGATGGAGATGTTGCAGCGGAAGCTCGACGAAATCGAGCGTCGCGACCAAGCGAAGAAGCGCTCCAGTTTCGCCGATCAGGCAGACTGGAGTGAGCGCGCATGATGCTTTCCCTCGGCATGTTCGTGTTCGCCATCCCGACCCTAGCTTACGAGGAGATGAGGCGCCGCGCCGACTATCGCCATGCCCGTTCGGCGCGGATCGGCGCGCGCGATGCAACCCAGTTCGTCGGACCCGGCGATGAGACCATTTCGCTTTCCGGCGCGGCCTTCGCCGAGCTGTCCGATGGTCAGGCATCGCTCGATGAACTCCGCGATATGGGAGCCAGCGGCGACGCCTGGCCGCTCGTCGATGGCACGGGCCGGGTCTACGGAGCCTTCGTCATAGAAGGCGTCGACGAAGGCCAGAGCCATTTCCTGCCCGACGGCACCGCTCGCAAGATCGAGTTTTCGATATCGTTGCTCCGCGTGGACGAGGACCGCGACGATTCCACGTCGAGCACCAACGGGGATACTGTACCCGAAAGCGATGATGCGTGATGATCTCGAATATCCCGGATTACCGTGTCACGCTCGACGGCAAGGATCTGACTGCCCGCTTCCGGCCACGCCTGCTTTCGCTCAGCATCACTGAGAAGCGGGGCGACGAAGCCGACCAGCTCGACATCGCCCTCGACGATGCCGATGGACGGCTGGCGCTGCCCAAGGCCGGCGCCGTGCTCCATATTCAGATCGGCTGGAAACAGGGCAGCGGCGTCAAAGTTGGCCTGGTCGATAAGGGCAGCTTCGTCGTCGATGAGATCGAGCATAGCGGCCCGCCCGACGCCGTGACGATTCGCGCGCGCTCCGCGGACTTTACCAGCGATCTGCGCACCCGGCGGGAGAAAAGCTGGCATGACACCACCGTCGGCGCCGTCGTGACCGAGGTGGCCGGCCGCAATGGCCTATCCGCCCGCTGCGCGCCCGCTCTGGCGTCAATTGCCGTGAAGACCCTCGCGCAGAGCCGCGAGAGCGACATGGCATTGTTGCGTCGGCTCGGCCGCGAGCACGATGCCGTCGCCACCATCAAGCGCGGCGCGCTCATCTTCGCGCCCGTCGGCAGCGGGCAGACCGCGAGCGGCGCCGCTTTGCCCTCGCTCAGCCTGCGCCGGCGTGACGGCGATCGGCACAGCTATCGCATCGAGAAGCGCGAGGAGGCCGATGGCGTCACCGCCAGCTATCACGATCGTGACGAGGCCGCACGCAAGGACGTGACGGTAGGGAAGACCGCCGGCGCGAAGAAGTTGAGCCATGTCTATGCCACCAAGGCGAGCGCCGAGCGTGCCGCTAAATCGACGATGAAGCGTGCGAAGCGCCAGCCCGTGTCACTCACGCTCGCATTGGCACTCGGCCGCGCCGATCTCTATCCCGAGCAGAAGGCCAGCGTGTCGGGCTTCAAGGCTGAGATCGATGCCGTGGCCTGGCTGGTGTCCGAGGTGACGCACACCGTCAACGATCGGGGTTTCGTCACTGGGCTGAAGCTGGAGAATGCTCCTTAACTATTCCCCCTTGAACATTTTGGTGTCGATACCGGATTTCGCGGCGGCATCGAAAAACCCGGCCGCGCAAAATATCGACGCGGACTGTGCTGTTTGTAGATATTCTTTCGCCTCGGTGACGGCAGATGGACGCAGATTTCCATCAACCACTTCGGCGACTTTCGAATATGCCGTGGATCTGACCATTTGGGCTTGGCCGCATTTCTCGATCGCGTCCGCAAACGCCGTCTTCTGCGAACCGTCGAGCGACGCCGGGGGTAACAGTTTGTTGGTTTCGGTGGATGCCGAGCTGCAGGCTTCCTCGGCCGCCTTTGCTGCCGGGTAGATCTGATAGGGATCTGCGGATGCGCCCGCCTTGGCGACCCTTTTAGATGCTGATGAGCAAGCCTCATCTATCCGAACGACCGAATCCCACAACGCTGTAGCTTCGCGCTCGGCCCGCGCCTTGATGTCAGGCGAGCCAGGCGGGCGCGCGGCGGACGGCGCCGGATGCGTCGTGGCGGACACTTCTGGCTGGCCTTGCTGTGCTGGCGTCGGAGTTAAGATCAGCCCGAGTACGAACGAAACGAATCCTCCGACAGACAACCATAACGCGACGCGCCTTTTCGCCCGCAACACCTTGAGCGGGATGAACATCAGCAGTCCGACAATCAGCGCGAGGAGGCCAAAGACCCCGAGCACCGGACCCAAATTCCCCATAAATCCTCCCCCTTATGCGCCTGCTGCGCAGTTATCCCCACAATCCCCAGCCGAGGAATTTTCCTACAGCGGCCCACCCGTGTAATGAGAACACAACAGGAACAAGCCAGGACGAACTTTGAGCGCCCCGATATATCGATCAACGCCGGGTTGCGATCTTGCCTGCCCTCGATGCGACGTCATGTGCGCGACGATGGTGGCGATTCGCGATGATCTCTGGCGGGAGGTGGAACGGCTTCACCGCGAGCGGGGATTACGGCCGGCGCATGTTCGGGCGCGAGATCTCGAAGCTGCGCAAAGCCAGTTGGCAGACGCCGAGCGAGCAGTTGCGCGATTTCGTCCTTCGGCCTGGTCAGATCGAGCGGAAGCAGCAGACCTTCGAACATCCGCGCCAGCGCGGCTTCACTAGGCAGCAGAACCTGCATCGTCACCGTCTGAGGTTTCGCGCCGACATAGGCCGTAGCCGAAGCTCCAAGATCTCGGGGAACGCTTTCGCCCCGCAACCACTGCAGCGACACTCCAAGGTACTCGGCGATCTCAGGTAGAAATCTAGACCGGAGAGTGGTGCCGACCAGAATTTGGCTGATCGCCCCCTGCGTGCATCCGACCGCATTAGCAAGCTCGAGCTGCTCGACACCTCGAGCAGCCATAGCCTCACGCAGTCTGTCACCAATGATCGACATCCCGCGACCTTATCGAAAAAAAATAGCTGGCTAATATAGATTGCTATTGCAGATGCATTAGATTGCTAATACGAACGCCGCATGACGAGCCGATATGACCTCAGCAGCGAAGAATATTCTTCCGCTTTCAAGGCCTTCGAGGAGGCTGTCGCTGCGGCGCCTGGACAGACCGCATTCGCAAATGTCTGCCGTTGCACGCAGGGCAATATTTCCCAGCTCCTCCGTGCGAAATCGTTGCTGCCGGAGCGCTACGTTCTGAAAGCGGAGGCCGCGACTGGTGTCTCCCGCTTTCGCCTGCGCCCCGACATCTATCCGCGTGACCATGCCAGCGACCTATCCGCCGGCACGAAGCGTGTCGCGTGCGATCGGACGCCGATTTTGGACCGAGCCGCCCGTGGCTGACCTTTTCACCACAGCGCAGGCGCTGCCTGCCAACCGGCTCGCGGAACACCGCGTCCGCACGCTGCCGTCGCTTGTCTATGCGCTCCAGCATCTCACCAAGGTCGCAAGCGATCGGAAGTGTGGCGCGGTCAACCTCGCCGATATCGATCCGCTGCATGGCGCGGTCGTATCGCTCAATGTGGACGATCGCGGCCTGCTCTATGTCGCCTTCGAGGGCATGGCGTCGTGACAAAACCCGTCGCGCCTCTCACCTTCCCGCACGCGATCCGGCGTGTCGCGGCTGTGCTCGACTATCCCGAGATTGCGCGTGTAGTGCGCCGCAGCCCGAGCCTCGCGCGTAAATGGTCAGATCCAGCGACGGGGAAATCGCCGTCGCTCAACCAGGCGCTTGCGATCGAGGCAGCGTATCGCGCCGCCGGCGGCGAGGGCTCGCCCATCCTTGAGGCATTCGGCTTCCAGCTCGACGCCATGATCGTCGAGCAATCCGCCTGCCAACGCGCGCTTGCGGACGAGATCGCCCACTTCGCCAAGGAATGCGGTGAGGCGATCGCCGTCAGCATCGCGATCACACAACCGGGCAGCATCAGCCCATCATCTGTTCATCACGCTCTGGTCGAAGCCGAGCAGGCGCGCAGCGCCGCCGGCACCTTCATCGGGCGCCTTAAAAGTTTCCTTCCGCGCGGCGCGGGGCCGCTCGGGGAAAACGCCGGGGGAGGCACCGAGTGACGACGAAGATCAGACTGCCAAGAATCGACTGCCCGCATTGCGGCCATCGCGCGATGGTCCGCACCAGCGAGCAGATCACACTGACATACCGCGAGCTTCGCCTCGCCTGCGACAACGACGACTGCGGGCACACGATGCTCGCCAGTTTGGAAATCATTAGGACGATCCGGCCCAGCCTGCGGCCGAACCCCGAGGTATTGTTGCCGATCGGCAACCAGAACGTGCGCGTGCGGAGACCGCGCCACGCCAACGACGACACGCGGATCCCCGCCAACGACGAGGATCCGCTGCGCCCTGCTCCCGAGGCGATGACCATGAGCGAAACAAGCTGATCCGCGCGGCGTAAGCCGCGCCCGATCCTGCCCACACCCCCTGACCAGCCGACCCGGCCGCAGCTCCCCCGCTGCCGGGAACGGCCCCCGCTTGCCTGCGAAAGACCGCCATGACCGCCGAGACCGACATCGCCAACATCCGCGCCGATCTCAAGCAGATCTCCGACGCACTCGACAACCACGGAACCGCCTTCGGGATCGGTCTACTGCACCCCGAATTGAAAGATGCGCTCCGATCACTTTCGCGAGCCACAGACGATCGCCCTTCGCGCCCCGAGCGAGGCGAATTCTGGTCGCAGCGCGAGTTGCTGGTCAACCTGGTGCCGATCCGCACTCGCCTGGAGAACTGCCTGCTGTCAGGCACTTTGCACGAGGCAGACATCATCGGCGCCGTTGGTCCGGCTTTGCATCACGTCGCCGGCGGCATCGTTGACCTGATGAAGACGATGGCGCGCTCCACGCCGCGCACCGGCACGGCGGGCTGATCGACCAGCCATGCGGAACGATCTGCTCATAGAACTGACAGCACGCCTCAAGCGGGATTACAGCTTCGAGGAGAAAGGCACGTACCTGCGGCGCGGCAAGTGCCCGCAATGCTCGAAGGGCCAGCGCGAGCTGTGGACCTTTGCCGACAAACCTTGGGTGCTGCGCTGCGGTCGCATCGAACGTTGCGGCTGGGAAGGCCACGTCAAGGAACTGTACCCCGACATCTTCGACGACTGGTCGAAGCGCCACAAGAAGACCGAGGCTGCGCCGAACGCCGCTGCGGACGCCTATCTCCTCCATGCCCGCGGTTTCGACCTGCAGGGCCTGCGCGGCGCGTACAGCCAGGAATCGTATCACGATCACGAATTGGGCATCGGCTCCGCCACGGTGCGCTTCCCGCTGCCCGGTGGTGGCTATTGGGAACGGCTGATCGACCAGCCCGCCCGCTTCGGCAAGAAGAAGGCGCGCTTTAGCTACGGCAATTCCTATCGCGGGCAGTGGTGGCAGCCGCCCGGCGTCACCTTCGAACACCTCGCGACCGAACCCGAGATCTGGCTCGCGGAGGGCATCTTCGACAGCGTGGCGCTACGCCAGGGCGCGAAGCTCGCCGCCGTATCGCTCATGTCGTGCAACAACTATCCGGCGCAGGCGCTGGCGGATTTGCGCCGCGCTGCCGCCGCGATCGGTCTCGCGCCGCCCAAACTGATCTTCGCCTTCGACGTCGGCAAGGCGGGCACGGAATATACGCGTCGCTTCGTCAAACAGGCGCGCGAGGAAGGCTGGATTTGCGGCGCCGCCCAGGTGCGCCCCGATGGTGAGGGCGACAAGCTCGACTGGAACGATCTGCTCCAACGCGATCGTCTCACGCCGACGCATATCGAGGAATATCGCTGGAACGGCGATGTCACCATCGCCGGCAGTGCGACCGAAAAAGCGCTGCTCTTCTACCAGCGCCACAAGTCGCAATCCTTCCCGCTCGTCTTCGCGGGGCGCCAGCTCTGGGCGCAATTCTCGATCGATCGCATCCAGGCAATCATCCAGCAATGGCTCGAGTCCGAGGATGACGAGCACGCGCAGTTCAAGAAGCTGCCGTTTCCCGAGCAGTGGAACCTAGCCGCAGCCGAGGCGGTCGATATCTCGGAATTGGCGAACTGCACCTTCCGCACGCTGTACTTCCAGCGCGACCCGAACCTCGAGGAAGGCGCCTATTTCATCCGCATCGACTTCCCGTCCGATCGGGCGAGCGTAAAGGCGACCTTCTCGGGCGCCGCCTGCGCCGCCAGCGCGGAATTCAAGAAGCGCCTCGCCTCGATCGCGCCGGGTGCGCAGTGGATCGGTAGCCAGTTCCAGATCGACAAGCTGATGCTGCGCCAGTGGGCGAACATCCGCATGGTCGAGGCGATCCAGTTCACGGGTTACTCGATCGACCACGCCGCATGGATCTTCGGCGACATCGCCGTCCACAAGGGCCGGGTCTACGAGCCGAACGACGAAGAATATTTCGTCCTCGGCAAGCAATCGGTGAAGCTGCGCACCTCCGAGCGGCTGCTCCGCATCAGTTACGACGCCGACAAGCTCAACCTCGCTTGGGTGCCGCACCTGCTCACCGCCTATGGCGCGAAGGGCACCGTCACCCTCGCGTTTTGGTTCATGGCACTATTCGCCGACCATATCCGTGCCGCGCAGGATAGCCTTCCCTTCCTTGAGGCGACCGGCATCCCCGGCACCGGCAAGTCGACGCTGCTCGAGTTCCTGTGGAAGCTCTACGGCCGACTCAATTACGAGGGGTTCGATCCGACCAAGGCAACCAACGCCGGCATCGCCCGCACGCTCGGTCAGGTAGGCAACCTCCCTGTCGTGCTGATCGAGGGCGACCGCGCCCAGGACACCCCGCACGCGCGCCGCTTCGAATGGGACGAACTGAAAACCGCCTATAACGGTCGCGCTGTTCGCACGCGCGCGATTGCCAATGGCGGCATGGAGACGTTCGAACCGCCGTTCCGGGGTGCGATCGTCATCGCGCAGAACGATCCCGTCGAGGCGTCGCCGGCGATGCGCGAGCGCATCATGGGCATCCACTTCGACAAGTCGATGTTCAGCCCGGCGTCGAAGGCCGCTGTGGAGCATCTCTCCGGCCTCGATGTCGAGGACATCTCCGGTTTCATCATCCATGCCGTGCGGCGCGAGGAGAAGATCCTCGAAGCCTACCGCGCCGCCTTCAAGACGCACGAAAAGGCGATGCTCGCACAGCCCGGGATCCGCAACGGTCGCCTCGCCAAGAACCACGCGCAGCTCGCCGCGATGCTCGATGCCATGCGCTTGGTCGTTGGCAACCTGTCCGATCGCGACGTCGCCGACGCCCACAAGCTGATCGCGACGATGCTGCACGAGCGCCAGCGAGCGGTCGAGACGGATCACCCGCACGTCACCCTGTTCTGGGAACGGTTCGATTACATCGCCGCCAACGAGGGCCTCACCCCCGAGCGGCCAATCAACCACAGCCGTACCCAGGACGTGTTCGCGGTCAGCCTCGTCCATTTCGAGCAGAAATGCGGCGACATGCGGCTCTCGCTGCCGTGCCCGATGACCGAGCTCAAGCGCCTCCTCAAGACGTCGAAGGCGCGCAAGTTCGTCGACGCCAAGCCGGTCAATTCCATCACCGGAAAGACCGTCAACTGCTGGGTTTTCGAGAACCCGGCTCACCCCGCCCCCCAGAAGAAGGACATCAAGTGATGTTGCACGCCCCCATCACGGCGCACGCACCTGCACGCCCGCAGGCCGCGCCCGCCCCGCTTACCCCCAACGCCTACCTCAAGCTGCGCCGCGCTGCCGCTGGCCTGACGATCGCCCAGGTCGCCGAGATCATCGCGCCGCGCCAAGCCGATCGCAGCGAGGCGACCGCCTTCGTCGCCCTGGTCGAAGCCGATGGCGTGATCGCGCTGAAGGAAACCACGCTCGAGCTGCTGCAAACGGCATATCCGTTTGATCCCGACGTCTACCGTCAGCTCTCGGCCGAGCCGGTCGAGCGTCATCCGCGCATCTGTCGCGGCTGCGGCTGCACGACCTACGATCCATGCGTCAGCGATGGACAATGCTGTGGCTGGGCTTCGGACAGCTCCTGCGATCGCTGTGCCGGCGATGCAACCCTCGGCCGGGGAACACGGGCATGACGGCGATGACAATGCGCGCCGTGTCCGACGGCAATGGTGGCTTCCGCCATGTCCCGACGCCGTTCGTTCCGACGATCGTCGGCAAGGGCAAGGCCAAGAAGAAGGCGACTCCGCCCGACCCGATCGTGACCAACGGAGAGAGCGGCGCCGAGCAGCTCCGCCTCGGCATCGAGCGCATCGAGCGGCTGCATGAAGAGCGGAACGGCATCAACGAGGATATTCGCGACGTCGAGGCCGAGTTGAAGAGCACCGGGTTCGACATCAAGGGCATCCGCGCGATTATCGCGCTTCGCAAGACCGAGAAGCACCACCGCGACGAATTCGAGGCGATCCTCGAGACGTACAAGTCCGCGTTGGGCCTCGCCTGATGCCGCCCGCCACGCCCGCGCCGCGCTACCCGCGCGCCCGCAAGGTCGCGATCGTCCTGCTCGCGATCCTAGCCGCGCCGATCATCTTCGTCGCTTTCCTCGCCACCTTCGATCGGAGCCGCTGATGCCCCGCTACAGCCACGTCCACAGTCAGAATTGCCGCTGCGTTCATTGCCCCGGCGCTCAACGCGCACCGTCGAAGTTCGCGGGCGCACGTCCGTTTCTGACGTCCTCCCTGCGCGCTTATGCCCGAGCGGTCTCCACATACCTGATTGCGATGCTGATCGCGCTGATCGTCTCGCACATCACGGGGATCCGCTGATGCTCAGCGCACGCGAAATGCGCAAGCGCGACGATCGGCGCGTCGCGCTGTCGATCAAAGCGAAACTGACGCCGGCCGAGGAGGCCGAGCTGGCGCAGCTCGAGCGCTGGTACGACTCGACCTGGCGCACGCTACCGCGCCAGATCGCGGCCGCGCGTGCCAAGCTCGAACGCCTCAAGGGCTTTGCCGAGCATCTCGGCGTCGGGTGCTGATGCCACGCCGGCGCGCCCGATCGGAGCCTGACAGCCCACAGCGCCTCGCGCTCGCGGTTGCCCGGCACCGCCTGGCGCTCGCGCGGCTGGACGCCCTGCGGGCGGGCAGACCGCTGCCGGAAGCACCGCCCGAACCTCTGCCGCCCTCGGCCGCGCCGATCACGCCCAGCGCCAGCCCGGAGCAAACCTACCGCAACACCGAGCGCCTGCTCGGAGAAGGGAGCGACCAATGAAGATTGAAAAGGTCAAGAACGCCGCCAAGCGGTTCAAACGCGCGCTGCTCGCAAAAGGCGTGGATATAACCCACACGCTCTGTCTCGAGGCCATCGCGGCCGGGCTGGGCTTTCGCAGCTACCACGCGCTGCAACTCGCGGCGATTTCCGGCGAACCCCTGCAATGGATGCCAGATCGCGCGGTCCGTCGGCTGATCCAGCTCGACCACATGCGTGCGCCGACTCGGCAGATGCACAGCGATATCTACAAGCCCGCCGAGCCGCTCGATCGCATGTTCCTGCTCGGCGTCCTCGCCGAAACCCCACTCCACTTCGGCGCGGGGGTAGATCATGTTTGATCCGACATCCATCACGACACATCCGCGCAAAAGCCCTGCGGAGATCCGCGCCGTAGCGCTCCAGACCGTGTTCCCCCTCGCCGAACGCATCACCAACAGCGAACCGCTGATGCGCGTCTACTGCGCCATCGAATGGGGCGAGCTGGACGAAGGCGGCCAGGAATGGATCAGCGCGATCGTTCGCGAGACCCTCGCTTGCGCCGCTGCCGGCAACACCCAGCTCTATAACATCGGCGAGCGAACGATGGCCCAGGTGTTCAACGCCGCTGGCTTGACGCACATGAGCGATATGCAAGCCGTGCTGGACGCGGTCGAAAGCGCTCTCGCGCAAACCAATAAAACGGCCATCACCGACGAGCAGATCCTAGCAGCGATGCAGCATCGCCCCTCCGGGATCTTCACCTACGTCATACGCAACGTTCTCGCCTCGGAGTTGCACGTCCAGCGTAGCGCGATCTCTGTCGCGAAGGTTCGCCGTCGCCTGCACCGCCTCGAAGCGGCCGGCCGGGTCAGGAGCAAGAACTGGGGTCCGGGCTGCGCTCACGAGTGGATCATCGTGCGATGAAAGCCCTCACCATCTGGCAGCCCTGGGCCTCGCTCATTATCGCCGGCGCCAAGCCCTACGAGTTTCGCGGCTGGCGCGCGCCGCGTTCCGTCATCGGCCAGCGCATCGTCATCCACGCGGGAGCGCACAAAGTCCGTCGCGACGATCTCAACGATATGCTCTGTGCATTGGCGTTGCGCGACCGCTGCGACGCATTCGCCCAGGCTGCGGCCGAACTGTGCCTCAAGCCCGAATTGGCGATACCCGTCCTCAACGCCGCGCTGGAAGGGCAACTCCCGATGTCGGCCGGCCTCGGCACCGCGATCGTCGGCGAACCGCGCCTTGGCACTGACATAGCCGAAGAGTTCGGCGTGCCCCGCGCGAACGACAGTGATCGCGACCAGCATGCAAACTGGGGCTGGCCAATGCTCGATATCGAACATTGGGGCGTGCAGATCCCGATGCGCGGCGCACAGGGTGTCTGGAATTGGCCGACCCCGGCCGAGGTGGCGTTGTGATGCGCTGGCTTCCGCGCGTCACATGGGGCGGTGCCGTTCAATCCGATCGCAACGGCGATTGGGATGGCGGCTATATCCGCCTAACTCTCGGGATGTGGTCAGTCGAGGTCACCGCGACCAAGCTCGACGCCCGGTTTCGCGGGAGGGCAGATCGATGAGGTCGCAGATGAACCTCTTCGCCGCCGGCTTCGCAAATCTTGCCATTGACGATCGCGTGCGTGCCGCCATCGCAGCGGGCGCGCCCGTCGCTTTCAGCCTGTCAGGCGGCAAGGACAGCGTCTCGATCGGCCATGCCACCAACGCGCTGCTCGACCAGCTCAGCCACCCGCGCGAGCGGCGCGCGGCAGTCCATGCAGATCTCGGCCGGATCGAGTGGCGATCGACGCCCGCGCTGGTCGAATCGGCCGCCGCCGCGATCGGCGTGCCGCTCATCATCGTGCGCCGCAAGGCTGGCGATCTGGTTGATCGCTGGAAACGCCGCTTCGAGCTGGGCTGCGAGCGCTATGTCGATCTGCTCACTTACCACCTCACCGGTCCGTGGAGTTCGGCCAGCAACCGCTTCTGCACAGCCGAGTTGAAGACGCAGGTCATCCTCCCCGAGCTGCTGCGCCGCTGGCGCGGCACACAAATCCTTTCCGTCGTCGGCATCCGCCGCGAGGAGAGCCTCAAACGCCGCCTTGCGCCAATTTCTAAGGTCGAAGGGAAGCCGTGGGTGCGAGCCAACGGGGGCGGCATCATCACTTGGCACCCGGGCGTCGATGTCCGCGAGGACGAGGTCTATACCTACATCGCGCGCGAGCGCCTGCCACTCGCCGAGGCATATCCGCTGGGCAGCACCCGGTTCGGCTGCGCCTTCTGTGTGTTGGCTTCGGCGAACGATATCGGCGTGGCGGCGCGCGCGCCCGGTAACCTCGGCGTGCTGCTGCACTTGGTCGATATCGAGGCTACCTCGACCTTCTCATTCCAGCCCGAGCGCTGGCTCGGCGATGTCGCGCCGGATCTGTTGCCGGCGTCGCTCGCGGCAGATTTCGCGCGCGGCAAGGCGCTCGCCCAGGAGCGGCGCCGGCTTGAGGATAGGATGCCCGCTAACCTCCGCTACGTGAAGGGCTGGCCACAGCGCGTGCCCTCGCTCGCAGAAGCGAGCGTCATCCTGACCACCCGCACCGCGATCCTCGCCATGCACGGTCTCGCCTCGCCCTACGACACGCCTCAACTGATCCGCGACCGCATAGCTGCCCTGTACGATGCCCAACGGGTGAAGGAAGCGGCATGACGCCCGTCATCATAGGCCGGGCCACGCTCTACTGCGGCGACGCCTACAACATCCGTCCTCAGCTCGGCTTCCACGATGCCGACGTAGCGGACCCGCCCTACCGGTTCCGCGCCGAGGGTGGCGGGCGCTACCGCAAGGCGCGCCCGAACATGGACCGGATCACGGACGAGGCGCTGCATCGCGGCTTCGACATGGCGATCGTCAACCCGCTGCTGTGCGGCGCGGCGATCGTCTTCGCCCACAACGACCAGCTCGCCGAGCTGCTGCGCCTGGTCCAAGGCCAGTTCCACCGCCATGCGCTGTGCGTCTGGCAGAAGACGAACCCGCAGCCGGTCGCCAACAAGCATTATCGGCCCGACGTCGAGTTCTACGTCCATGCGTGGAACCGCGGATATCATCCTTCGGGCACGCTCGCCGAGCTGATGCGCGTCAGCCGCATATCGTCGCCGCGCCTCGCCGCGCGCTTCGACCATCCGACCTGCAAGCCAGACGCCCTGATGAGCAAGATCATCGCCAACGCGGCCGGCACGAGCATTTGCGACCCGTTCATGGGAACAGGCTCGACCGGCGTCGCCGCGATCCGCGCCGGCAAGCGCTTCACTGGCATCGAGCGGGATCCGCGATATTTCGCAACGGCGGTGGAGCGCATCGCCACGGCGGTCGCCGAGTTGGAGAGGATGGCGGCATGACGGCGCCCGCCCGGTTCAAACAACAGGACATTACGCGGGCGTTGCGCGGCGCGCGGGCGGCTGGCTTTACGCGCGTTCGCGTCGGAATTGACGTAACCGGTAACATGGTGATCGATGCGGCCGACGATTCGGTGGAACTGCCCGCACCGGCCAATCCGCTCGACAGGATCCTGCCCCGACGATGAAAACCCGCTATCGCAACGTGACTGTCGGCCCCGATCGCCACGGCAAGTTGCGCGCGCGCTTCCGCAAGACTGGCGCGCCGGCGTCCTACATGAAGACCTTGCCCGATCAGCCGGGCTTCGACGCAGAGTATCGGGCGCTAGTGGATGGCGCCAGCAAGGCGAGTGCGGCCAGCCCCGGTGTGATCCCGCGTAGCGTCAGTGATCTGCTCAACCGCTTCTATGCCTCGGCCGATTTTCGCGGTGCGGGTTCGGATGAGAGCCGCAAGCGCCGGCGCGGGATCCTCGAGAGCATCCGCGCGGAGTTCGGCAACGACCTGGTCGCCAATTTCACCTTCGAGCATATCGAAGCAATCCTGCTCGCTCGCTGCGAGAAGCGGAAAACCGACAAAGGCCGCACCGTCGGGGGCATGGTGGCCGCGATGAACCTGCGCGAGGAACTGGATCGGCTGTTCCGCTACGCCAAACGCATCAAGTGGCGCACCGACAATCCCGTTGAGGAAGCAGCGCCGGTCGGCAAGGCTAAGATCGGCAGCTTCTACAGTTGGACCGAAGCCGACATCCAACGTTACAAGGATCACCATCCACTCGGCACGAACGCGCGCCTGGCGCTGGAAATCCTGCTTTGGACCGGGCAGCGGCGCGGCGATGCGACGCGGTTCGGTCGAAAGCACATCGTGCGCGGGAAGATCAATTTCGAGGCGCGCAAGAATGGCGCGGATCTCTGGCTACCCGTCGCGCCGGATCTACGCCGCGCGATCGAGGCGATGCCGACCGTGGGAATCGATACCTTCCTCGTCACCCACTATGGCAAGCCCTTCACGAAAGACGGCTTTGGCAACCGCATGCGCGAGTGGTGCGACGCGGCCGGCCTGCCGCAATGTACCGCGCACGGCTTGCGCAAGGCGATCGCGCGCCGCTCGGCCGAGACCGAGGCAACGCAGCAGGGCATCAAGGCGGTAGGCGGCTGGAAGGGCGACGAGGAGGTCCGCACCTATGTCGCCGGCATCGAGCAAGAACGCCTCGCCGACCTCACGCTGGGGCGGGTGATCGAACGCTTTTCGGAGCGAAATCCGGCAGAATTGGCTAACCGGGCTGACCCGAATTTGCCTAACCCTGACAAGAACGGCTGATTTCCGCCGTTTTTTCGGCTCGGTGGTGGGCTCGCCGGGATTCGAACCCGGGACCTACAGATTAAAAGTCCGTTGCTCTACCGACTGAGCTACGAGCCCCCAACCGAAGGACGCCCGTTAGGGGCGCTTGGCCCGCCGGTCAACCATGCGTGCCCGCGCGGCGAGCTGGCGGATGGTATGCCCCGACTGCGGATCGCGCCACAGCGGGGCGATCTGCGCGAGCGGATCGAGCACGAAGCGACGCGCGCGGAAGGCGGGATGCGGGATGACGAGCTTCGGCAGGCGCACGCGCCCGCCGCTCCACAGGATGATGTCGAGATCGATCACGCGCGCCCCCCAGCGCTGGCCGCGCCGCCGCCCGAAGCCGCGCTCGATGGCCTTGAGCGCGGCGAGCAAAGCCGGCGGATCGAGCGGTGTTTCCAGTAATACCGCACTGTTGGCGAAGCGCCGCGACGACGGCCCGAGCGGTGCTGTATCGAACACCGGCGCGACCGCGCGGACCCGCCCGAGCCGGGCGATCCCGGCGATCGCGGCGCGCAATTCGGCGGCAGGAGACCCGTGGCGGCCGCGGCGGTTCGATCCGAGCGCGAGGGCATAGCTTGTCGGCATGGCGGCACCCGCCTACGCCAGCGTGATGCTGTCCCCAAGCCCCAACCCGCCCGTCTCCGACCTGCCCGATCCCGCGCCGGAGGCGTTCGTCCCGACGAGCCCGCTGCCCGAGACCGAGCCGCCGCACGATTGCCCGCGCTGCCCGCGCCTCGTCGCGGTGCGCGATGCGCTGCGAGTCGAATATCCGAAATGGTGGAACGCGCCCGTGCCCGCGTTCGGCGATCCGCAAGCGTGGCTCGGCATCATCGGCCTCGCCCCCGGCAAGCACGGCGCGAATCGCACCGGGCGGCCGTTCACCGGCGATTACGCCGGCGACCTGCTGTTCGCGACGCTCGCCAAATTCGGTCTCGCCTCGGGCGTGTACGAGGCCAAGCCCGATGATTCGCTTCGGCTGGACGGCGCGATCATCCTCAGTGCGGTCAAATGCCTGCCGCCCGAGAACAAGCCGACGCCCGAGGAAATCCGCACCTGCCGCGCGTTCCTCGACGATCAGGTCGCGGCCTTGCCAAGCGCGCGCGTGTTCGTCGCGCTCGGCGAGCGGGCGCACCAATCGGCGGTGAAGGTGCTCGGCGGGCGGCTCCCCAAAGCGCGGTTCGCCCACCTTGCCGAGCATCGCATGCCCGACGGGCGCATACTGATCGATAGCTATCACTGCTCGCGCCACAACCAGAACACCGGCGTGCTCACGAGCGAGATGTTCGAGGCGGTGTTCGCGCGCGCGCTGGAGCTTCGCGGGCACGTGTAATTGCGAACGAGAGGGCGGAGATTGGCTGCTTCGTCAAAACAAACACGGACGCGGAGGAGAGCGCCTCGCTCGATCCCCCGCGTATCGTAATCGCCGGTGCCGGTCTTACCGGCGGCGTCCTCCCCAGGGCGTTCTTATGTTCGAGACGGCGGCTACGACACGCAGAGGCCTAGCCGAGTCGAAACCAAAAAAAAAAGGCCGGTACGAGACCGGCCTGAAAAGTTTTAGGAGAGGATGCCTGAAAGGCACACTCTTTGTGCGCCGCAACACGGCCGCTCGCAAGTGCAAAATTTGCAATTACTCTTGCAGAAATACGACGATGCGGTGTTCTGCGTCGACGAGTGGTGAAACTTTGCGAATGATAGCGTTCACACGTCCTGCGCGAGCCGTCCGTACAGGTCGGGCCGACGATCGCGGAAGAAGCCGAAAGCGGCGCGGTGGCGCTTGACGCGATCGAGATCGAAGGTCGCGGTCAGCACGCCAGTCTCGCCCGCACCGAATTCCGCGACCAGATCGCCGCGTTCGTCGCAGATGAAGCTGTGCCCGTAGAAGCTCTGGCCGTGTTCGGTGCCGATTCGATTCGCCGCCACCACCGGCACCACGTTCGACACGGCATGGCCGACCATCGCGCGCCGCCACAGCCGCGAGGTATCGAGATCGGCATCGTGCGGCTCGCTGCCGATCGCGGTCGGGTAGAACAGGATTTCGGCGCCCATCAGCATCATCGCGCGCGCCGTCTCGGGATACCATTGATCCCAGCACACCCCGACGCCGAGCGTGGCGGCTTTCCCCGAAATTGGCGGCCCCGGCCAGACCTTGAAGCCGGTGTTGCCGGGGCGGAAGTAGAATTTCTCCTCATAGCCGGGGCCATCGGGGATGTGGCTCTTGCGGTAGACGCCCATCACGCCGCCGTCGGGGCCGATCATCGCCAGCGAATTGTAATGGTGCGGCCCGTCCGCCTCGAAGAAGCTGGTCGGGATATAGACGCCGAGTTCCCTGGCCAGCGCCTGCATCGCCAGCACCGCCTTGTGCTCGGCGGTCGGCTTGGCGGTGGCGAACAGCCCCTCGTCCTCGACCCGGCAGAAATATTCCCCCTCGAACAGTTCGGGCGGCAGGATCACCTGCGCGCCTTTGCTGGCCGCCTCGCGGACGAGCTCTGAGACATGGGCGATATTGGCATCAATATCGTTGCTGAAGGCGAGCTGCAGCGCAGCGACTTTGATCTCGGTCATGACGCTCCCATAGCGGCTGCCTGTGACATCCGCACCCTCCAGGTCGCAGAATTGCGCGTGAGGTAGGCGGAGATGGGGATGAGCGGAGCGTTGGGAAAGGCGCGCGAACGGCGCAACGTGGCTGGGGAGCGAACATCGCGCCTCAGAGACATTGACCGGCATATATTGCCCATATGCGTGTAATCCGCGATGCCTCTGCTCTCCACCGGATTGACCACCCAATGATGCAGGGAAAACCTTTCCGCTCGAAGGTTGCATCGTGCCACGGGCCATCCTCATCTTTGGCAGCGGGGCCTAAAATAAAGCCATCTCCTCTCAACTGCTTAACCACTTCTGATTCGGACGAGCCAATCGGAAAACGGAGTTGAACTCGCCTGTTTAGTTCTGCGGTTCCCTCTTTGAAATTAGCCGGCAAGCCATGCGTTAATTCTGGCTCGGCTTTTCCCCCGCAACTCGCCAGCGCTAGAAATGATAGGACAAGTAAGCGTCTCACTCGTCCAATCTAACGATCCGCTGAACGGCCGCAACTGGGCGGGAGCTGACCTCCCTAGAAGGAGCGGCTCAGAACTGGTGCCCGGTGCGGTCGCGCTTGGTCGCCAGATAGCGTTCGTTGTGCGGGTTGGCGGGCAGCACGTGCGGAACGCGCTGGGTGACGGTGATGCCAGCCGCTTCGAGTTGCGCGACCTTTTCGGGGTTGTTGGTGAGCAGCCGCACCGCATCCTGCCCAAGCAGCGCGAGCATCCGCGCCGCCACCGCGAAATTGCGCGAATCGATCGCGAAGCCGAGCCTCGTGTTGGCGTCGACCGTGTCGAAGCCCTGATCCTGAAGCGCATAGGCGCGCAGCTTGTTGATCAGGCCGATGCCGCGCCCCTCCTGCCGCAGATACAGCAGGATGCCCCAGCCGCTCGCCGTGATCGCCGCGATCGCCGCGTCGAGTTGCGGGCCGCAATCGCACTTCAGGCTGCCGAGCACGTCGCCGGTCAGGCATTCGCTGTGCAGCCGCACCAGCGGCGGCGTGCCGTCGGGCGTGCCGATCAGCAGCGCGACATGCTCGCCGGGCATTTCGGGGGTTCGGAAGGCGTAGATCTCGGCGTGTTCGGCGCCCGCGACCGGCAGGCGCGCGTGCGTGGCGATGGTGAGGCGCGCCGCATCCTCGTGCGCGCCGATATCGGCCGGGGTGATCGTCAGCGCGGCCGATCCGCCCGGCAGCGCGAAGAACGCCGGCAGCATCCCGCCGATCCGCGCGAGCGCGAGCGCCGCGCCGGCCGCCGCGGTCTCGGCGAGCGGGGTCGCGTAGAACGGCCCCATCAGCGGGTTCTGGAGATCGAATTGCGGATCGGCGAGTGCGGTCGCGGCGGCGAAATCGAGCCAGCGCGTGCGGTCGATCAGCACCGGCGCGTCGGGCACGGCGGCGTCGCGCTGGTTGGCGAGCTTGAGCGTCACCGCGCGGCCGGCGCTGAGCAGCACCGGCGCGACGCCGGTCGGATCGAACGCGGCGAGCCGCGCCGGATCGGCGGTTTCGATCGGCAGCAGCGCCAAACTACCATCCGCGCCGTGGATCGCGATCGGCCAGCCGCGCCGCAGCGCGTCGATCGCCAGCGCGGTCAGCCGTGCATCGCTCATGCCGCGAACTCGGTCATGATCGGCACGTGATCGGAGGGTTTGAGCCAGCTCCGGCAGCCTTCGAACACGGTATGCGACACCGCCTTGGCGGCGACCTCGGCGGTCGCCCACATATGGTCGAGCCGGCGCCCGCGATCGTTGACGGTGAAATCGGGCGAGCGGTAGCTCCACCACGTATGCAGCCGCGCCGGGGCGGGGTGGAAATGCCGGCCGAGATCGACCCAGGTGTTCGACGCCTTGAGCCGGTCGAGCGCATCGACCTCGATCGGCGTATGGCTGACGACGTTCAGCAATTGCTTGTGCCCCCATACGTCCGAGGGCAGCGGCGCGATGTTGAAATCGCCGACCAGCAGCGTGGGCGCGGTGAGGCTCTTCGACCAGGCGGTCATCCGCTCGACGAAATCGAGCTTCTGGCCGAACTTGGGGTTCACGTCGCGATCGGGCACGTCGCCGCCCGCCGGCACATAGACGTTCTCGATCCGCATCCCGTTCGCCAGCCGCACGCCGATATGGCGCGCCTCGCGATTCGCCTGCCAGTCGAGCCGGTCGTCCTCGACCAGCGGCACACGGCTGAGGATCGCGACGCCGTGGTGCATGCGCTGGCCGTGGAGCATGATGTGCTTGTAGCCGAGCGCCTTGAACGCGGCGGCGGGGAAATCGCCGTCGATCACCTTGGTTTCCTGAAGGCACAGGATGTCGGGCGAAACCTCGCGCAGGAACTGTTCGACGATCTCGATGCGGAACCGCACCGAGTTGATGTTCCAGGAGACGATTTTCAGCGTGTCGGCGGCGGAAGAAGGCATTGCAGGCATGTAGCCATCGCCGCGACGCTACGCCAGCGCGGTTGTTTACAGGGGCGCATTCCGGTCGGCAGGGCGCGAAAACGGAAAGGCCCTCGCTCCGGGGGCATGGAGCGAGGGCCGACCGGCGTTCGTCACGCAGGCGGGGAGCGGAGCCTCAAGCAACAGGGGGAAATCTCAAGGTCCCCGCAACCGCAAGACCGATCTAGGCCCGTGAACCTGTCGCCACTATGAACGAACCGGCCAGAATCGGATGACATCGGCGTTATTGTGTTTCCCCACGGAAACATTGCGTTGCGCGGGGAAGCTCAGCCCTTCGGCGATTTGCTGCGCGGGTCGTTCCAGCGGAACGTTCCGTCGGAGACGGGCGCGTTGAACCGTTCGTCCGAGAGGCGGATGGTGGTGCGGTTGTTCTGCGAATCGAGCGCGACCCAGCCTTCCATCCGCAACCCCGCCGGCGCGGCGGCGTCGCGGGTGAAGACCATGTTGATCCGGCCGTATTCGGGATGCTTGGGATCGGCCGCGTCGATCGAGATGATGCGCGGATCGCCGCTGTCGACGACGTGCGCGATGCCGGCGATGTCGCGATCGGGGTTGAGCAGCACGCCGAGCGGAGTCGAGCCGATCGGCCAGCGCTGCACCTGCCGCACCGAATAATCGATGAAGGTCAGCGCCTTGCCGTCGCCGACGATCAGGATCGACACGCCCTTCTGATATTGGAAGCGGATCTTGCCGGGCTGCTTGAGCGTCAGCGTGCCGGTGACGACCTTGCCGTTGCGATCGGTCTGCGTGAACGCCGCGGTCATCGTCTGGATGCTGCGCAGGTGCTTCTGCACGAGCGCGAGATCCTGGTTGGCAGGCGCGGCGGCGATGAGGGCGGGCGCCGCGAGCAGCGCCCAGGCCGGAGAACGGATCATGTGGTAACTCCCGAAATCTGCGCGCGAGACTTAGGCGGCGCGGCTTGAACCCGCTCTTAACGCATTCCGGCGGCGTTGGCCCCGGCCGAGTCCGGGCGTGCGTCGTGCGTCCCCTAAACCGGGTTGCCCTCGCGGTCGCGCAGCACTTCGCGGCGGCCGACATGGTCGGGGCGGCCGACGATGCCGTCCTTCTCCATCCGTTCGATCAGCCGCGCCGCCGAGTTGTAGCCGATGCGAAGCTGGCGCTGGAGCCACGAGGTCGAGGCCTTCTGGCTTTCGCACACCAACTGGATCGCGTTGCGATATTGCTGGTCCTCGGCCGAATCCTCGCCGGCCGGCGCGCCGTCCATCGCGAAGCTCTCCTCGGGCTCCTCGGTCACCGACTGGATGTAATCGGGCCGGCCCTGCGCACGCCAGTGATCGGCGACGGCATGCACCTCGTCGTCGGACACGAACGGGCCGTGGACGCGAACGATGCCCTTGCCGCCGGGCATGTACAGCATGTCGCCCTTGCCGAGCAGTTGCTCGGCGCCCTGTTCGCCCAGAATGGTGCGCGAATCGATCTTCGAGGTGACGTGGAAGGAAATCCGCGTTGGAAGGTTCGCCTTGATGACGCCGGTGATGACGTCCACCGACGGCCGCTGGGTCGCCATGATGAGGTGGATGCCGGCCGCGCGCGCTTTCTGCGCGAGCCGCTGGATGAGGAATTCGACTTCCTTGCCCGCGGTCATCATCAGATCGGCGAGCTCGTCGACGATCACCACGATCTGCGGCAGGATCTGATAGTCGAGCGTCTCTTCCTCGTAGATCGGCGCGCCGGTGTCGGGGTGGTAGCCGGTCTGCACCTTGCGGCCGAGCGGCTGCCCCTTGACCTTGGCGGCGCGCACCTTGTCGTTGAAGCTGGCGAGGCTGCGCACGCCGACCGACGACATCTGCCGGTAGCGGTCCTCCATCTGTTCGACCGCCCATTTAAGCGCGCGCACCGCCTTGGCGGGATCGGTGACGACGGGAGAGAGCAGGTGCGGGATGTCGTCGTACATGCTCAGTTCGAGCATCTTGGGATCGATCATGATCATCCGGCACTGGTCGGGCCGGAGCCGGTACAGCAGCGACAGGATCATGCTGTTGAGGCCGACCGACTTGCCCGATCCGGTGGTGCCCGCGACGAGCAGATGCGGCATCGGCGCGAGGTTGGCGATCACCGGATCGCCGGCGATGTTCTTGCCGAGCACCAAAGGCAGCGAGCCAGGTTCGTCCTCGATCGCGTCGATCAGTTCGCGCAGGCCCACCATCTCGCGGCGCGCATTGGGGAGTTCGATGCCGATCACGGTGCGCCCCGGAATCGTCGCGACACGCGCCGAAATCGCCGACATGTTGCGCGCGATATCGTCGGCGAGCTGGATGACGCGGTTGGCCTTGATGCCCGGCGCGGGTTCGAGCTCGTACATCGTCACCACCGGGCCGGGGCGGACGTTGACGATCGATCCCTTCACATGGAAATCGTCGAGCACCGATTCGAGCAGCCGGGCATTGCGTTCGAGCGCGGCCTTGTCGATCGGCCCGCCGGTCGAGGCGGGGGCCGGGTTGAGCAGGTCGATCGAGGGCAGTTGCGAACTGTCGCCGAGATCGAACGAGGTCTGCTGCGCGCGCGGGCGCGGCGCGGCGACGCTGGCCATCGTGCGGTCGCTGATCACCGGGGCGGGGCGGGCGTCGGGCAGGGCGACCGGGCGCGGCACGGTGATGCGCGGCGCGTCGGGCGCGCGCGGCGCGGCGGGCTCGCGGTCATCCTCGACCAGCCCGCCCTGCTCGCGCAGATCGGCGAGCGCCTTGATCCGGCGCGGGATGCTCGCGCCGTCGAGCCCGACGACGAAGCTCGACGCCCAGCAGGCGAGTCCGGCCAGACCGATCAGCCCGCCCAGCGCGCGCGCGGTCCACAGCATCGCTTGTTGATCGGGGATGAAGCCGAGCGCGAAGCGCAGCGAATCGGCGATGGCGAGCCCCGCGAGCCCGCCCCATCCGGCCGGCAGCCACAGCACCGCCGTCGCCGAGATCAGCGCGAGCGTCGTCCCCATCAGCACCACGCCGGCGGTCGCGAGCAGCAGCATCAGCCGCCACCGCCCGACCGGCACGTCGCGCCACAGCCGCAGCGCGATCAGCAACAGCACCGGCAGCATCAGCACCACGATCGGCCCGAACAGGAACAGCATCAGGTCAGCGCTCCACGCGCCGACCGGGCCGAGCCAGTTGCGCGCCGGCCCTCCCGAAGCGGTGTTGAACGACGGATCGCCCGAATGGTAGCTCGCCAGCGCGATGACGAACGCGACGACACCGATCAGGATCGCCATCGCGCCGATCACCCGGCTGCTGCGCACCGCGCCAGCCTTCACCGTCTCACGCCATAGCGGCGGCTGCACGCGGCTCGCCATGCTTCGAAGTTCCCTGAATGTGCGCTGTTGGTTCCGCCGCGATCATCGCGCGGGACGAGTCTCGCGTCAAGATTGGCGGCGGTCGGGCCGCTGGCGGAGTGCACGCGACATGCCCCTTCTTGTTCTCCCGCGCAGGCGGGAGTCCAGAGTCGCAGGAGCCGTAATCGTGGTTTTGCTTGGCCCTGGGCTCCCGCGTGCGCGGGAGAACAAGAAAAGGTTCAGGACGCTCGCGTCGATCACCGGGCGGCTATGCGTTGCGGATGCGGCCTCGTTCGCTACGCTGTTGCGCATGAAGCGTGCGCTGTCTCTGTGTCTCGTCCTCGCAGCCCCTGCTGCCGCACAGGCGCCGGGTGGACCGATCGCGGCTGCGCTCGCCACCGCGCCGGCGGGGACTCGCTTCGGCTTGCTCGTCCTGGATGCGGACGGGCGCGAACGGGTCGCGGTGCATCCCGACGACCGCTTCATGCCGGCCTCGAATACCAAGATCTTCACCACCGCGACCGCCTATGCGACGCTCGGCGACCTGTCCTTGCCCGATGCCGGGGGCGGTGCGAGCGTGCGGATCGACGGGCGCGACGTGGTGCTGGCGGGGCACGGCGACGCGCGGCTGTCGAGCGCGGCGGATTGCTCGGTCGATTGCCTCGCCACGCTCGCCGATGCGGTGGCGGCGAAGACGCGCAGCGTGCGCGACGTGATCGGCGACGATAGCTGGTTCCCGGACCTGCGCTGGAGCCCGGGGATGAGCTGGAACAACATCCCGACCCGCTCGGGCACCGGCGTCTCGGCGCTGACGCTCGACGACAACGAACTGCCGGTCACGGTGACGCCTGCCGCATCTTCAGGCGCGGCGCCGGTCATCGCAGTCGCGCCTTATTATACGGTTGAGAATGCCGCGATGACGGTGGCGGGCGGCGCGACCGCGATCGGCTTCGATCGCGCGCCGAACGGGCGGGTGCTGCGGATCACCGGCACGATCGCGCTCGGCGCCAAGCCGCTGCG
The DNA here is from genome assembly GCF_001717955.1 of Sphingomonas panacis. Classification (NCBI taxonomy): domain Bacteria; kingdom Pseudomonadati; phylum Pseudomonadota; class Alphaproteobacteria; order Sphingomonadales; family Sphingomonadaceae; genus Sphingomonas; species Sphingomonas panacis. The sequence goes on from NZ_CP014168.1 coordinate 1,427,709, forward strand.
CGAGCGGATCGGCATCGACGATCCCGCCGACTATGCCGCGTGGACCTTCCGCACGCTCCTGCGCGCGCGGGGTGTGAACGTGACCGGGCGGATCGTGGTGCGGCATCGCCCGCCCGGCCCCGCCGACGATCCCGTCCGGCGTGGCGGCGCGCCCGCCGCGCATCCGCCGGAACCGCAGGCGCTGGCGCGGGCCGTGCCGCCGCCGCTCGCCGGGGATGTGCGGATCACCAACAAGCAGAGCCAGAACCTCCACGCCGAACTGCTGCTGCGCCGGATCGGGCGGGTGCGCGGCAGCGGCTCGATCGCCGACGGGCAGGCGGAAGTGCGGCGCGTGCTGGCCGAGGCGGGCGTGCCGCGCGCGGCGGTCGATCTCTCCGACGGATCGGGCATGTCGACCTACAACCGCGTCAGCCCGCGCGGGGTCGTCACGCTGCTGCGCTGGATCGCGCGCCAGCGCTGGGGTGCGGCATGGCGCGAGACGTTGCCGGTCGGCGGGGCCGATGGGACGCTGGCGCGGCGGTTCGCCGGCACGCCGCTCGACCACAGGCTGTTCGCCAAGACCGGCAGCCTCAACGCCACCTCGGCGCTGTCGGGCTGGCTGATCGCGAAGAGCGGGCGCACGCTGACCTTCGCGCTGTTCGCCAACGACATCCCCGACGGCGCGAGCGCCACGCCGGCGATGGATGCCGCGCTCGAGGCGGTGGCGGCGGCGAACTGACGGAGAATACAGGTTTGTTGACCGCGATCTTGGAGGTCGGACCGGGGAATTGTTGAAGCGCTCGTTCGGGTCACCGCACGACCTTGACAGGCGATCACTCGCGCGGAAGAGCGTGCGCGCGGCCCTTTCGGGCCGTGTCTAACGGGGGTTATGCAATGAAGCTGAAATTGGGTGCTGCGGCCATGCTGGTCGCAGTCGGCGGATGCGCGTCGACTCAGAAGGTGCTTGATATGCCCGTCACTGAGACCTTCCACTCGTCGCAGTCGGCGAAGGAGACGTCCTTCTGTCTCGCGAACAAGAATAACACCGCTGCGCTCGAGAAAGATGACGGTTCGCGCGTCGTGTTGATCAAGAACGGTTATGGCGGCGTCTCGCTCGCTTTCTCGATCTTCCCGGAGGGTACGGGCAGCCGTATCGAATATCGCAAGGCGTTCGGCACGATCGGGGGCGTGTGGAAGCAGTGCGTCGGGCTGAAGGACGCCAAGTAACATTACCAGATTAGGAGGGCTTCGCCGGTTGCGGAGGAGCCCTTCATCTCCCTCGATCTGACGCGATTTTCGCCGCCACCGACTGGCGCGAGATCGGCGTCGCCGCGATCGCGGTCGGAGATCGTTCGTCAGGACGTCCCCGCGCGCGCGGCATTGTACGCCGCCAAGGATGCCGGGCGGAACCGGACCGCCACGCACGGACCGTTCGTGCCCGAGGTCGGCTTTGCCGTGCCGCTGCGCGCCTTCGCAGCGGTCTGAACGCTCCAACCCACCGACATTGCAGAGTCGCGGCCTAAGCGGCGGCACGCGCCGGCACCGCATCCTCAACCTGCGCGCGGCGCCGGCTGTGCCGAATCCGCCACAGCCCCGCCGCGATCGCGGCGTTTTCCTGTCAAGCAACGATATTGAGTTGACTTTAATGTTGCGCCGCAAAAGAAAGGTCGCACCGGGAAAAATTGTTGCCGCCGGATATGTCCGGTGGCGGATCGCTTTGACTGATTCGTTACACATGGGGCGCAGCGCGAAAAACGCGCGAACGATCGATAAGGGGGTTGTTTCTCAATGACGGTGGAAATGACGGCGTGGCTCATCCCGCTGATGGCGTTGTTGGTCGCGGGGCTCGCGGCCGGCTTCACGGCGGGGATATTCGGCGTTGGTGGCGGCTTCATCGTCGTGCCGGCCCTGGTGTACCTGTTGCCGCTGCTCGGCGGTGATAAATCGCAATATGCGCATGTCGCGATCGGCACGTCGGCGGCGACGATCATCGTCACCTCGATCCGCTCGTTCCGCGCGCATGCGAAGCGCGGCGCGGTCGACATGGAAGTGCTCAAGACCTGGGCGCCGTGGCTGGTGCTGGGGGACGCGATCGGCGTCGTGCTGGCGGACCATGTCGACGGGCATATCCTGCTGCTGATCTTCGCGATCGGCGTGCTGCTGATGTCGGTCAACTTCCTCATCCCCAAGCTCAGCAACTTCGTCATTTCCGATACGATGCCGGGCCTCGCGCCGCGCGTCGCCATCGCCGGGGGGCTGGGCACCTTCTCCTCGCTGCTCGGTATTGGCGGGGGCAGCATCGCCATCATGGTGATGACCTTGTGCGGCCGCTCGATCCACAAGGCGATCGCGACCGCGGCGGGCATCGGCGTGCTGATCGCGATCCCGACCGCGATCGGCTTCGCGATCACCGGCTTCGGCGAGAAGGGCCTGCCGTGGGGATCGCTCGGCTACGTCAATCTGCCGGCGACCTTTGCGATCGCATCGATGTCGATCTTGACCGCGCCTTATGGCGTCGCGGTCGCGCACAATCTGCCGGCGGCACCGCTCAAGAAGGTGTTCGGGCTGTATCTCGTCGTGATCTCGCTGACGATGTTCATGAAGGCGCTGCATCTGCGCTGAACCGCTCGGCGATCGATTGGAAATTCTCACTTTTGTCAGGGGCGAAAAACATGTCGGATAGCGTGATGGTGACGGAAGAGGTTCAGGACGATCTGTTGGGCCGCGGCTTCGGCCGGCGTGATCTGGCGCGGATCGCGGCGGTGTTCGGGGTCGGCGCGGCGGCGGCGACGCTCGGCCGCCCGGCCTGGGCCTCGGGCGGCGTGCCCGATCCCGCGCCGACCGCCAAGGTGCGGATCGGCGCCAACGAATGCTGGACCGGACCGTTCATGCCCGGCCAGAAAGCGGCGGCGGCGATCATCGCCAGCGGCAACCGCTATGCGCCGCACGACGAGCGCAGTGATTTCATCAAGGCGGTGATGGCGGTCGAGGGCGTCCCCTACGATCATGTCGCGCCGTGGCCGGGGTCGAGCGATCCGCTGTCGCGCGCGGTCGTCACCTTCTGCGCGCCGGGGCGTGGCCTCGTCACCGCCGACCCGACCTTCGAATTGGCGGGCCGTACCGCCGCCTGGCTCAAGGTGCCGGTCAAGGCGGTGCCGCTCACCAAGGACTATACCCACGACGTAAAAGCGATGCTCGCCGCCGATCCCAACGCCGGCCTCTATTACATCTGCACCCCCAACAACCCGACCGGCACGATCACCCCGCTCGCCGACATCGAATGGCTGCTCGACAACAAGCCCGCCGACGCGGTGGTGCTGATCGACGAGGCGTATACCCACTTCGCCGGTGTGCCGACCGCATCCTACCTCGCGCCCAAGCGCAAGGACGTGATCGTGATGCGGACCTTCTCGAAGATCTTCGGGATGGCCGGCATGCGGATGGGCTTCATCATGACCAACCCCGATAATCTGGCGCGGATGATGCGCTATGACGGCGGCATGCAGTCCGGCGCGCTGCCGCTCCCGTCGCTCGCCTGCGCGACCGCGAGCCTCACCGCCGCGCCGCTGATCGTCCAGCGCCGCGCCGAGATGCAGACCGCGCGCGGGCTGACGCTCGATCACCTCAAGAAATACAAGGGTATCGAGGTCAAGCCGACCGAGGCGAACATGTTCATGATCGACTGGAAGACCAAGCCGGCGCGCGACGTGCAGGCCGCGTTCCGCAAGGAAAGCGTCGAGATCGGCCGCTCGTGGCCGATCTGGCCGACCGTCAGCCGAATCACGGTCGGCTCGGCCGCCGAGATGAAGGCGTTCTGCACCGCGCTCGACAAGATCATGGCGTGATGCACGCGGCGATGCCGCACGCTCGGGCGTGCGGCATCGTCACCGCGAAGACACAGCGCGCATTGGGGTGACGCGCGCGTCACTTGGCGCTAGTTCGCGTCGCACCATGACAGACGAACTCCGCGCCGCCGCCCTCGATTCCAAAGCCTGGCCCTATGAGGAGGCGCGCAAGCTCCTCAAGCGCTACCCGGACGGCAAGCCCGCCAAGAACGGACAAGCCGCGCCGATCCTGTTCGAAACCGGCTACGGCCCCTCGGGCCTGCCGCATATCGGCACCTTCAACGAAGTGCTGCGCACGACGATGGTGCGCAACGCCTTCCACGCGCTCAGCGACCAGCCGACCCGGCTGATCGCGTTCAGCGACGACATGGATGGCTTGCGCAAGGTGCCCGACAACGTTCCCAACAAGGCGATGCTGGCCGAACATCTCGGCAAGCCGCTGTCGCGAATCCCCGACCCGTTCGGCACGCACGAGAGCTTCGCCGCGCACAACAACGCGCGGCTTCGCGCCTTCCTCGACGATTACGGCTTCGAATACGAATTCGCCTCGTCGACCGAGTATTATGCCGATGGCCGCTTCGACGATGCCTTGAAGGCGGTGCTGCGCCACTATCAGGCGATCCTCGACGTGATGCTGCCGACCTTGGGCGCCGACCGCCGCGCCACCTATTCGCCGGTGCTGCCGGTCAGCCCCAAGTCGGGGATCGTGCTTCAGGTGCCGGTCGAGGTGGTCGATGCCGACGCCGGCCTGATCGCGTTCGACGATGACGGCGAGCGCATCACCCAGACCATCCTCGGCGGCCATGCCAAGCTGCAATGGAAGGTCGATTGGGCGATGCGCTGGGTCGCGCTCGGCGTCGATTACGAGATGGCGGGCAAGGATCTGATCGATTCGGTCACGCAAAGCTCGAAGATCTGCCGCGTGCTCGGCGGGCGCCCGCCCGAGGGGTTCAATTACGAGATGTTCCTCGACGAGAAGGGCGAGAAGATTTCGAAGTCGAAGGGCAACGGCCTCTCGATCGAGCAATGGCTGACCTATGGCAGCCCCGAGAGCCTCGCCTTCTTCGCGTATCGCGAGCCGAAGAAGGCCAAGTCGCTCCACATGGGCATCATCCCGCGCGCGGTTGATGAATATTGGCAGTTCCGCACCAATTATCCCGCGCAGGCGGTCAAGGAACGGCTCGGCAATCCGGTCCACCACATCCACGACGGCACGCTGCCCGAGGGCACGCTGCCGGTGACGTTCGGGCTGCTGCTCAACCTCGTCAGCGTGATGGGGGAGGCGACGGCCGAACAGGTGTGGGGCTATCTCGCCAATTACGTCCCCGACGCGACGCCCGAAGCCTATCCCGAACTCGACACGCTGATCGGCTATGCCATCGCTTACGGCCGCGATTTCGTCGCGCCGACTCTGGTCAAGCGCGCGCCGGAAGGGGTGGAGCGCGCCGCGCTCGAACGGCTCGATGCGGAGCTGGCGGCGCTGCCGCCGGAGGCCGACGCCGAGACGATCCAGAACATCGTCTATGAAATCGGCAAGACGGGCGGGTTCGAGACGTTGCGTGATTGGTTCAAGGCGCTCTACGAAACCCTGCTCGGATCGAGCCAGGGGCCGCGCATGGGCAGCTTCATCGCGCTCTACGGAATCGCCAATTCACGCCGGTTGATCGCCGAGGCGCTCGCGCGGTAGTGCTTTGGCGCGCTCGTGCGTTAAGGCGGGCTGACGCCTACGGAGCATAGATATGGATACCACCCAAAGCGCCCAGCACAGCACCGCCTCGATCGACGCGATGGGGGCCATCTCCACGGTGCATATCGTGCTGATGATCGTGCTGGCGGTCGCGGCGATCCTCGTGATCTGGTGGGGCACCGTGCTGCGCCGCCGCCGCCGCGAGGCCGACGAGCAGGTCGCCGAGAACCGCGAAATCGCCGAGGACGCCGGCGCGACCGCGCCGCCGACGGTCGAATCGCCGATGGGGGACGATGTTCCGGCGGTGCCTGTCGCCGCGCCCGAACCGGCGCCGCAGCCGGCCCCCGCGGCCGCGCCCGAACCGGCGCCCCGGCCCGAGCCCGAGGCTGTCCCTGAGCCTGCGCCAGTCGCTGCCCAGCCCGTGCCCGAGATCGTCTCCGCGCCCTCGACCGGGCCTGAACTGACCCAGCTCAAGGGGCTCGGCCCCAAGCTCGCCGCCACGCTCGCCGAACTTGGCTACACCCGCGTCGAACAGATCGCCGATCTCACCCCCACCGAAGCCGAAGCGCTCGACGCGCGGCTCGGCGCGTTCCAGGGCCGCATGGCGCGGGATCGCTGGATCGAACAGGCGCGGCTGCTCACCGCTGGCGATCGCGCCGCATATGAGGCGCAGTTCGGCAAGCTGTAAGATCCGCCCGCCCCACACCCGTTCGCACTGAGCCTGTCGAAGTGCGTGCCCCAAACGCTGCGTTCCGGGCACGTGCTTCGACAGGCTCAGCACGAACGGGTCAGAAGCGCGGTCGCGTCCAAAGTCCGACGGGGCGTGGCGTGATCGTCATGCCCGCCCGCCCGCGCGCCTCGCCGAGCGCGCGCAGGATGAAGCGCAGCTTGTCGGCGCGCGAGGTGGTGACGCGGTGGTCCCAGGCCTGTTCGCCGCGCGCGGCGACCTCACGGCCGATCGCGCCGTAGATCGCCGCCGCTGACAGCACCGCCCAGGCCGAGCGGAACGGCAGCGCCGGTGCCCCAAAGCGCGCGCTCGCCTCGTACAGCGCGGCGCGGTCGGCGAGGCGGCGCGCGAGCACGGCGAGCCGCTTGCGGAACGGCGGTTTCATGTGTTGGCCGGGCGGGATGTCCATCTCGACCAGCCAGTCTTCGGGAATGTAGCAGCGCCCGCCGCGATCATCCTCCTCGATATCGCGTGCGATATTGGCGAGTTGGAACGCGATGCCGAGATCACAGGCTCGGTCGAGCGTCGCGTGGTCGTGCGGGGATACCCCCATCACAATCGCCATCATGCAGCCAACCACGCCCGCGACGTGGTAGCAATATGTGTAGAGATCGGCCTCGCTGCGCGGCCGCCACTCCTCGGCGTCGAGCGCGAAGCCGGCGATCAGATCATGCGCGAAACGGTGCGGCAGCCCCGTCTCGGCGGCGACGATGCGCAGCGCGTCGAACGCGGGATCGCCGACGTATGCGCCCGCCAGCGCGGCATCGGTCTTGGCGGTGATCTCGGCGAGGCGCGGCGCCGCATCGGTGACGCGAGTCATCGCATGGCCATGTTCCTGCCCGTCGGCGATATCGTCGCAGGCGCGGCACCACGCGTAGAGCAACCACGCCTTTTCGCGCGTCGGCCGGTCGAACAATCGGCTCGCGGCGGCGAAGCTCTTCGATCCGAGGGCGATAGAAGCGTGCGCGGCAGCGACCGTCTCGGCGCGGGTGGGGGAGATCAGCGCACCCTCCGTTCGCCCCGAGCGAAGTCGAGGGGCACGCGAGGCGCGGGGGCCTCGACTTCGCTCGGCCCGAGCGGTGCGAAGACCTTCACCCGCTACAGATCCGCCTTGCGCATCTTGGTGATCGTCTCGATCGGCGCGTGCGCCGCCATCTGCGCGAGCAGCCCATCGAGCGTATCGTCGACGATCAGGATGCGCTGGTGCTGCGGGCGCAGGAAGCCGACCTCGCCCATCTTGGCGACGAACGCGATCAGATGATCGTAATAGCCCGCGACATTGAGCAGCCCGACCGGCTTGGCGTGATAGCCGATCTGCGCCCAGCTCAGCGCCTCCCACAATTCGTCCATCGTGCCGGTGCCGCCGGGCAGGTTGATGAACCCGTCCGACAGATCGGTGAACGCCTGCTTGCGCTGGTGCATCGTCTCGACGACGCGCAGATCGGTGCAGCCCCGGTGCGCGACTTCGGCGCTAACGAGGGCGGTCGGGATGATCCCGATCACCTCGCCACCCGCCTCCAGCGCGCCATCGGCGACCGCGCCCATCAGCCCGAGCCGACCGCCGCCATAGACGACACCGATGCCGCGCTCGGCGAGCGCACGGCCAACCGCGCGCGCGGAGTCGATATAGACGGGATCGGTCGGCGAGGCCGAGCCGCAATAAACCGCGAGGCGCTTCATGGCCGCGCCCGGGCGACGAAACGTGTCACTTCAAATCCTCCAGCATCAACGCCGCCGTCGCCTTGGCACTTCCCACCACGCCGGGAATCCCCGCGCCCGGATGCGTGCCCGCGCCGACGAAATACAGGTTCGGAATCTGGTCGTCGCGGTTGTGGACGCGGAACCAGGCGCTTTGCGTCAGGATCGGTTCGAGCGAGAACGCGCTGCCGAGATGCGCGTTGAGGTCGCCCGCGAAATCCTGCGGCGTATAGCTGAACTTGGTGACGATCCGGTCGTGGATGTCGGGGATCAGCCGCCGCCCGATCTCATCGAGGATGCGCTTCTCCAAGATCGGCGCGATCTCCGTCCAGTCGACCGGGAACTTGCCCATGTGCGGCACCGGTGCGAGCGCGTAGAAGGTCGAATGGCCTTCGGGCGCGAGGCTCGGATCGGTGACGGTCGGGTGGTGGAGGTAAAGCGAGAAATCCTCGGGCAGCACGCCGTGATCGTAAATGTCGGCGAGCAGCCCTTTGTAGCGCGGGCCGAACAGGATCATGTGGTGCGGGATGCCCGGCCACGTCCCCTTGATGCCGAAATGGACGACGAACAGCGACGGCGACCAGCGCTTGTTCTCCAGCCGCTTGCGCGTGCGCTGCGCGCTGCGCGAGGTCTTGAGCAGATCGCGGTAGATGTGCATCACGTCGCCGTTGCACGCGATCATGTCGGCATTTGCCTGCCAGCCGCTCGCGGTGGTGACGCCGGTGGCGCGGTCGCCCACCGTCTCGATGCCCGTCACCGCGTCGCCCAGGCGCACCACGCCGCCGAGCCGCTCGAAATGCGTGACCATGCCCGCGATCAGCCGATTCGTGCCGCCGCGCGCGAACCAGACGCCGCCGTCGCGTTCGAGCTTGTGGATCAGCGCGTAGATCGCGCTCGTCGTCATCGGATTGCCGCCGACCAGCAGCGTGTGGAACGACAGCGCCTGCCGCAGATGCTCGTCCTTCACGAACGACGACACCATCGAATAGACCGAGCGCCACGCCTGATAGCGCGCCAGCGCCGGCGCGGCCTTGATCATCGCCGCGAAATCGAGGAACGCGGTCGCGCCGAGCTTCACATAGCCTTCCTCGTATACGCCGGCGGCATAGTCGAGGAACTTGCGATAGCCAGCGACATCGTCGGGGTTGAGCTTGGCGATCTCGGCGGTGAGCGCGGGGTCGTCGTTCGAATAATCGAAGCTGACGCCGTCCGCCCAGTTGAGCCGGTAGAACGGCATCACCGGCACCAGCGCCACGTCCTCGGCCATGTCGCGCCCGCTCAGCGCCCACAGTTCGCGCAGGCAGGCCGGATCGGTGATGACGGTCGGGCCGGCGTCGAAGGTGAAGCCGTCGCGCTCCCACACATAGGCGCGCCCGCCCGGCTTGTCGCGCGCCTCGACGATGATCGTGTCGATCCCCGCCGATTGCAGGCGGATGCCGAGCGCGAGGCCGCCGAAGCCTGCGCCGATCACGATCGCGGTACGCGCCGGTGCGGCCATCAGCGGCAGCCCGCAAGCGCGGCGATGGCGCGGCCGATCGGCACCGGCGGCTTGCCGGACAGGACACGCATCTTGTCCGTCATCGTCGTCGTCCCTGCGTAAAAACGTCCGATCAGCTCGGAGTCGAGGCGGTAGAAGCGTTCGAGGAGGCGGTATCGTTCCTTCGGATCGGCGGCGCGAAACAGCATGCGCGCGAGACTACGATAGAAGCCGCGCGCACGCCACAGCCGTTGCGCATGGCGGTGCGTGAGATCGTGCAGCGCGGCGCCCGAAAGATCGGTCGTCTTCGCGACCAGCGCCGCCAGCCGAACCGCATCGGGCAGCGAATAGCCGGTCATCGGGTGGAACAGCCCGGCGCGCATCCCCGCCTTGGCGACGCGAGCGCCGCCGCTCAGCCAATAGCCCTCGAAATCGCCGCCCATCGCCACCGGCAGTACGCCGGTTTCCTCGCGCAGCACGCGCTCGGGCAGCCAGCCGCGCGCCGCGACATAGGCGTCGATCCGCTCGGCCAGCACCGGGCCGTCGAGATCGGGCGTGTCGCTGTAATAGGTATCCTCGACGAACATCCGAGTCGCCGCGAACGGCAGGCAATAGACGAAGCGATAGCCGTCCTCCTGCGATATGGTCGCGTCCATCACGATCGGGCGGTCGAGGCCGTGCGGCTCGGCGAGCTCGACCTCGCACCCGGCGAACTTCTGCCAGCCGAGATCGAGCCGGCCGAGATCGGCGGGCCCGCGCGCGTCGATCACGCCCTTGGCCGAAATCTGGTCGCCATCGGTGAGCAGCACCGCCGTCGGCGCGACATCGGTCACGCGCCGCCCGGTCATCAGCGCGCGCGGCGCGAGCCGGTCGCGCAGCACCTGGTCGAGCCGCTCCGATTCGATCGAATAATAGGTCTGCGCGATGCTGCGGCGGTGCGCGGGAAAGGCGACGTCATAGCCCGCCCAGCCGTGGCAGACGAGCGGCGCGACCAGCCAGCGATCCGCCGCCGCGACATCGCTCGCGAAGAACGACCAGACGTGGTTGCCGCCGAGGTGCGGGTTTTCTTCGACGATGCGCAGATCGAGATCGGGGCGGGCGCGGCGCAGGGCGAGCGCGAGCAGGCCGCCCGCAAGACCGCCGCCGACGATCGCGAGGTCACAGTGGTGGACTTCGGACATCGCCAGCCCCTAGCCGATTCATGCGGCGGTGCAAATCGCGCGCCGATCGTGTAGGGCGGACTTTGTGACACCAATCCTCGCTATCCTCTTGTCCGCGCTCGCGATGTCGGCGATCGTCGGGGTGCGCTACCTGATCGTCAGCGGCGCGTTCGCGGCGGTGACACGGGCGCGCCATCCCGGGCTGTACGCCGGGCTCGATCCGCAGATTCGCCGCGAGATCGGCTGGAGCCTCGCCTCGGCGGCGATCTACGGCGTGCCCGCCGGCGTGGTCGCCTGGGGCTGGCAGAATCGCGGCTGGACGCGGATCTACGGCGATCTCCACGCGTGGCCGCTGTGGTATCTGCCGGTGTCGGTGCTGCTGTACCTCGCCGCGCACGATACCTGGTTCTACTGGACTCACCGCTGGATGCACCGGCCACGGCTGTTCCGAATCGCGCACGCCGCGCACCACGCCAGCCGCCCGCCGACCGCGTGGGCGGCGATGGCGTTTCACCCGATCGAGGCGCTGAGCGGCGCGCTGGTGGTGCCGTTGCTCGTGTTTTTCGTTCCCATCCATCCGATCGGTCTCGCGGTCGTCTTGACGGTGATGACGGTGATGGGCGTTACCAATCATATGGGGTGGGAGATGTTCCCGGCTGCGCTATGGCGAGGGCCGGTCGGGCGCTGGATCATCACCGCGAGCCATCACCAGCGCCACCACCAGCAGTATGAGGGCAATTATGGGCTTTATTTCCGGGTCTGGGACCGGCTGTGCGGCACCGATCGCGGCCTTGGCGATTTCACGCGCGATCATGCCCGCGCGGCTGCCCGTGCTGGGCGCGCTCGCGCTGACGATGCTGGGCGGGGCGGCCCCGGTCGCTGACCTCTCGCTCGATATCGGCGGCTTGCGTTCGGCCAAGGGGCTGGTGCGCGTCTGCCTGACCGCGGTGGCGGACAATTTCCCCAAATGCATCGACACCGCCGAATCGACGCGGCGAACCGCGCCGGCGGATGGCGGCGCGATCCGCTTCGCCGGGTTGCCGCATGGCGAGTATGCGATCGCGGTGATCCACGACGAGAACGGCAACGGCAAGCTCGATACCATTGCCGGCATCCCGCGCGAGGGCTTCGGCTTCTCGCGCAACCCGCCGATCCGCTTCGGCCCGCCGCGCTTCGCGAGCGCGCGCTTCAGCGTGACCGGAACGGGCGAGCGCCAGCAGGTAACGATGCGCTACCTGCTGTGACGCCGGGACTTACCGCTCGCTGAGATAATAGCGGTCGGTCGCGGCGAGATCGGCGTCGAGTTCGTAGACGATCGGCTGGCCGGTGGGGATTTCGAGGCTGGTGATCTCGTCATCGGGAATGTTCGAGAGATGCTTGACGAGCGCGCGCAGCGAATTGCCGTGCGCCGAGATCAGCACGCGCTGCCCGCTCTTCAGCGCCGGCACGATACGGCTCTCCCAATAGGGCAGCACGCGCGCGATCGTGTCCTTCAGGCTCTCGGTCGCGGGGATGGCGATCCCGGCATAGCGGCGATCGGCCGACAGATCGAACGCGCTGCCCGGCTCCAGCGGCGGCGGCGGCACGTCGAAGCTGCGGCGCCAGATATGGACCTGCGCCTCGCCGTGCTTGGCGGCGGTTTCGGCCTTGTTGAGCCCGGTCAGCCCGCCATAATGCCGCTCGTTGAGCCGCCAGTCCTTCTCGACCGGCAGCCACAGCCGCTGCATCTCCTCCAGCGCGAGATCGAGCGTCTTGATCGCGCGGGTTTGCAGCGAGGTGAAGCACAGGTCGAAGTCGAGGCCCTTCTCGGCCATCAGCCGGCCGGCGGCGCGCGCTTCCTCGGCGCCTTTCTCCGTCACGTCGACGTCCCACCAGCCGGTGAAGCGGTTTTCGAGGTTCCAGGCCGACTGGCCGTGGCGGATCAGGACGAGGCTTGGCATGGATTTCCCCTCTGCTTGCGTTTGCTCCGTCCTTAACGGCTGATCGCGCGGAGGCAACTTGCGCGCGCACGCGGCGGCGTGGCAGGTCGGTGCGGAGAGGAGATTTGCGATGACGATCGTTCGGCAGACCTTGATCTATGACGGCCCCGGCGGCCCGTTCGAAGGGGTGATCGTGTTCGAGGACGAGGTGCAGACGCTGCGCCCCGGCGTGCTCGTCGTCCCCAACGTGCTCGGCCAGAAGGAAGCGGATATCCGCAAGGCGGAGGATCTCGCCGCGCTCGGCTATGTCGCGCTGGCGTGCGACGTGTACGGGCAGGGCAAGCGCACGACGCGCGAATCGCCCGATCCGGCGGTGTACATGAACGTGCTCAGGGCCGACCGCGCGCTGCTGCGCGACCGGCTGGCCGCGTCGCTCGCGGCGCTGGGCGGGTTCGACCGGGTCGATCCGGCCAAGCTCGCCGCGATCGGCTTCTGTTTCGGCGGCGGCTGCGTGCTCGATATCGCGCGCGCGGGACTGGGTGTGCTCGGCGTGGTGAGCTTCCACGGCGTCTATGACCGGCCCGATTATGCCAACGTCTCGCCGATCACCGCCAAACTGCTGGTCTGCCACGGCTGGGACGATCCGCTCGGGCCGCCCGAGGCCGTCGTCGCGCTCGCGCAGGAACTGACCGAGGGACACGCCGACTGGCAGCTGCTCGGCTTCGGCGGCACCGGCCACGGCTTCACCGATCGCGACGCGCCCGAACGCCCCGGCTTCGGCTATCGCGCTGCGGCCGACCGGCGCAGTTGGCGGGCGATGCGGGATTTCCTGGCGGAGCTGTTCCTGTAGGGCGGCACGGCAGGCCCGTTTGTCCCGAGCCGATCATGAGAGAGCGCGCATGAACCCCGTCTACACCAAACTCGGCACCACCATCTTCGAGGCGATGTCGGCGCGGGCGCGTGCGAGCGGGGCGATCAACCTGGGGCAAGGCTTTCCCGACGGGCGCGGGCCGGAGGATGTGCTCGCGGAGGCGGCACGCGCGCTGATCGAGGATTCGAACCAATATCCGCCGATGCTCGGTACCGCGCCGCTGCGGCAGGCGGTGGCGGAGCATTACCGTGTCCATCAGGGGCTCGATCTCGCGCCCGAAGAGGTGGTCGTCACCTCGGGGGCGACCGAGGCGCTCGCCTGCGCGATCTTCGCTCTGGTGTCGCCCGGCGACGAAGTGGTGATGTTCCAGCCGCTCTACGACGCCTATCTGCCGCTGGTCGAACGCGCCGGCGGAGTCGCGCGGCTGGTGCGACTGGCGCCGCCCGAGTGGCGTATCACCGCCGAGACGCTCGCTGCGGTCGCGAGTGACAAGACCCGGCTCATCATCCTCAATTCGCCGCTCAACCCGGCCGGCGCGCTGGCGACTCCGCAGGAACTGGCGCTGCTCGCCGATTTCTGCATCAGCCATGATTGCGTAGCGATCTGCGACGAGGTGTGGGAGCATGTCGTGTTCGACGGCGCGCAACACCGCTCGCTGATCGCGCAGCCGGGGATGCGGACGCGCACCGTCAAGATCGGTTCGGCCGGCAAGATCTTCTCGCTCACCGGCTGGAAGGTCGGCTGGATGTGCGCCGCGCCGCCTCTCGCGGCGGTGCTGGCCAAGGCGCACCAGTTCCTCACCTTCACCACCGCGCCCAATCTTCAGGCCGGCGCGGCCTATGGGCTGGGCAAGCATATCGCCTATTTCGAGGGGATGCGCGCCGGCTACCAGCGTTCGCGCGACCGGCTGCGGGGCGGGCTGGAGCGGCTCGGCTATGCGGTGCTGCCCTGCGCGTCGACCTATTTCCTCAACGTGGATCTCACCGCCTCGGGGGTGGACATGGGCGACGTCGCCTTCGCCGAATGGCTGATCGAGGAGGCCGGCGTCGCGACGATCCCGGTCAGCGCCTTCTACGCGCAGGCGCCGGTCACCAATGTCGTGCGGCTGTGCTTCGCCAAGCAGGACGCCACGCTCGATGCCGCGCTGGAGCGGATGACGCGGCGGCCCTGAGGGGCGGGCGTGCCACCACGCTCCGTTCGTCCCGAGCGACGTCGAGGGACATGCGCGAAACACGTGCTTCGACAGGCTCAGCACGAACGGTTGGCAAGGCGAACCCGCATCTCACCCGTTCGCCCTGAGCGCAGTCGAAGGGCGTGCCCCAGGCGCAAGGGTTCGAAAGGTGGAGATACGCAAACGGCCCGCTCTCCTCGCGGAGAACGGGCCGTTCGTGTTTCGCCGCGAAGCGTCTCTTACGAGAACTTCTGTCCCAGCTCGCGGTTGATGAACAAGGCGGCAATCGTGCCGACCGCGCCCGACAGCAGGTACGCGCCCGCCGCCAGCACGCCGAAATTGCTCGCCAGCAGCAGTGCGGCGAGCGGCGCGAACGCAGCGCCGACCAGCCACGCCAGATCCGACGTGAGCGCCGCGCCGGTATAACGATGGTGGCTGGTGAAATTGCCAGCGACCACGCCCGACGACTGGCCGAAGCCGATGCCGAGGATCGCGAAGCCGAACACCATGAAGATGATCTCGCCGACGTCACCGCCATTGAGGAGCTGCGGCGCGAAGCCGCTGAACGCCGCGATCGCCACCGCCGAGACGCCGAGCACCGAGCGACGCCCGAACCGGTCGGCGAGCAACCCCGAGGCCAGGACCGCGAAGAAGCCGACGATGCCGCCGCCGATCTCGATTTCGAGGAAACGCGCCGGGCTCTGCTTGGTGAACAGATACACCCAGGACAGCGGGAACACCGTCACCATGTGGAACATCGCGAAGCTCGCGAGCGGCGCGAACGCGCCGATGATGATGTTACGGCCCTGCGAGGTGACCGTCTCCAGGACGGGCGCCGGCTGGAGGTCACGGCTTTCGAACAGGTTCTGGTAATCGGGCGTCGAGACGATGCGCAGCCGCGCGAACAGCGCGACGACGTTGATCGCGAACGCGACGAAGAACGGATAGCGCCAGCCCCATTCGATGAAGTCGCTCGCCGACAATGTCGAGACCAGAAAGGCGAACAGCGCGCTCGCCACCATCAGCCCGAGCGGCGCGCCGAGCTGCGGGATCATCGCGTACCAGCCGCGCTTGGCCTCGGGGGCGTTGAGCGCGAGCAGCGAGGACAGGCCATCCCACGCGCCGCCGAGCGCGAGGCCCTGGCCGATGCGGAACACCGCCAGCAGGACGCCCGCCGTCTTGCCGATCTGGTCGCTGCCCGGCAGGAACGCGACCGCCGCGGTCGCGCCGCCGAGCATGAAAATTGCGATCGTCAGCTTGGTGCCGCGGCCGTATAGACGGTCGATCGTCATGAAGATCAGCGAGCCGATCGGCCGCGCGATAAAGGCCAGCGCGAAGATCGCGAACGAATAGAGCGTACCGGTCAGCCGGTCGACATCGGAGAAGATCAGTTGCGGGAACACCAGCACCGACGCGATCGCGTACACGAAGAAGTCGAAGAACTCCGACGTGCGCCCGATGATGACGCCGATCGCGATCTCCGCCGGCGCGATGTCGCCGTGCGTGCCGACATTGCCATGCGTACCGCGCCCGTGGCCTCCGGGCGGTGTGTCGGCGTGGGGGTTGCCGATACTCTTCGTACTCATATCACGACTCCAGAAGGCGCGCCGCGCGGACGGCACGGCGAGTCGATCGCGGATTGGGTCCGCGCGGTCAAGTCGCGCCTCTCGGATATTGCTCGCACCTGCGGGATTGGACAAAATGTCCTATGTTGCGGCGCGGAAGCCATGCTAGGCGCCGCCCCATGCCCGAGAGTGCTCCCACCCTACGAGTCCGCACAATGATGCGGCCAATCATGATCTTGGCGACCAGCTTCCTGCTCGGTGGCTGCAACATGGTCGTCCTGAACCCGGCGGGGGATGTTGCTGCACAGCAGCGTGATCTGCTCGTCATCGCCACCGTGCTGATGTTGCTCATCATCATCCCGGTGATCGCGCTGGTCGCATTGTTCGCGTGGCGCTACCGCGCCTCGAACAAGGACGCGAACTACCAGCCCAATTGGGATCACTCGACTCAGCTCGAACTGCTGATCTGGGCGGCGCCGCTGCTCATCATCATCTGTCTCGGCGCGGTGACCTGGGTGGGGACGCATCTGCTCGACCCGTATCGCCCGATCGAGCGCACCGCCTCGGGCCGGCCGATCGCGCCGGGCGTCAAGCCGCTTGAGGTCGAAGTCGTCGCGCTCGACTGGAAGTGGCTGTTCATCTACCCCGAATACGGCTTCGCGACGGTCAACGAGCTGGCCGCGCCGGTCGATCGCCCGATCGCCTTCAAGATCACCGCCTCCTCGGTGATGAACGCCTTCTACGTCCCCGCGCTCGCCGGCATGATCTATGCGATGCCGAGCATGGAGACGCGGCTTCACGCGGTCATCAACAAGCCCGGCAAATATACCGGCATGTCCGCCAATTACAGCGGCGCCGGCTTCTCGGGGATGAACTTCCACTTCTACGGCATGAGCGACAAGGATTTCGCCGGCTGGGTCGCCCGCAACAAGGCGGCCGGCGGCAATCTCGATCGCGCGACCTATCTCCAGCTCGAACGCCCGAGCGAGCATGTGCCGGTGCAGCGTTTCGCCGCCGTCGAGCCCGGTCTGTTCCACGCCGCCGTCAATTTCTGCGTCAAGCCCGGCACGGTCTGCACGGATGCGATGATGCGGCAGGATGCGGCGCGCGACACCCAGCCGACCCCGAACGAGCATGGCCCGATGCCGATGCCCGGCGCACGCCCGATGCCCATGCCCGGCCACTCGCCGGCGCCCGCGGGCAAGCCGGACACCGCCGGCCTGACCGGCGCCGGCCTGCCGCGCCCGGCTTCGACCCCGGCCAGCGTGGCGCTCGCCGCGTCCGCCAGCCAACCCCGTCTGTAAGAAGCGATGTCCATGTCACCCCAGTTCGTTCCGATCAGCCCGATCTTCGGCCGCTTCACGATCGCATCGCTGCCGCTTCAGGAGCCGATCGTCGTCGGCACCTTCTGCGCGGTCGCGCTCGGCGGCCTCGCCCTGGTCGCGGCGCTGACGTGGTTCAAATTGTGGGGCTATCTCTGGAAGGAGTGGTTCACGTCGGTCGATCACAAGAAGATCGGCGTGATGTACATGGTGCTCGGGCTCGTCATGCTGCTGCGCGGTTTCTCCGATGCGATCATGATGCGCGCGCAACAGGCGATCGCCTTCAACGGCTCCGAAGGCTATCTCAACGCGCACCATTACGATCAAGTGTTCACCGCCCACGGCGTCATCATGATCTTCTTCGTGGCGATGCCGTTCGTCACCGGGCTGATGAACTTCGTCGTGCCGCTCCAGATCGGCGCGCGTGACGTGTCCTTCCCGTTCCTCAACAATTTCAGCTTCTGGATGACGGTCGGCGGCGCGGTGATCGTGATGATGTCGCTGTTCGTCGGCGAATTCGCGCGCACCGGCTGGCTGGCCTATCCGCCGCTGTCGGGGGTCGCGTACAGCCCCGGGGTCGGGGTCGATTATTACATCTGGGCGTTGCAGGTCGCCGGCGTCGGCACATTGCTGTCCGGGGTCAATCTGATCGCGACGATCGTCAAGATGCGCGCGCCCGGCATGACGATGATGCGGATGCCGATCTTCACCTGGACCGCGCTGTGCACCAACATCCTGATCGTCGCCGCTTTCCCGGTGCTGACCGCGGTACTCGTGCTGCTCAGCCTCGATCGCTATGTCGGCACCGATTTCTTCACGAACACGCTCGGCGGCAACCCGATGATGTACGTGAACCTGATCTGGATCTGGGGCCACCCGGAGGTCTACATCCTGATCCTGCCGCTGTTCGGCGTGTTCTCGGAAGTCACCTCGACCTTCTCGGGCAAGCGGCTGTTCGGCTATTCGTCGATGGTCTACGCGACCGTGGTCATCACCATCCTGTCGTATGTCGTGTGGCTTCACCACTTCTTCACGATGGGGTCGGGCGCGAGCGTCAACAGCTTCTTCGGCATCACCACGATGGTGATCTCGATCCCGACCGGCGCCAAATTGTTCAACTGGCTGTTCACCATGTACCGCGGCCGAATCCGCTTCGAACTGCCGATGCTGTGGACGATCGCGTTCATGGTCACCTTCACGATCGGCGGCATGACCGGCGTGATGCTCGCGGTGCCGCCGGCCGATTTCGTGCTGCACAACTCGCTGTTCCTCATCGCGCACTTCCACAACGTCATCATCGGCGGCGTGGTGTTCGGGGTGTTCGCGGCGATCAACTTCTGGTTCCCCAAGGCGTTCGGCTTCCGGCTCGATCCGTTCTGGGGCAAGATCAGCTTCGTGTGCTGGGTCAGCGGCTTCTGGGTCGCTTTCACGCCGCTCTACGTGATGGGCCTGATGGGCGTCACGCGCCGGCTGCGCACTTTCGACGATCCGTCGCTGCAGATCTGGTTCATCATCGCAGCGCTCGGCGCGGTGCTGATCGCGTTCGGGATCGTCGCGCTGCTGGTGCAGATCGCGGTGAGCATCCTCAACCGCGAGAAGCTGCGCGATACCACCGGCGATCTCTGGCATGGCCGCACGCTCGAATGGTCGACCTCGTCGCCGCCGCCCGAGTATAACTTCGCCTTCACCCCGATCGTCCACGATACCGATGCGTGGTGGGACATGCAGGAGCGTGGCGCGGTGCGTCCGACCTCGGGCTTCAAGGCGATCCACATGCCGCGCGGCACCTGGGCCGGCATCGTCCTCGCTGGCCTCAGCGTCGCCTTCGGTGTCGCGATGATCTGGTACGTGTGGTGGCTGGCGATCCTGAGCTTCGTCGGGCTGATCGGCGTCGCGATCGTCCATACCTTCAACTACAAGCGCGATTATCACATCCCCGCCGAGGACGTGACGCGTGTCGAGAACGAGCGCACCCGCCAGCTCGCCGCGGAGGCCTGAGACATGTCGGCTGACACCATGACCGCCAACGGCGACGCGCCGGTCGCCTTCTACGACCTGGACGAGCACGACCATCCCGAAGGCGGCAGCACGCTGCTCGGCTTCTGGATCTACCTGATGAGCGATTGTCTCATCTTCGCGATGCTGTTCGCGACATATGCGGTGCTCGGGCACAGCTATGCCGGCGGCCCCGGCCCGCGCCAGCTTTTCGAGCTGCCGCTGGTCGCGCTCAACACCGCGATGCTGCTGTTCTCGTCGATCACCTATGGCTTCGCGATGCTGGCGATGAACCAGAACAAGGTCGCGCAGACCCAGATCTGGCTGTTCGTCACCGCGCTGTTCGGCATCGCCTTCCTGTCGATCGAGCTGACCGAATTCGCCGCGCTGATTCATGAAGGCGCGACGCCGCAGCGCAGCGCCTTCCTGTCGTCGTTCTTCACGCTCGTCGGCACGCACGGGCTTCACGTCACCTTCGGTCTGGTCTGGCTGTTCACGTTGATGGTGCAGATCGGCACCAAGGGGCTGATCCCCGCCAACCGCCGGCGCCTGATGTGCCTCAGCCTGTTCTGGCACTTCCTCGACGTGATCTGGATCGGCGTCTTCACCTTTGTCTATCTGATGGGAATGCTGCGATGAGCGCGCACGATCATGCCCCCCACGCCCATGGCGACGCGCACGGCCATGGCGATCACGACGGCGCGGCGCATGGCAGCTACGCCAGCTATCTGCTCGGCTTCGGCCTGTCGGTGGTGCTCACCGCGATTCCGTTCTGGATGGTGATGGCGCATGTGCTGCCCAACCAGGTGACCGGCTATATCATCATGGCGTTCGCGGCGATCCAGATCGTCGTCCACATGATCCTGTTCCTCCACCTCGACACCAAGTCCGAGAGCGGCTGGAACATGATGGCGCTGGCCTTCACCGTCGTCGTCCTCGTCATCACGCTGAGCGGGTCGCTCTGGGTGATGTACAATATGAACACCAACATGATGC
Organism: Sphingomonas panacis; assembly: GCF_001717955.1. Classification (NCBI taxonomy): domain Bacteria; kingdom Pseudomonadati; phylum Pseudomonadota; class Alphaproteobacteria; order Sphingomonadales; family Sphingomonadaceae; genus Sphingomonas; species Sphingomonas panacis. The sequence goes on from NZ_CP014168.1 coordinate 1,448,121, forward strand.
CGATGTCCGTCGAGGACATGCGCCAGATGCCGTAATGGCCAGCGGCGGTGCTCCCGAGCGACCGCCGCGTTCGCCCGCCACGCTGATCCTGCTGGGTAGCGTGGCGGCGCTGCTCTTCGCCGCGCTGATCGCGCTCGGTATCTGGCAGGTCGAGCGGCGCGCGTGGAAGCACGCGCTGATCGCGCAGGTCGACGCCCGGCTCCATGCCGCGCCGGTCGCGCCACCCGGGCCAGCCGAATGGCCCCGGGTCACCGCGCAGGACGCCTATCGCCGAGTCGCGCTGACCGGCACCTACCTCCCCGGCCGCGAGACCTTCGTGAAAGCGGTGACCGAACGCGGCCCCGGCTATTGGGCGCTGTCGCCGCTCGTCACCGATCGCGGCTTCGTCGTGCTGGTCAATCGCGGCTTCGTCGCGCGAGCCGCCGCCCCCGTGCCGCCGGGGCCGGTGCGCGTGGCCGGGCTGCTCCGGCTGAGCGAACCCGGCGGCGCCTTCCTGCGCAAGAACGATCCCGCTGGTAATCACTGGTTCTCGCGCGATGTCGCAGCGATCGCCCAGGCGCGGCACCTCAACCGAATCGCGCCCTATTTCGTCGATGCCGATGCGGCATCCTCGCCCCCGGGCGGGCCGGTCGGCGGGCTGACCGTGGTGGCGTTCAGCGACAACCACTGGATCTACGCGCTGACCTGGTTCGGCCTCGCGCTGCTCGTCGTCATCGGCGTCGGCATCGTCGCGCGCGAGGAACGCCGCGTGCGCCGCGCCGCGGCGGGGCGGTGACCGCCGAGGCCACGCCGCCGCGCGAGCCGACTCGCCTCGCGCTGGTCGCGGCGTTGCTCTCCGCCGATGCGGCGGGGCGCAAGAACATGGTGCTGCTCGTCCAATTGCGCTGGCTGGCGGTGGCGGGGCAGCTCGCGACGATCCTCGCCGTCCAGTTCGGGATGGGCGTGGTGCTGCCGCTGCGCGCGATGGCGCTGGTGCTGGCCGCGCTGGTGCTGGTCAATCTCGCCAGCCTGTCCTTGCTCCACCAGCGCCGCACCATCACCACCAGCGAATTGTTCGTCGCATTGCTGCTCGACGTGGCGGCGCTGACCACGCAACTTTACCTCAGCGGCGGCGCGACCAACCCGTTCGTGTCGCTGTTCCTGCTGCAGGTCGTGCTCGGCGCGATCCTGCTCGGTCGCTGGTCGAGCTGGGCATTGGTGGTCGTCACCTGCGGCGCGTTCGCGGTGCTGATGCGGCATTTCCGGCCGCTCGATCTGCCGATCAGCCTCGCCAGCGATCCGTTTGGGCTGCACATCGTCGGCTCATTGGCGTGCTTCGCGCTGGTGGCGGTGCTGCTGGTGCTGTTCGTCACGCGGATCAGCGGAAATCTGCGCGCGCGCGACGCCTATGTCGCGGACATGCGCCAGCGCGCGGCGGATCAGGACCATATCCTCCAGATCGGGCTGCTCGCCTCGGGCGCTGCGCACGAACTCGGCACGCCGCTCGCCTCGCTGGCGGTGATCCTCGGTGATTGGCGGCGGATGCCCCGGCTCGCCGCCGATCCCGAACTCGCGCGCGACATGGCCGAGATGCAGGCCGAGGTCGAACGTTGCAAGGCGATCGTCACCGGCATCCTGATGTCGGCGGGCGAAGCGCGCGGCGAGGCGCCTGAGATCACCAGCGTCCACGGCTTCTTCGCCGATCTGGTCGACTATTGGCGCGCACGTGGCACCACCCCGCTCGCCTATGACGATGCGTTCGGCGCGGACGTGCCGATCGTGTCCGACACGGCGCTCAAACAGGTGATCTGCAACGTGCTCGACAATGCCGCCGAAGTCTCGCCGCACGGCATCGGCCTCGTCGTCGAACGCGACGGCGACGCGATCCGGCTGAGCGTGCGCGACTCGGGGCCGGGCTTCGCCCCCGACATGCTCGCCAATCTCGGCAAGCCGTATCAATCGACCAAGCAGCGGCCCGGCGGTGGACTCGGGCTGTTTCTGGTGGTCAACGTGATGCGCAAGCTCGGCGGCTCGGTGGCGGCGCGCAATCTCGACGATGGCGGCGCCGAGGTGACGCTGCGGCTACCGCTCGCCTCGCTCGCGCTCGAAGCGGAGACGCCGGATGCCTGACCGCACACTCGTGATCGTCGAGGACGACGAAGCCTTCGCCCGCACGCTCAAACGCTCGTTCGAACGGCGCGGCTATACGGTGCTGACCGCCGCCAGCCCCGAAGCGCTCGACGCGCTGCTGGCCGGGCATCGCCCCGGCTTCGCGGTGGTCGATCTCAAGCTCGGCCAAGCCTCGGGCCTCGCCTGCGTCAAGACGCTTCACGCGCACGATTCCGCGATGCTGATCGTCGTGCTGACCGGCTACGCCAGCATCGCGACGGCGGTCGAGGCGATCAAGCTGGGCGCGTCGCACTACCTCGCCAAACCCTCCAACACCGACGATATCGAGGCGGCGTTCCGCAAGACCCGCGGCGACATCGACGCGCCGATCAGCGACCGCCAGACCTCGATCAAGACGCTCGAATGGGAACGCATCCACGAGGTGCTGGCGGAGACCGGGTTCAACATCTCCGAAACCGCCCGCCGGCTGGGGATGCACCGCCGCACGCTCGCGCGGAAGCTGGAGAAGCAACAGGTGAAGTGACGAGCGTCTCCCTCGCCCTCTTCTCCCCTCCCTTCCACGGAGGGGAGCAGGTCCGACGACCCCAACCTTAGCTATTGCGAACCAGTCGCACAAATCCTACGAGGTCGTATCGGGGGATCGGCGGCGCTGGCGCGGCTGTTCGGAGTCGGGATGGGCGCTTTGGTGAAGGATGGTCTGGCCGAATCGAGCGCGCGCGCCACGGTCGCGCCGTCGCAGCCGCCAGCGCGCGCCAGGCCCAAATTCCGCGCGTGGTGGATGAAGCAGCTCATCACGTGGCACTGGATCAGCGCGGCGGTGTCGCTCGCCACGATGCTGCTGTTCGCGATCACCGGCATCACGCTCAACCACGCAGCGAGCATCGCCGCCACCCCGGTGGTGACGACGGGCAAGGCTACCGTGCCGCCGCGCCTGATGCGCCTGCTCGCCGCGCCGCACGCCGCCGACGCGCCGCTGCCCGATGCGATCGCCGCCGAGCTTGCGCCGCTGCTCCACCTCGATGCGCACGGTAAGCCCGCCGAATGGTCCGACGATGATGTCTATGTCGCGATGCCGGGGCCGGGCCGCGACGCGTGGATCAGCATCGCGCGTGCGACCGGCGCGGCGACCTCGGAAATCACCGATCGCGGCTGGATCGCGTGGGCGAACGATCTCCACAAGGGGCGCAACACCGGCGCTGTGTGGTTCTGGTTCATCGATCTGTTCGCCGCCGCCTGCGTGCTGTTCTCGCTGACCGGGCTGCTGCTGCTCCAGCTTCACGCGCGGCGGCGGCCGCTCACCTGGCCCTTGGTCGCGTTCAGCCTCGCGCTGCCGCTGATCCTCGCCGTCGTCTTCATCCATTGAGGGGAATATCATGCGCAAGACACCGCTTCTGATCGCCGGTGCGCTGGCTGCGCCGGCGAGCGCGGGCACGATCAGCGTCACCATCCCGCGGGTACCGGTCGCCGAATATCACCGGCCCTATGTCGCGGCGTGGATCGAGCCGGTCGGCGGCGGTGCCGCGCAAACGGTGTTCGTCTGGTACGACATCAAGAAGAAAGGCAACGAGCCGGGCACCAAATGGCTGTCCGACCTGCGCACCTTCTGGCGCAAGGGCGGTCGCTCGCTGACGCTTCCCGCCGATGGCATCAGCGGCGCGACGCGCGCGCCGGGCACCTACCAGATCCCTTTGCCGGCCAATCTCAAGACCGGCGCCTACACGCTGTACGTCGAGGCCGCGCGCGAGACCGGCGGGCGCGAGCTGGTGTCGGTGCCGCTTAGCATCCCCGCCAAGGCCGCGAGCGCCGCCGGCAAGACCGAACTCGGCACCGTCACGATCCGCTAATCAGGAGATTCCCCATGCGCTTGGCTTTCCGTCTCGCCGCCTCCGCCGCAATGCTGTCGTGCGCCGTTCCAGCACTGGCGCACCGTGCCTGGCTGGTGCCCTCGACCACGATCGTCTCGGGTACCGACGATTGGGTGTCGGTCGACGCGGCGATCTCGAACGACCTGTTCTTCGCCGATCACAACGCGATGCGCCCCGACATGGTCAAGGTCTGGGCGCCCGACGGCAGCCCCGCGCAGATCCAGAACGCCGCGACGCTGCATTATCGTTCGGTGTTCGACGTCAAGCTCGACAAGCCCGGCACCTGGAAGATCGGCACAACGCAATCGGCGGTGATGGGCAGCTTCAAGGTCGATGGCCAGGATTGGCGCGTCGGGGGGCGTGGGCCGGGCGGACCCGCTCGTCCCGGCGGTGCGGCGCCGATGGCACGGCCCGCCGGCGAAGGCCCGCCACCCGGCTTCCAGCCGCGCCCGAGCGTCGCCACCGTCGCGGACATCCCCGCCAACGCCACGGATATCAAGCTGACCGAAGTGGTCGGCCAGAACAACGTCTTCATCACCGCCGGCGCGCCGACCGCGACGGTGTTCCAGCCGACCAACACAGCGCTGGAAATGGTGCCGGTGACTCACCCCGATGAACTCGTCTCGAACGAGCCGGCCAAGTTCCGCTTCCTCATCGACGGCAAGCCCGCCGCCGGGCTCAAGGTCACGCTCGTCCCCGGCGGCAAGCGCTACCGTGAAGGTGAGGGCGCGTTCGACGTGACCACCGGCGCGGACGGCGTCGCCGAGCTCAAATGGCCGTTCGCCGGGCTGTTCTGGCTCAACGCCACCAGCACCGACGCGCACCCGAGCGCACCGCGCGCGACCGAGCGCCGGATGAGCTACACCGCGACTCTCGAAGTGGTGGCGCCGTAACACCCCACGCGCTTCGGCTGGCGATCCCGCACGATCTCGACGCGCGCGTGATCGCCGGCGTCGACCGCGCTGCGCGGGTGATCGACCTCGTCGGCGAGACGATGGGGACGGTGTGGCGGGTGCGCTGCGCCGTCCCGGCCGCGTTCGATCCCGAAGCGCTCCGCGCCGCGATCGTGCGGCGGCTGGCCGGGCTGGTCGCCGAGATGAGCCATTGGCAGCCCGACTCGCGGCTCAGCCGTTTCAACCGCGCACCGGCGGGACGTTGGATGAAGCTGCCGCGCGACTTCGCGACGGTGATCGCGGCGGGCCTGGACATCGCCGCGCGGTCGGGCGGCGCGTTCGATCCGGCGATCGGGCGGCTGGTCGATCTCTGGGGATTCGGCCCCCGACCGCACGCGCGCGTGCCCACGGACGCGCAGATCGCCGCCGGGCTGGCGGTGTCGGGCTGGCAGCGGCTCGCTTTCGATCGCGCGGCGGGGTGGTTGCGCCAGCCGGGCGGCGTCGCGCTCGATCTGTCGGGAATCGCCAAGGGCTATGCGGTCGATGCCGTCGCGCGCCTGCTCACCGGGCACGGCATCGCACACGCGCTGGTCGAGATCGGCGGCGAATGTCTCGGAATGGGTGTGCGGCCCGATCTCGATCCGTGGTGGGTCGATATCGAGACCCCGCCGGACGCGGGCATCGCGCCGCTCCGCGTGGCGCTCCACGGCCTCGCGGTGGCGACCTCGGGCGATTACGTGCGCGGCCACCATACGCTCGATCCCCGTACCGGCCATCCGGCGCGCGCGGTGACGTCGCTGAGCGTGCTGCATCCCTCGGCGATGATCGCCGATGCCTGGGCGAGCGCGCTGACCGTGCTCGGCCCGCAGGCGGGCGCGGCGCTGGCAACGCGCGAGGGGCTGGCGGTGCGCTGCGTGTCTCGATCGGGGGAGGGCGTGCGCGAGTGGCTCAGCCCGGCATTGGCGGCGATGCTGGCATAGCCCGCTATCCCGACCTCTACACGTCACCCCAGCGCACGCTGGGGTCTTCCCGTGATAGCGCGCGCCCGGCCCCCGGAAGATCCCAGCTTTCGCTGGGATGACGGGTCGGGAGTTACTTCCCCACCCAGTCCGCAACCTCGCCAGCGACCTGGTTCGCCGCCTGGTTGAGCGCAGCCGCACTGCCGTTCGCGTCGATCGTCGCCACCGGCACGCTCGCTGAGAAGCGCTTCTTGTCGATCACGTTCTTGTCGTCGCGGATCAGCGCGGCGTCGAACGCCACCACCGCCTGCTTCGACGTGGCGTCGATCCCGAAGCTGCGCAGCTCGCCCGACAGGCGCGCACCCGGATCGGCGCGGAATTGCGAGACGCTCAGCACGACCCGGCCGGTCTTCGCCGCGACAGTATCCGACACCAGCCGGGCGAACAGCCGCGCCGGCGGCTCGACCCACATCGCCTTGGGGACATAAGCGATCGAGGTGTCGTTGATCTGCACCGGGATGCGATTGCCCGCCAGCGCCTGCGACACGGCGGGCACCTGGATGACGATCGTCGATGCCGTCGCCGAACTCTGGTCCTGACCCGTCGGCAGCGCGGTGGTCGAGGTGATCGTCAGCAGCGACGCTGGCGGCTTGGGCGCCAGGCTGATGCAGCCCGACAGCGATGCCAACGCGGCGAGAGCGACGGAAGCTTTCAGGGAGAGCGGACGCATCGGAAACCTCATGTGCTTAGCCGTCGATTTCTGGGCCATCACTTGCCACCTTTATAGTCGGGCAGCTTGGGCTGGCCGACGAGCGACCCCGCGCCACCGCGATCGAGCTTTTCGGCGACGGCGGTCAGCGCCTGCGACATATTGCGCAGGTCGTGGATGAGCGCGCCGACCTCGGGGATCGTCTCCTTCGAGAACGCCTTGATGCCCGGCCGCGCGTCGGTGATCGCCGCGTCGAGCGTCTCCATGCTGTGCTGCGCCGAAGCGACGGTCGCGCTCAGGTTCTTGGTGGCCGGACGGACGTCCTCGTTGATCATCGCATTGGTCGATCCCGCCAGATCGCCGATCTGCTTGGCGGCGTCGCTCGCCTGTTTGAGCGTGGTACGCATCTCGGCGAGCGTCGCGGCGATCTCCGGCCCGCGATCGGCAAGCGCGCCGGTCAAACGGTTGGTGTTGGCGAGAATGCCGGTGATCGACTGCTGGTTCTTGTCCGAAAGCAGCTCGTTGAACCGCTCGGTCAGCGTCGAGATGCGCTCGAGCAGCTTCGGCGCCGAATTGAGCAACGCGCCGAGGCCGCCCGCCTTGGCGGGGATGGTCGGCACGCCGTTGGGGCAATCGAGCAGCGGGTTGGTCTCGGGGCAGGTGATCGGCGGCGCGCCCTTGACCGCGCCGTCGAGCTGGATCGTGCTGGTGCCGGTGAAGCTGCCCTGGATCGTCGCGGCGGTGCCGACCAGAATCGGGGTGTCGCGGTTGACGCTGATCCGCACGCGCACGAACTGCGGATCGTTGGTGAGCGCGATCTCCTTGACCTCGCCGGTCGGCACGCCCGAAAACGCGACCGCCGATCCCTTGGCGAGGCCATCGACCGACTGTTTGAAGAAGATGTCATATTCCTTGTCGGTCGCCGCGCCGAAGCGCGCGATCCACACCAGGAACGCCGCCATCACCAACAGCAGGATCAGCACGACCGAGCCGACCAGGACATGATTCGAGCGCGTTTCCATCAGCTTTCAGTCCCTGCAATCTCTTTGGCGGCGGCATGATCCACCGAAGCGCTCGCGGCGCGGCCGCGCGGCCCTCTGAAATATTCCTGAATCCACGGGTGATCGGTCGCGAGCAATTCGTCGATCGTGCCGACCGCGATCACCTTGTGGTCGGCCAGCACCGCGACCCGGTCGCAGATCGCGTACAGCGTATCGAGATCGTGGGTGATAAGGAATACGGTCAGCCCGAGCGTCTTCTGGAGCGACCGGATCAGCTCGTCGAACGCGGCGGCGCCGATCGGATCGAGCCCGGCGGTCGGCTCGTCGAGGAACAGCACCTCGGGATCGAGCGCGAGCGCGCGCGCGAGCCCGGCGCGCTTGCGCATCCCGCCCGACAGTTGCGACGGATATTTCGGGCCGGCTTCGGCGGGCAGGCCGCTCATCACCACCTTGTACGCGGCGATCTCGTCGAGCAGCGACTGCGGCAGCGCCTTGTAGAATTCGCGCAACGGCACCTGCACGTTCTCGGCGACGGTCAGCGTCGAGAACAACGCGCCACCCTGGAACAGCACGCCCCAGCGCTTCGAGAGATCGACCATCTCGGTCTCGGGGCGGTCAATGGTCGGCTCGCCGAGCACGTGGATGTCGCCGGCCTGCGGCTTCTGCAAGCCGATGATCGATCGCATCAGCACCGATTTGCCGGTGCCCGATCCGCCGACCACACCGTAGATCTCGCCGCGCCGCACGTCGAGATCGAGCCCGTCATGGACGACCTGCTCGCCGAAGCTGTTGCGCAGGCCGCGCACGACGATCACATCGTCGCTGTCGCCATCGGTGTCGGTCGGGCGCGTGCTCATATCCAGCCCACATAGGTGAAGAACACCGCGAAGAACGCGTCGAGCACGATGACGAGGAAGATGCCCTGCACCACCGCGGAGGTGGTGCGCTGGCCGACCTGCTCGGCATCGCCCTCGACCAGCATGCCCTGGTAACAGCCCGCCATGCCGATGATCGCGCCGAACACCGGTGCCTTGACCAGCCCGACATACAGATCGGTGAGCGGCACCACCTCGCGCAGCCGCTGCACGAACGTCACCGGCGGAATGCCGAGCGATATCCAGCACAGCAGCCCGCCGCCGACGATCCCGACCAGCGCCGAATAGAAACCGAGCAGCGGCATCATGATGACCACCGCCATCACGCGCGGCAGCACCAGCGCCTCCATCGGCGAGACGCCGATCGTGCGCATCGCGTCGATTTCCTCGGTCAGCTTCATCGTGCCGAGCTGCGCCGCGAACGCCGAACCGGAGCGGCCAGCGACCATGATCGCGGTCATCAGCACGCCGAGTTCGCGCAACGTCAGCCGCCCGAGCAGGTTGATCGTGTAGACTTCGGCACCGAACTGGCGGAGCTGCACCGCGCCCTGCTGCGCGATGACGATGCCGATCAGGAAGCTCATCAGCCCGATGATGCCGAGCGCCTTGACCCCGACCACCTCGAACCGCTGGATCGTCGCGTTGAAGCGGAAGCGCTTGGGGTGGATGATGATGTGCCACACCGCGATCATCGTCGCGCCGAAGAAGCCGAGCAGCCCGTACAACGTGTTGGCGGTCAGCACGACGGCATCGCCGACCTCGCCGATCACGCGCGCGATGCCGCCGACCGGGTTGGGGCGGATCGCGACCGGCTGATCGGCGGCCGCGACCTGATCGAGCAGATGCGTGCCGTCCTGGTCGAGTCCGTCGATCTTCGCGTCATGCTGCGCCGCGAAGCGGTGGATCAGCCACGCGCCGACGGTATCGATCCGCTCGATTCCGCTGAGATCGATCGTGTCGACCTTGCCCTCGTAATCGTGCAATCGGTTCGGCAGGTCGCCGATCTGCGCCAGCGACAGGCTGCCGGTGAAGCGTACCACGTCTCGCTCGCCGGAGCGTTCGGACGTGAAGGCGGCGGACTCGGTCATCGCACGCATCTTTGCTGCAATCGCACTGGAACGGCAAGCCGCGCTGTTGCTAAGATGAACCGATGCACGCCATCGCCATATACGACCTCGACAAGACCATCACCTACGCACCGACCTGGACTTCGTTCCTCGTTTCGAGCGCTCGCCGCGAAATGCCGTGGCGGCTCGCGCTGCTGCCGCTCGCGGGCGTGGCGACGCTCGGCTATGCGCTCAAGCGGCTTGATCGCGGCGCGCTGAAGGCGGCGACGCAGCGCCTGATGCTCGGAAATGCGTGGCCCGAGGCGCGCGCGGCGGCGGCGGCGGCGCGCTTCGCCGATGGCGTCGTGGCGACCGGCGTCTATGCCGGTGCGCGCGCGGCGATCGCGGCGGATCGCGCGGCGGGGCGGCGTATCGTGCTGGCGACGGCCTCCTACGCCTTTTACGCGGGCGCGATCGCCGAGCGGCTCGGCTTCGACGACGTGATCGGGACCGGGGTCGCGTACGACGGCGGCCGAATGCGCGCGCGAATCACCGGCGAGAATTGCTACGGCCCAGCCAAACTCCGCATGATCGAGGCGTGGATGGCCGAACAGGGGATCGCGCGCGACGACGCGACGATCCGCTTCTACACCGATCATGTCTCCGACGCGCCGACCCTCGAATGGGCCGACGAAGCCTTCGCGGTCAACGCCCACGCGCCGCTGCGCGTGATGGCGGCGCTGCGCGGCTGGACGGTGGTGGATTGGGAGCGGTGAGGGCTTGAACGACCGTCCCTGCACCGCTCTCCTCATCGTCACCCCAGCGGACGCTGGGGTCTCCCCGGGGGCCGGGCGCGCGCTATCACGGAGAGACCCCAGCGTCCGCTGGGGTGACGATATTGTGGCGGGCTACGCTCAGCCCAACACCACGTCGATACCGTGGATCACCAGCCCGACCAGCCCACCGACCAACGTCCCGTTGATGCGAATATACTGCAAATCCCGCCCCACCGCATTCTCCAGCCGGCGCGTGATCGTGTCGGCATCCCAGCCCTTGACCGTTTCCGACACCAGCCGGACGATATTGTCGCCATAATCGGCGGCGATGCCGACGACGGTGCGGCGCACGAAGCGGTTGATCGTCGCGCGCAGCCGCGGTTCGTTCTGGAGCGTCTCGCCGAGCTGGCGCAGCGCGTCGCCGATCGGGCCTTGCATCACCCGGTCGGGGTCGCGCGCCATCCGCATCATGCCGCCGCGCGCCTGTTCCCACAGCCCGTCGAGCCAGCGCTGCATCGCCGGATTGGCGATGATCTCCGCCTTGATCGCCTCAACCCGCGCCTGCATCTCGGGCGAATGCATCAGGTCGTAGGCGAGGCTTTCCAGCCCTTCCTCGGCCTTGGCGCGGAGCGGATGTGCCGAATCGGCGGCCATGTCGCTGAGCAGCCCGTTCAGCCCGGCGATGATCTTGTTGGCGAGCGTCTCGTCGAGCCCGGTCCAGCGCAGGATCGATCCGGCCCGCTCATGCACCATCGCGCGGATGAGATGGTCGTTGGCTTCCAGAACACGTGCCGCCCAGCGCACGATGCCGTCGAGCAGCGGCAGATGGCGCCCCTCGGCGATCGCGGCGGTGAGCGCCTGGCCGAGCAGCGGCGCGACATCGAGATCGGCGAGCCGCGTGCCGATCATCGTCTTGACCATCCCGCCGAGCCGCTGCTGATCGAGCGCCTGGAGCATGTGGATGGTCAGCGCCGAGGCGCCGCGCGCGATTCGCCCGTCGCGCGCGAGCGGATTGGCGAGCCAGCGCCCCGCCGCGCCCGCCACGTCGAGCCGAAGCATGCGCCGCGCGACGACGCGGGGAATCAGGAAATTGTCGCGCAGGAACGCCGCCAGCGTCGTGCCGATACGATCCTTGTTGCGCGGGATGATCGCGGTGTGCGGAATCGGCAGCCCGAGCGGGTGGCGGAACAGCGCCGTCACCGCGAACCAGTCGGCAAGCCCGCCGACCATCGCCGCCTCGGCAAAGGCGCGGACGAAACCGAGCGCAGGCCAGCGCTGATCGTAAGCGCGCGAGACGAGGAACACCACCGCCATCGCCAGCAACAGCCCGGCTGCGATCAGCCGCATGCGGACCAGTCCCGGCGAAACGGCTTCGATACGCGGGCGGGCGGCTTTGTTCATCATGGGAGGAAAGCCCGACGCGCCGGATAGTTCAAGTCCGCAACGCGATTATCGTCGCCCCGGCCGGCCGCTCAGGACAGGCTGGCCGGGGCGACGTGTCGGTCCTATTCCGCCGGGTGCGGCGGCAGCAGCGGCTTGTCGTCATGCTCGATCAGCGGCTGGCCGTCGTCGCCGGGACGATAGGTGAGCAGCCGCCGCCCGAGCCGCGGCCCGGCCCAGCGCTCGACGCCGACCGCGAGGCTGAACAGCGCCGGCACGATCAGCAGCGTCAGGATCGTCGAGAGCGTCAGCCCGCCGATCACGGTGATGCCCATCGGCGCGCGGAACGATTTGTCGCCGGCGAGGCCGAACGCGGTCGGCAGCATGCCCGCGACCATCGCGACCGTCGTCATCACGATAGGCTGCGCGCGCTTGTGTCCGGCGTCGAGGATCGCGGCGCGGACGGGGACGCCGTGCTTCATCTCCTCCAGCGCGAAATCGATCAGCAGGATCGAGTTCTTGGCGACGATGCCGAGCAGCATCAGCATGCCGATATAGACCGGCATCGACACCGGATAGCCGGTGACGAGCAGCGCGATCAGCCCGCCGAGCGGCGCCAGCATCAGCGACCCCATGTTGACGAACGGCGGCAGCAGCCGCTGGTACAGCAGCACCAGCACCGCGAACACCAGGAACACGCCTGCTCCCACCGCGACGATGAAGTTGGAGATCATCTCCTCCTCCCATTTCGACTGGCCGAGCACGAGTTCCTTCACGCCCATCGGCATCGCCTTGAAGATCGGCAGATCGTGGACGAGCTTCTTGGCGGTGCCGCTGACGATGCCGGGGGCGAGATCCGAGCCGACGGTGATCTGGCGCTGCTGCGCGACGCGCTCGATCTTGGTCGGCCCCGCGCCGAAGCCGATCTCGGCGACGAGGCCGAGCGGCACCGATTCGCCGGTCGCGGTCTGAACCGGCAGGTTCTTGATCGTCGACAGCCGCTGGCGCGAATTCTGGGCGAGCGCGACCCGGATCGGCACCTGACGATCCGACAGCGAGAATTTCGCGCTGTTCTGGTCGATATCGCCGAGCGTGGCGATTCGGATCGCGCTCGACAGCGCGCTGGTCGTCACGCCAAGGCTGGCGGCAAGGTCCATGCGCGGCCGGATGACGATCTCGGGCCGTTCGAGATCGCCCGAGATGCGCGGCGCGATGAAGCTCGGCACGCCCGACATCTGCGTGACCAGAGTCTGCGCGGTCTTGAGCAGCTCGACGGGATCATCCCCGCCGAGCGTGACGGTGAACTCGCGACCCGAGCTGCCCCAGCCGTTGCCCGACTGGAAGGTCACGCGCGCGTCGGCGAATTGCGCGAGCTGTGGCGCGAGATTGCGCTCGAACTGGACGCTGGTGACGTTGCGGCCTTCGCCACGGGGCTTGAGGATCGCGCTCACCCGGCCGTTGCCGACGAGCGCGCGCGAATAGACCGAGGCGACCTCGGGCTGCTTGCTCAGGAAATCGGCGACCCTGCGCACCACCACCCGGGTCTGCGCGAGCGTGGTGCCGGGCACCATCTCGATGTTGGCGCGGCTGCTGTCGTTGTCGCGGTCGGGCTGGAAGGTCTGCGGGATCATCGAGAAACACACCACCGTCAGCGCGAGCGCGACGGCGGCGCCGACGATCGCCGACCAGCGATGTTTCAGCGTCCAGCGCAAGGTCGCCATATAGACGTCCATCAGCTTGCCTTCGCCGTGGCTGGCGGTGCCGTGCGCCTTGAGGAAATAGGCCGCGATCATCGGCGTGATGAGGCGTGCGACCGCAAGGCTCATCAACACCGACACGACGACGGTGAGGCCGAAATTCTTGAAGAACTGGCCCGCCAGACCGGGCATCAAGCCGACCGGCAGGAACACCGCGACGATCGCCATCGTCGTCGCCAGCACGGCGAGGCCGATCTCGTCGGCGGCGTCGATCGACGCTTGATACGCCGATTTGCCCATCCGCATGTGCCGGACGATGTTCTCGATCTCGACGATCGCGTCATCGACCAGCACACCCGCGACCAGGCTCAGCGCGAGCAGCGTCATGTTGTTGAGCGTGAAGCCCATCAGGTCCATGAACCAGAAGCTCGGGATCGCGGACAGCGGGATCGCCAGCGCCGAGATCACGGTCGAGCGCCAGTCGCGCAGGAAGATGAACACCACAACGACCGCGAGCAGCGCGCCCTCGATCATCGCCTCCATCGCCGAATCATATTGCTTCTCGGTATATTTCACCGAGTTGAAGATCTGCTTGAACTTGACCTTGGGGTTGCGCTTCTCGAGCTCGGCGAGCTTCTTGACCGCGCCCTTGTAGACGTTGACGTCCGAGCCGGTCTTGGAGCGCTGGAAGTCGAAGCTCAGCACCTGCCGCCCGTCGAGCTCGGACGAGGAGCGCTGTTCGGCATAGAGATCGCGCACGTCGGCGATGTCGGAGAGGTGGATCGAACGCCCGCCGCCGACCGAGATCTGCGTCTGGCCGAGATCATAGGCGCTCTTGGCGTTGCCGAGCACGCGCACCGCCTGTTCCGATCCGGCGATTTCGGCACGGCCGCCGGCGGCGTTGAGATTGACCTGACGGAGCTGCTGGTTGACCTGGCTCGCGGTGAGACCCTGTCCCTGCAATTTGAGCGGATCGAGGATCACGCGGATCTCGCGGCTGACACCGCCGTTGCGCTGGATCGCGGCCATGCCCGGAACCGCGAGCAGTTCCTTCGACACGGTGTTGTCGATGTACCAGCTCAGTTGCTCGATCGTCATGTCGGTGCCGATCGCGGCATAGCTCGCCAGATCGTTGCCGGTGGTGTTGGCGCGGATCACCTGCGGTTCGAGGATGCCGTCGGGCAGGTCGCTGCGGATCTGCTGGATCGCGCCGCGCACATCCTCGACCGCGCGGTCGATCGGCGTGCCGATCGCGAGCTGGACGACCGTTTCGGAATCGCCCTCGGTCACGGTCGAATCGATCTCGTCAATGCCTTGCAGGCTTCGCACCGCCGCTTCGACCTTCTGCGTGACCTGGGTTTCCATCTCGGTCGGCGCGGCGCCGGGCTGGCTCACCTCGATGATGACGACCGGGAATTCGATGTCGGGCTGGTTGTTGACGTCCATCGTCGCGAAGCTGACGATGCCGGCCACGCTGAGCATGAAGAACAGGACGATCGAGAACACCGGGTTCCGGATCGACCAGGCGGAGATGTTGCGGAAGCCCATCGCGCGTCAGCCGCGCGGCTTTGGAGAAAGCGGCTTCTGCAGGATCGGTTTCACCTTCTGCCCCGGGGCGAGGAACGCGCCCGCCGACAGTACGACGCGCTCGGTGCCGTTCAGCCCCTCGGAGATCGCGACGCCGCTGTCCGAAACCTCGCCGACCTTGACGTCGCGGCGCACCACCTTGTCGTTGGCGTCGAGCACATAGACGAAATTGCCGCGGTCGTCGCTCTGGATCGCCGAGTTGGGAAGCTGCGGCGCGCTCGTCGAGCCGCCGCCGATCTCGGCCGCGGCGAAGCCGCCGGGGCGAAGCGCCGGATCGTAGCGCAGCGCGATGCGGGCGATGCCCTGCCGCGTCTGCGGGTCGATCACCGGCGAGATCTGCCACACGCTGCCGGTGTAGCTCACGCTGCTGCCGACGGGCCGCACGGTGGCGGGCGAGCCGACATGGATCGCGGCGAGATCGCCCTCGCTCAACTGTGCGCGCATCTCCATCTCGCCGCGCTCGGCCATGCGGAACAGCGTGCCCGTGCCGGCGCCGACGATCTGACCCGCCTCGACGCCGCGCGCGAGGATCAGTCCGGCCTCGGGCGCGCGGATGTCGAGCCGGCCGTTGCGGGCGAGCTGCTCGTCGAGCGTGGCTTGCGCGACCTTGACGCGCGCGAACGCGGCGTCGCGGGTCGCGGCCTTCTGTTCGAGATCGGCTTTCGAGATGAAGCCGCGATCGACCAGCGCCAGCGCGCGATCGTAATTGGACTGGGCGATGCCCGCATCGGCGCGGGCGGCGCGGACCTGCGCGGCGAGCGACGCGCCAGTCTGAGTCTGCACCGCGCGGTCGATCGTGGCGAGAACCTGCCCCTTGCCGACCCACTGGCCGGGCTCGACCAGCACGCGCGTGATCATGCCGCCTTCACCGGCGACGCCGACCGGCATGTCGCGCTTGGCGGCGAGCGTACCCGTCGCCGAGACGATCTCCGCCACGTCGGAACGGCCCGGGGCGGATACGGTGACGCTCGGCATCTGCTCGACCGCGACGGGCGCGGCGGCGGGATGGCTGTGCATCCACCACCAGCCGAGGCCAAGCACGGCGACGATCGCGATGACCGCGCCGATCATCAGTGTGCGCCGATAGCCGCGTTCCGCCTCGGGGGCGGGCAGGGCAAGGGTGCCGTCATTGTCCAACAACGGCGTCTCGTAATTCATGTCGCTCACGTCCTCGCCCCGGCCGATGCCGTGTACCGGGTGCTGTGTTACAGAAACAACGCACCGCGCTCAAGGGCTCATCGCGAGGCGGGTGAGGAATGACCCGTCGCAAGCGCTTCGGCAAGACGTCGAGCGGGGATTTAGGCACGAAATCTGTTGTATATTGCCAACACCACGCAATTTTTCTTCGCGGGCGCCCGATCACCTTCGTTCATCCTCGGTTGTTCTATGCCGTGCGAACAGGACCGGACCGGGCCTTGACGGCCCGACCAACCGGGAGAGTTTCGAAAATGCGCTTCTATCTTCAGGCGGCCGCGCTGGCCGCGCTTCCGTTCGCCGCCTTGCCCGCTGGCGCGCAGGCGCAGGCGCCCGCGTCGCCGACCATCCTCGCCGAAGGCACGTTGCTCGACGTGCAGGCCGAAGGCAGCACCACGCGCACCCCCGATATCGCGACGATCCGCGCCGGAGTCGTTACGCAGGGCGCGACCGCGGCGGCGGCGCTCACCGACAATGCGCAGCGGATGGCCCGCGTGCTCGACGCGCTCAAGCGCGCCGGGGTGGCGGCGCGCGACGTGCAGACCGCGACCGTCAATCTCAGCCCGCAATATCTGTATGCCGAGGGCAAGGCACCGACGATCACCGGCTATCAGGCGACCAATTCGGTGGCGATCCGGTTCCGCGACATCGCGAAATCGGGCACGATCCTCGATACTCTGGCGGGGGTCGGCGCGAACCAGATCGACGGGCCGAACCTCGCGATCGACAATCCCGAAGCCGCGCTCGACGAGGCGCGCGCCGCCGCCGTCAAGATCGCACGCACCCGCGCGGAGCTTTACGCGCGCGCGGCGGGCATGTCGGTCGCGCGGATCGTCTCGATCGCCGAGAGCGGCATGAACGATGGCGGGACGCCTGGGCCGGTGCTGTTCCAGCGCGCAGCCGCCGCCGCCGATTCGACGCGGGTCGCGGCGGGCGAATCGCGCGTATCGGCAACGCTGACGGTGCGTTTCCTGCTCAAATGAAACGACACGGGCCGCGCGGCGTGAACCGCGCGGCCCGTGAAGGATTAGGGATTGGGTTTAGCGCAGCGAGCCGCGACGAACCAGATTGACGATCGCGAGCAGGATGATCGCGCCGATCAACGAATAGATGAAGGTCGTGACAGTAATGACCTGGTTGATGCCGCCGCCGAACAGCGCCGAGGCGATAACCGAGCCGATGATGCCGACGACGATGTTGAGGATAATCCCCTGCTGGCCGTCCGTGCGCATGACGAGGCTTGCAAGCCAACCCACGATGCCGCCGACGATAAGCCAAATGATGAAATTCATGTTTCCCTCCATTACGCCCCCGCGACGGGGATGACAGGAAGCAAGACGTTTCGGGGGCGAATTTGTTCCGGTTTACCGTGGGTGCGCGGCCTTTTGGCGATCAGTATTTCTGCTGGCGTTCGTAGAGCGAGCGGTAATGCTGGATTCGCGTCACGCGCAGCCCGGGCATCCCCGACCGGTCGATCGCGCGCTGCCAGCTGGCGAACTCCTCGACGGTGAGGTTGTAGCGCTGGCAGACCTCGTCGACGCTCATCAGCCCGCCGTTGACCGCGGCGACGACCTCGGCCTTGCGGCGCACCACCCAGCGCGTCGTCTCGGGTGGCGGCAGCGACTCGAGCGTCAATGGCTCCCCAAGCGGGCCGATCACCTTGTCCGGTCGTATCTTCTGGTTCTCGATCATCATAGCCTCGATCGGGGCGGGGGGCCCCCTCTCACGTCAAAACCGGGATTACGGCATCGGGATTGAAGGGCGGTTAAAGTAGGAAGGTAAACGTCGCCTTCATCCGTTTCCCAGCGGGCGAACATCGCAGCCACGGCTCCGTTGAACGCACCGTCGGCCGGCGCGAACAGGCGCGTCGGCATCACGGCGGGCGTCAGGCGCGCATGGAGGACCGCAGTCGGGCTGGCCGCCTGACGCGCCGAAACGCCGACCATCAGCACCGCCAGATCGGGTGGCAGGCCGGTGCCCCGGCTGTCAGGCTCGAAACGGGAAAAACTCAGATCCACGACAGTGTCCGATTCGCTTGCAGCAAGCGAATCGTCTAAACGACGCTGTCTAAAGGACTGGTAAAGCGCGCAAAGAAGAGTCGCGAGGGGTGTCCGCTGCGGTGCCGCCGGTCCGCGCTTTGCATCCGCCGCCGTGACACCCTATCTGCACGCGATGATCTCCGAAGCCGATTTCCAGCTTGCGGGCCTTGCCGGCCGCCGCATCGTCGTCGCCATGTCGGGCGGCGTCGACTCGTCGGTGGTGGCCGCGCTCGCCGCGCGCAGCGGCGCGGAGACGATCGGCATCACGCTCCAGCTTTACGATCACGGCGAGGCGGTCGGCCGCGCCGGCAGTTGCTGCGCAGGCCGCGACATCCGCGACGCGCGCGCGGTGTGCGACCGGCTCGGCATCGCGCATTACGTGTTCGATCACGAGAGCAGCTTCCGCGCCGACGTGATCGACGGGTTCGCCGATGAATATCTCGCCGGCCGCACCCCGATCCCGTGCGTCCGCTGCAACATGGGGCCGAAATTCACCGATCTGTTCAAGATCGCGCGCGATCTCGGCGCGGATTGCCTCGCCACCGGCCATTATGTCCGCCGGGTCGAGGGCGCACACGGCGCCGAACTCCACCGTGCCGCCGATCCCGCGCGCGACCAGAGCTACTTCCTGTTCGCGACAACGCAGGCGCAGCTCGAGTATCTGCGCTTCCCCCTGGGCGGCCTGCCCAAGCCGCGCGTGCGCGAACTCGCCGCCGAACTGGGGCTGGGCGTCGCCGCCAAGCCCGACAGCCAGGATATCTGCTTCGTGCCCGACGGCGACTATGCCTCGCTGGTCAAGAAGCTGCGCCCCGAAGCCGACACGAGCGGCGAGATCGTCGATGAGAGCGGGCGCGTGCTGGGGCGTCACAAGGGGCTGATCCACTTCACCGTCGGCCAGCGCCGCGGCCTCGAAATCGGCGGCACGCCCGAGCCGCTTTACGTGATCCGGCTCGACGCGGCCACGCGGCAAGTCGTGGTCGGCCCGCGCTCGGCTCTTGCCGTCGGTGCGGCGCGGCTCAGCGGGATCAACTGGCTCGGCGGCGATTTCGACGGACCGCTCACCGCCAAGGTGCGCTCGCTCGCCAAGCCGGTGCCCGCGCGGCTCGCCGGCGACCGCGTGACCTTCGACGCGCCCGAATATGGCGTCGCGCCGGGGCAGGCGGCGGTGCTCTACGCCGGCGAGCGCGTGCTCGGCGGCGGCTGGATCGAAGAGACCGAACGGGCGCTGGTCGCGGCGTAAGCGCCGCGCCGGGGCGACGGATCAGAGGAAGAACGTCCCCTCGATCACCGTCACGCAACCACCGCCCAGCACCACCCGGTCGTCGTCTAGCGCACACGTCAGCCGCCCGCCGCGCGCGCTCGCCTGATAGGCGGTGAAGCTGTCGCGGCCGAGGCGCTTCGCCCAATAGGGCACGATCACGGCATGCGCCGATCCCGTCACGGGGTCTTCATCGACGCCGGCACCGGGCGCGAACATGCGGCTCACCACGTCGCTGGTGTCGCCGGGCGCGGTGATGATCGCCTGATGGTCGCCGGTTGCGGCGAGCCGCGCCATGTCAGGAGTGCAGGCGCGCACCGCGGCTTCGTCGGCGAGCACGATCACGCCGTAGCCGCCCTCGCGCCACAGGGTTTCGACCGCATCGACTCCGAGCGCGGCGACCACCTCGGGCAGCGGCTTCGGCGACGGCGCCCACGCCGGCAGCGCGAGCGCATAGCCGTCCCCCTGCCGATCGACCGCGAGCAGCCCGGCGCGGCGCGTGCGGAAAGTGACGCGCACCCGGTCCGGGTCCGCCGCGAGCACGAAATGCCCGCTCGCGAGAGTCGCATGGCCGCACAGCCGCACCTCGGCGGCGGGGGTGAACCAGCGCAGCTCGAAATCGCTTTCGCCGCTCGCGTCGGGGACGAGAAAGGCGGTTTCGGACAGGTTGTTCTCGCGCGCGATCGCCAGCAGCGTCGTATCGTCGAGCCATTCGGCCAGCGGCATCACCGCCGCCGGATTGCCCGCGAACGGCTGGCTCGCGAACGCGTCGATCTGGCTGAACGGAAGTCTCATGCGCGGTCCTTCGTGTCGGCGGCCCCGTTCGGGGCGATGACATCGGGTTCGATCAGCGGGTGCGCCGCATCGAGCAGCCAGCCGGGATCGAGATGGATCAGGATCTCGGTGTCCGGGAACGCCGCGGTGATCCGCACCTCGACCTCCTCGACCACCTCATGCGCGGCGGCGACGGTCATCTCGGGCGCGACATACATATGGAATTGCACGAAATCGCGCGTGCCCGACCGGCGCGTGCGGATGTCGTGAAGCCCGCGCAACTCGGGATGGTCGGCTATCAGCGCGATCAGCCGGTCGCGTTCCTCGACGGGCCATTCCTTGTCCATGAGCAGATCGATCGCCGTCCCCGCCGAGCGCAGCGCGCCCCAGGCGAGCCACAGCGCGATCAGCACGCCGAACACCGGATCGGCGCCGCGCACATGCAAAAGCTGGTCGAGCACCAGCGCGACGATCACCGATCCGTTGAGCAAAAGGTCGGACTGGTAATGCACATTGTCGGCGCTGACCGCGACCGATCCGGTCGCGGCGATGATTCGGCGCTGATAGGCGACCAGTGCCAGCGTCACGACGATCGCGGCGATCGACACGCCGATGCCGGTGCCGGCATGGTGGGTCGCCGCCGGCGCACCGAACGCGCGGATCGCCTCCCAGGCGATGCCGACCGCCGACACCGAGATCAGCGCGACCTGGAACAGCGCCGCCAGCGCCTCGGCCTTGCCGTGGCCATAGCGATGGTCGTGATCGGCCGGGATCGTCGCGAGATGCACGCCGTAGAGCGTGACGCACGACGCAACGAGATCGAGCGCGGTATCGGCGAGCGACCCGAGCATCGCCACCGATCCCGTCGACCACGCCGCATAGCTTTTGAGCGCGAGCAGGAAACACGCCGTCGCCACGCTGGCGAGCGCGCCGCGTGTCGCCAGCGGGACGGGACCGCTCATGGGTAGAGCAGGCCCTCGTCCCAGCCGTCGGCGGTGCGCGTGAACAGGTGGCGTTCGTGGAGGCGGTGGGCGCGATCCTGCCAGAATTCGATCCGTAGCGGCGTGACGCGGTAACCCGACCAATGCGGCGGGCGCGGCACGTCGCGGCCTTCGAAGCGCGCCTGCACTTCGGCGAAGCGCGCCTCGAACGTCTCGCGCGCGTCGAGCGGGCGCGACTGGTCGGACGCCCAGGCGCCAAGCTGCGAATCCCGCCCGCGGGACGCGAAATAGGCGTCGGCCTGCGCATCGCTGACCGGGGTGAGCGGCCCCTCGATACGGATCTGGCGGCGAAGCGACTTCCAGTGGAAGAGCAACGCCGCCTGGGGGTTGGCGGCGATGTCGCCAGCCTTGCGGCTCTGCTGGTTGGTGTAGAACACGAAGCCGTCGGGGCCGTGCCCCTTGAGCAGCACCATCCGCACCGCCGGCCGGCCCGCCGAATCGGCGGTGGCGAGCGCCATCGCGTTCGAATCGTTGATCTCGGAAGCGCGTGCCTCGGCGTACCAGGCGTCGAACAGGGCGAAGGGATCGGTGGTCATGCTCGCGCTGTAACGCGTGGCGCGCGGCGTGTAACCACCTACGTCGGTTCGGGGCTATGCGCCCGCGATCGCCAGCCCAGCCGCGTAACCGCTCGCCCACGCCCATTGGAAATTATACCCGCCGAGCCAGCCCGTCACGTCGACCGCCTCGCCGATCGCATACAGGCCGGGCATCTTGCGCGCCTCCATCGTCTTCGAAGACAGTTCGGCGGTGGAAATGCCGCCCGCCGTCACCTCGGCCTTGGCGAAGCCTTCGGTGCCATTGGGCGAGAAGCGCCAGTCCGCCAGTTGCCGCTCGGCCTCGCTCACGCGCTTGTCGGTGAAGCCGCCGAGTTCGCCCTCCAGCCCGAGCCGGTCGGCGAGCGTCACCGCCAGCCGCGCGGGCAGATGGTTGTCGAGCGCCCCGCCCAGCGTTGCGCGTGGGCGCGCATGTTTCGCCGCGACCAGCCAGCCGCTCGCCAGCGCGGGGAGGAAATCGATGCCGACGGTCTCGCCATGCCGCCAATAGGACGAAATCTGGAGGATCGCCGGGCCGGACAACCCCTTGTGCGTGAACAGCGCCGCCTCGCGAAACCCGGTCTTGCCGGTCTTCGCCACCACCTCGGTCGCGACGCCCGAGAGCGAGCGGAACAGCGTCTCGTCACCGCCCAGCGTCAGCGGCACCAGCGCCGGGCGCGGCTCGACCACCTTCAGCCCGAAGCGCCGCGCCAGATCATAAGCGAAGCCGGTCGCGCCCATCTGCGGGATCGACGGCCCGCCGGTGGCGATCACCAGCGCCGGCGCCGCCGCGATGCGGCCGCCGATCTCGACGCGGAACAGCCCGTCGCCATGGTCTACCGCCCCCACCGGCGCGCCCAGCGCGAGCGTGACGCCGCCCTTGTCGCATTCCGCCTGCAACATCGCGACGATCTGCTTTGCCGATCCGTCGCAGAACAATTGCCCGAGCGTCTTCTCATGCCAGGCGATGCCATAAGCCTCGACCAGCGCGATAAAATCCTGCGCGGTGTAGCGCCCCAGCGCCGACTTGGCGAAATGCGGATTGGCGGAGAGGTAGCGGTCGGGCGCGGTGTGGAGGTTGGTGAAATTGCACCGCCCGCCGCCCGAGATCAGGATCTTCTTGCCCACCGCATCGGCATGATCGACCAGCAGCACGCGCGCGCCGCGCTGCCCGGCGATGGCGGCGCACATCAGCCCGGCGGCACCCGCGCCGAGGATGATCGTATCGTAAGTCGGGATCGTCATCGCATCGCCTGTAGGGGCAAAACCGCCGCGCGGGAAATATGCGTCAGGGTGATGGCGCACCCTTCGCTTCGGGGGCGGAAAACAGCACGATCCGCGCGGTCGCGGCGGCGCGGGCGTGGTCGGGCGCGCGCGACAACGCGGTCAGCAGCGCGATTCGCGCGTCGCATTGCGCTGGCTTGCCGGCCTTGCCATCCGCCGCACGCATGAAGCCTGCCACGTCGAGGCCGGTCCGGCGAGTCACCATCGCGTTGAACGCCACCGGCGGATAGGGCTGCGCCGCCGCCAGGTCCGCCGCCGACAGCACCGGCGCCGCCGCGATCGCGAAGGTCTGCGCGGTCTGGCGGTCACGCAGCGCGCGCGGAAGCGTCTTCTCGTCGACGGCGGTGCGCGGCTTCGCACACGCCTCGCCCGAGGCATCGCGCAGCGCGAGCAGCCGCAGACGGCGGATTTCGATCTCCTCCAGCAAGGGGCGGTCGGGCGCGGTCGGTAATCGGGCCGCATACGCCGCGCCGACCAGGTCGATCAGGCGACGCGCCGTCGTCCCGATGTCCGGCTGGCTATGCACGGCTTGCGTGATCTGCCGCCACAGCGCCGGATTGCCGCGCGCGATCGCGTCGAAGCCGGGAAGCGCCTCGCGCAGCGCGCGCAGTTTCAACGCCTCCTCGCCATGCGATTCGAGCGCGGTTTCGATCTTCGTGCGGAGCGACGGGTCGGGCGCCCAATTTTCATCGACCTCGCCGACCGACACGATCGCCGCGAACACGAAGCTTGCGACCAGCGCCATCTTGAGCGCGCGCAGCGCGAGATGTTCGCGGTTGCCGCGCACGCCTGCGATCTGCGCCGCCGCCACGATGAGGAAGCCCGCGATCACCGTCAGTGCGGCGGCATAGAACGCCCCGCCACGGATGCCGACGAGCAGCGCCGCACCATAGGCCGCTCCGCCGATCGCCACCACCAGCGGAACCGCGAAGCCGGCGCGCCAGCGCGGCACGCGCTCCAGCAGCGCCGCGCCCTGGGTCAGTGGCCCGACCATGATCGTCGCGCCGAACGCGAACACCAGCACCAGTGCGGCGCGGTGGACCGGATCGAGCGCAGCCCCCGCCCAGCCGCCGCCGAACACTGCGCCGAGGAGGGCCGGCGTCACGCTCGCTTTCACCCGCGCCCGCACCGCCTCGATCGTCGCCGTGCCGCCCGCCACCGCCATCCAAGCCCACGCGAGCGCGGTCAGCAGCGCGAGCCCGAGCAGCGCGGCTCGCGATTCGGGCAGCAGCATCGCGGCGGCCAGCACCACCGCCGGCCCCGCGACCCAGCCCTCGGCCAGCCAGCCCGGGTGCGGCGCCCGCAACCAGCGGTGGCGCAGCCACCGCGCCGCGAACGGCACGCACGGGCTGAGCAGGATGGCGACGCCGATCGCCCCATCCGCCCAGGGTTGCAGCGCGGGCGCCGGATCGCCGAACGCATCGTTGAATGCGAAATAGAGCAGCACCGCCAGCGGCATCGCGGCGAGCATCCCGAGCGTCCAGTGCGGACGCGCGAGGAACCGCTGCCAGCGCGCCACCGAATCGGCCTTGAACGAATAGGCGAGTCCCGGTGCGATCGGCCCGCGCATGCCGAGCAAGGTCGCCACCCCGCTTTCCAGCCCCGGCCGAAACGCGGCGAGCCGCCACGACCAAAAGGGGCCGGCGGGGCGCGTAAAGCTGTGCCACGCCGGCTGGAGCGGGTGGCCGCCGCGCGCGAGCGTCTCGGCCAGCCGCCATTCGTCGAACCGCGCGAGCACCGCCGCGACCGGGGGCGACATTATGCTCAGCCGCTCGTCGGTCCAGCCGAACGCGGTCGCGGCTTCGACCAGAATCGCGTCGCTGCGCGGGATCGCGTCGGCGAGCATGTCGGCGAGCGCCCGTTCGACATCGGCGCGCAGCGCAATCCCGTCCATCGCCGGGGCGTCGAGCAGCGCGGCGAACGTCTCGCGCAACCGCGTCTCGTCGCTGTCCCACGGCCCGCGCAACGCTTGTTCGAGCGTGGCGAGCAGGTCGCGCACCTGCGCGATCTCGGCTTCGCGCTCTGCGAACAGGCCGGCGAGATCGGGTCCGCTCTCGCCCGCGACCGGGCTGGTGCGAAAGCGCGGGTGCGGCGGCGGCGCGTCGGGCGCGTCGCCGTCGCTTTCGCCGCCGCCGGGCGCGATCGTCTCGAACAACTCGGCTTCGCTGAAACGCAGCGTCACGCTCGCTTCGCCGTCTTCCTCGTACGCGTCTTCCTCGTCGTCCTCCACGGCCCAGGCGGCGGCGTTGTCGGCATAGTTCAGCGCCATCTCATACGCGGCGCGAAGCGTCTTGAAGCCTTCGGGATCGTCCTCGGGGTTGGTGGCGCGCAACGTCCTGGCATAAGCGCGGCGGATCGCGGCGCGATCGTCCGTCGCCGCGATGCCGAGAACGGTCCAGATGTTCAAAGGAAGCGCTCGCCCTCGAGTCCGTCGAGCGCGGCGTGGAACTCGGCGCGCGCCTGTTCGACCGCACGCGGGTCTTGCCCGTCGAGCGCGTGCTGGAACCGCCTGATGAGATGGTCGACATGCGCGCGATCGTCGCCGAGGAAATTCTCATAGCATTTCTCGCCGCGCGCCAGCGCCGCGCGGTTGAGTTCCTCGTCGCGCGGATGCGTCTTGAGGCCGGCGAGCAATGCGCGCCGCTCGGCGATCTTGTCGTCGCCGACATGATCGTCGTTGATGACGAGGCTGGTACGCTCGCCGGTCTGCGCGACGACGATATCGACTTCGAGCAGCCCGCTCACGTCATAGGAGAAGCGCACTTCCATGCCCTGCCCGGCGGGGCCGCGCGGCACCTTCACCTTGGTTTTGCCGATCTCGACATTGTCGCGCACCAGCCGCGCCTCGCCCTGGTAGATGCCGAACACCACTTCGGACTGATTGTCGGTGAGCGTCTGGAACCCGTGGACCCGGCTCGCCGGGATCACCGTGTTGCGTTCGAGGATCGGCGCGAAGATGCCATGTTCGTAGCCGCCGCCGGGCAGCGCGCGGCTGACGTTGACGCCAAGCGAATAGGGGCACACGTCGGTGACGACGACTTCCTTCAGCGCCGCGTCGCGCGCCTTGAGGCCAGCCTGCACCGCCGCGCCGAGCGCGACCGCCTCGTCGGGATTGACCGTCGCATTGGGGAAGCGCCCGAACATCCGCGCCACCGCACGGCGCACCAGCGGCATCCGCGTCGCCCCGCCGATCAGGATGATATCGGACAGCGCCTCGGGCCGCAGATCGCTGTCGCGAAGCGCGCGCAGCACCGGATCGCGCAAGCGCTCGACCAGGCCCGCCGCCTGCGCCTCGAAGGTCGCCGCGTCGATCTCCATCTCATAGGCGCGGTCTTCCCACACCACCCGCATCGTCGCGGTGGCGCCGCCGCTCAGGTCGCGCCGCGCGCGCTCGGCCTGTTCGCGCAGCCGCTGGTAGAGCCGGTCGTTGCGCGCCGCCTCGCCCCATGCCTCGGCGAAGCGCTCGCGCATCAGCGCGATCAGCACCTCGTTGAAATCCTCGCCGCCGAGCTGGTTGTCCCCGGTCGAGGCGCGCACCTCGATGATGCCCTCGAAAATCTCGACGATCGACACGTCGAACGTACCGCCGCCAAGATCGAACACGAAGAACCGCGCCTCGGCATCGAGATTGTGGATGCCATAGGCGAGTGCGGCGGCGGTCGGTTCGTTGATGAGCCGCTCGACGCGCAACCCCGCCAGTTCGCCGGCGCGGTGAGTCGCCTTGCGCTGCTGGTCGTTAAAATAGGCCGGCACGGTGATGACCGCCTCGGTGACGGGTTCACCGAGGAAGGTTTCGGCGTCTTCCTTCAGGCTGCGCAGCACCAGCGCGGACAGTTCCTCCGCGCTATAGTCGCGCCCGCCGAGCTTTGTGGTGCGCTTGGTGCCCATGTAGCGCTTGAACGCGGTGACGGTCGCGTCGGGGTGGCTCGCCTGCCGCTCGCGCGCCGCAACGCCGACCAGCACCGCGCCGCTATCGTCGATGCTCACCGCCGACGGCGTCAGCGTCTCGCCGAGCCGGTTGGGGATCAGCGTCGCCGTGCCGTCCCTCCACACCGCGCAGGCGCTGTTGGTGGTGCCAAGGTCGATGCCGATGATCATCGCGTGTCCTGTTGCCATTGCGTCATGCCGACGCTTACCCGCCCGAACCGTGCCGGTGAAGCCGCCGCGCGGCGAAACGGGCTTTGGCAGCGCGCGGCGGTCGTGATAGCGAAGACCCACCATGACCGAGCATCAATCGATTCCGAAGGGGCTGGTCGCCGATCTCGGCGCCCGTGCCCGTGCCGCCGCCGTCACGTTGGCCGCGACGCCCACGCCGGCGAAACAGGGCGCCTTGCGCCACATCGCCGATCTGCTGCGCGCCGCCACCCCGGAGATCGAAGCCGCCAACGCCGCCGACATGGCGCGCGCGACCGAGGCTGGGCTGTCCAACGCGATGCTCGACCGGCTTCGGCTCGACGCCGGGCGGATCGCCGGCATGGCCGACGGCGTCGCCGCCGTCGCAGCACTCGCCGATCCGGTCGGCGGCGTGATCGACACGGCCGGGCGGCCCAACGGCCTCGTGCTGTCGCGGGTGCGCGTGCCGATCGGCGTGATCGGCATCATCTACGAAAGCCGCCCCAACGTCACCGCCGATGCGGCCGCGCTTTGCATCGCCTCGGGCAATGCCGTCATCCTGCGCGGCGGATCGGAAGCGATCGAGAGCAACCGCGCGATCCACGCGATCTTCGCGCAAGGGCTCGCCGAAAGCGGCTTGCCCGCCGACGCCGCACAGTTCGTCCCCGTCACCGACCGCGCCGTGGTCGGCGCGATGCTGACGGCGGAGGGGCTGATCGACATGATCGTCCCCCGCGGTGGCAAGAGCCTCGTCGCGCGCGTCCAGGCCGAGGCGCGCGTGCCGGTGCTCGCGCATCTCGACGGCATCAACCACATCTTCGTCCACGCCTCGGCCGATCAGGCGATGGCGGAAAGCATCGTCGTCAACGCCAAGATGCGCCGCACCGGCGTCTGCGGCGCGATGGAGACGTTGCTGATCGACCGCGCCTATCCCCACGCCGAGACGCTGGTCGCGGCGCTCGCGGCGACCGGTTGCGAAGTCCGCGCCGATGCCGCACTGCATGAGCTCATCCCCGGCCTCGTGCCGGCGAGCGACGCCGATTGGGACACCGAATATCTCGAAGCGATCGCCTCGGTGGCGTTCGTCGACGGGCTGGACGGCGCGCTCGCGCACATCGCCCGGCACAGCTCGCGCCACACCGACGCGATCGTCGCCGAGGATGTGGACGTGGCGGAGCGCTTCCTCGCCGGCGTCGACAGCGCGATCGTGCTGTGGAACGCCTCGACCCAGTTCGCCGACGGTGGCGAGTTCGGCCTCGGCGCCGAAATCGGCATCGCCACCGGCCGCCTCCACGCACGCGGCCCGGTCGCGCTGGAAGGGCTGACGACGTACAAATGGATCGGACGCGGGACGGGGCAGGTGCGGCCGTAAGGGGGCGACTTGATCGATCCGGCAGGCCTGCCTAGGTTCGGACGATGAACGCGCCCTCCAGACTCACCGCGCCACTCGATGCGGACACGCGCGCGATGGTGGACCGCATCGCCGCGCAAAAAGGCATGAGTTCCGCCGACTATGCCGCGGAGGCGATTCGCCGGGTGGCCGAAAGCGACTCCGATTTCGATGCGTTTATCCAGACCGGGATCGACGCCGCCGATCGCGGCGATCTGGTTCCGCACGCGCAGGTGATGGCCGAACTCGATGCGATGATCGAAAAGCATCGGGCGCGATGTCCCGAATAGACTGGACGGTACCCGCGCTTGAAGATCTCCGTGCGATCGACCGCTGGCTACACAAGAACGCGACGCCCGACGTCGCCGTATCGATCATCACGCGAATCCGCGCCCGGGCGCGCTTTCTCGAAGATTTCCCGCACGGCGGGCGACCCCATAGAGACGGCCTGCGCATCCTGCGCGTGATCGGCACGTCGTACCTGATCCGCTACCGGATTGTGGCGGATGCGGTTCAGGTGTTGCGCGTGCATCATGAGCGCGAAGATTGGTTCGTCGAGCCGTGACTCGTATCGGCATCCTCGGCGGCTCGTTCAATCCGGCGCACCAGGGGCACCGCGCGATCAGCCTCGCCGCGCTCGATGCGCTCGGTCTCGATGAAGTGTGGTGGCTGGTGTCGCCGGGCAACCCGCTCAAGGAAGCCAGCGGCGACATGGCGCCGCTCGCGGTGCGGCTCGCCTCGGCGCGGGTGGTGGCGCGGCACGCGCCGATCCGGGTCAGCGCGCTCGAGGTTCGGCTCGGCACGCGCTACACGGTCGATACCATCGTCAAGCTCGTCCGGCTGTACCCCAAGAAGCGCTTCATCTGGCTGATGGGATCGGACAATCTCGCGCAGTTCGACCAGTGGCGCGGCTGGCGGCGGATCGCGCGCGAGGTTCCGATTGCAGTTATCGCCAGACCGGGTTATGACAGGCATGCTCACGCGGCCCCCGCGATGGGTTGGCTGCGGCGCTCCATCCGGCCCGCACGTCAGGCAAAACGCTGGACGAAGTGGAGATTGCCGGCACTCGTGCTGTTGCGCTTCCGTCTCGACCCGACCTCGGCGACCCGGCTGCGTGCAGCCGATCCCGCCTGGCAGCTTCGTTTTGCCGAATCATCCGGGCCTGACCCGACCTCCCACACTTCTTAGGAACCATCTTGGCTTCAGCTTCCCCATCCTATCGCGCGTCCGAACCCGATGAGGTCGAGGCGCTGCACAAGCTCGTCCTCGCCTCGCTCGATGACGATCAGGCGGTCGACACCATCTCGATCCCGCTCGCCGGCAAGTCGACCATCGCCGATCACATGGTGATCGCGAGTGGCCGCTCGACCCGGCAGGTCGCGTCGATGGCGCAGAAGCTGGTCGAGAAGATCAAGGGCGAACTCGGCCGCATCGCGCGGATCGAGGGACTGCCCACCGCCGATTGGGTGCTG
Source organism: Sphingomonas panacis (assembly GCF_001717955.1). Lineage (NCBI taxonomy): Bacteria > Pseudomonadati > Pseudomonadota > Alphaproteobacteria > Sphingomonadales > Sphingomonadaceae > Sphingomonas > Sphingomonas panacis. The sequence goes on from NZ_CP014168.1 coordinate 1,478,076, forward strand.
ATCGACGCCGGCGACGTGATCGTCCACCTGTTCCGCCCCGAAGTCCGCAGCTTCTACAACCTCGAACGCATGTGGGCGTTCGGCGACGCGCCGACTCCGCCGCCACTGCCGGGCGAGGCTGCCGCCGAAGCCTGAAATCTCACCTGTTCCCCCGCGAAAGCGGGGGGCCAGAGCCACACGCGCCCCGCCCGCGACTCTGGACTCCCGCGTTCGCGGGAGAACGAGTCAGACATGAGGCCCTGAAATGCTCCTCCACATCGTCGCGCGCGGGCGGATCGGGCGCGGGCCTGAGAGCGAGCTGGTCGATCGCTACCTGAAGCGGATCGGCTGGCCGACGCGGATCACCGAACTGCCCGATACCGGCGGCAAGATGCCCGCGCTCGATCCGGCCACGCGCATCGTCATGCTCGATGAAACCGGCGACATGCTTGGCTCGCGCGACTTTGCCGCGCGGCTCGAGACGTGGCGCGACGGCGGCGTGCGCGAGACTCGCTTCCTGATCGGCGCCGCCGACGGTTTCGACGATGCGCAGCGCACGCAGGCCGATCTGCTGCTCTCGTTCGGCCGTGCGACCTGGCCGCACCTGCTCGCCCGCGCGATGCTCGCCGAGCAATTGTGGCGCGCGACCAGCATCCTCGCCAACCACCCGTACCACCGCGAGGGATGATGCGGGCGCGCTGGATTCTGGCGAGCGGCGGCGCGGCGACGCTGATCGCGGCGGTCGCCGTCGCGCAGGTGGCGCCGGACGGCGCCGTCCCCGCCGATCAGATCCGCCGGCTCGAAGCCGCCAAGGCGCAGTCCGCCGCCGCCGCCGCGCGCTCGGCGGCGCTGGAGGCAGCGGCCGCGCGCGAGCAGGATCAGGCCGCGCAGGCGCGCGCGCAGGAGGCGGCGGTGGCGGCGCGCGTCCAGCAGGCCGAGGCGGATATCGCGGCGGGGCAGGCGCGGGGCGCGATCACCGCGCGGCTGCTCGCCGAGCAGCGCGAGCGGCTCGCCGGCCAGCAGGGGCCGATCGCGCGGCTGATCGCGGCGCTCCAGTCGCTCGCCAGGCGGCCGGCGATGATCAGCCTCGTCCAGCCCGGCTCGGTCGACGATCTCGTCCATGTCCGTGCGGTGCTGGCGAGCGCGATGCCGGTCGTCCGTGCGCGCACCGCCGCGCTGCGCACCGATCTCGACCGCACCCGCGCGCTGCAGGCGAACGCCACGCTCGCCGCCGCCGCGCTCGCCGAAAGCCGCACCCGGCTCGAAACCCAGCGGCTCGCGCTCGCCCGGCTGGAGGCCGATCACCGCCTCAGATCGCAGGCGCTCGGCCGCGACGCTTTGTTCGAATCGGACCGTGCGATCGCGCTCGGCGAGCGTGCGCGCGACATCGTCGATCTGATGAGCAGACAAGGCGACGAGACCGCGACCCGCACCAGCCTCGCCGCGCTGCCCGGCCCGCTGCCGCGCCCGCCGCGCCCCGGCGAGGTCGCGTCCGCGCTCGGCCCGCCGGTCTGGCCCGCCGCGTCGCCGCCGTATACGGTGCCGGTCGCGGGCAGGGTGGTGACGGGCCTCGGCGAACTCTCCGACGCGGGCGTGCGCTCGCGCGGGCTCACCTTCGCCACCGCGCCCGATGCGCCGGTGGTCGCGCCGGCCGCCGGCAAGGTCGCTTTTGCCGGCCCCTTCCGCAGCTACGGCACGATCGTCATTCTCGATCACGGCGGCGGCTGGACGACTCTCGTCTCGGGCCTCGGCGCCGCCTCGGTCGCGGTCGGCGCGCAGGTCGCGCAGGGCGCCACGCTCGGCACCGCCGCCAAGGGGGACGACCCCCAAGTCACCATCGAGCTGCGCCGCCGCGACCGCGCGGTCGATATGGTCCCGCTGATCGGGTAGCCGGCCCGGCATGACGCGCTTTTCATCAAACTGTCGTTGATCGCCACGCCGCCCCGGCCCATGTCTCGCCGCATGGCCGACAGCGAACCCCACAAGCGCCCCAAACGCCATGCCAAGGCGCTCCCTCTGCCCGATACCGTCGCGCTGGTGCTCCAGGGCGGCGGCGCGCTCGGCAGCTATCAGGCCGGCGTGATCGAGGGGCTGGCCGCGAGCGGAATCGAGATCGACTGGGTGGCGGGCATCTCGATCGGCGCGGTCAACGCAGCCCTCGTCGCGGGCAATCCGCCGGGCAAGCGGGTGGAGGCGCTGCACGCCTTCTGGAATTTGCTGACCAGCGCGCTGCCGAGCTTTCCGATTTTCCCCAACGATCACATCCGCGAAGCGCTGCACGAATGGTCGGCCAATTTCGTGCTGGCGATGGGGGTGCCCGGCTTCTTCGCGCCGCGCGCGGTCTCGCCGATGTTCGCGGTCCCCGGCACGCCCGAGGCGCTCAGCTTCTACGACAGCCGCCAGCTCGCCGAAACGCTCGATTCGCTGGTCGACTGGGATCTGCTCAACACCGGGCCGATGCGGCTGTCGGTCGGCGCGGTCGATCTCGAAAGCGGCAACTTCCGCTATTTCGACACGACGACCGACCGGATCGACGCGCGTCATATCATGGCCTCGGGCGCGCTGCCGCCGGGGCTGCCCCCGGTCGAGATCGACGGGCGGTTGTGGTGGGACGGCGGGCTCGTCTCCAACACCCCGCTCAGCCATGTGCTCGACAACCAGAGTTCCGACCTGCTCGTCTTCCAGCTCGATCTGTTCGCCGCCGCTGCCGAGCGCCCGCGCACGATCATGGACGTGATGGCGCGCGAGAAGGAGATCCGCTTCTCCAGCCGCACGCGTCAGGTGTCCGACGTGCTGCTGCGGATCCGCAAGGACCGCGAACTCGCGCGCAAGGTGCTCGCCAAGCTGCCCGCGAGCCTCGCCGACGATCCCGATGTGGCCGCGCTGGCGGCGCGCTCGCGCGAGGATGCGGTCAACCTCGTCCAGCTCATCTACCGCGCCAATGCGTGGGAGGGCGGTTCGCGCGACTATGAATTCTCGGCGCGCACGATGGAGGAACATTGGCGCGCCGGGCTGGAGGCCGTCCACGAGACGATGGCCAACGCGCAGCTCGTCGCCGAGAATATCGAGACCGGCAAGAGCGCGGCGTTCGACCTGACGGTCGATCCGGCAAACCCCTGACCCCCACCCAAACGGAGAAAACCGCATGTTCCTCAAGGGCAGATCCGCGATCGTCACCGGTTCCACCTCGGGCATCGGCCTCGCTTATGCGAAGGCGTTCGCGAGCGAGGGCGCCAGCGTCGTCATCAACGGCTTCGGCGACGCCGCCGACATCGAGAAGGAACGCGCCGCACTGGCGGCGACCAGCGGCGCCAAGGCGCTCTACGACGCCGCCGACATGACCAAGCCCGATGAGATCGCCGCGATGGTCCAGCGCTGCCACGCCGAACTCGGCGGGCCGGACATCATCGTCAACAACGCCGGTATCCAGTTCGTCGCCCCGATCGAGGATTTTCCGGTCGAGAAATGGGACGCGATCATCGCGATCAACCTGTCCTCCGCCTTCCACATGATGCGCGCCGCGGTGCCGCTGATGAAGGCCGCGAAATGGGGCCGGATCATCTCGACCGCGTCGGCGCACTCGCTCGTCGCCAGCCCCGCCAAATCGGCCTATGTCACCGCCAAGCACGGCCTCGCCGGCCTCACCAAGACGATCGCCCTGGAAACCGCGACCTTCGGCATCACCGTCAACGCCATCTCGCCGGGCTATGTCTGGACGCCGCTCGTCGAAAAGCAGATCCCCGACACGATGACGGCGCGCAACATGACGCGCGAGCAGGTGATGAACGACGTCCTGCTCGACGCGCAGCCAACCAAGGAATTCGTCACCGTCGACCAGGTCGCCGCGCTCGCGCTGTACCTGTGCCGCGACGAGGCGAAGTCGATCACCGGCGCGAACCTGTCAGTCGATGGCGGCTGGACGGCGGCCTGAGGCTTCGGGCGAACACATACTCAACCCCGTTCGTCTAAAACCCCGTTCGTCCCGAGCGCAGTCGAGGGACATGCCCGGAGCGCTACGCTCCGGGCATGTCCGGGGCGCAGGTGCCTCGACTGCGCTCGGCACGAACGGACGGGCTGGAATAAGACCCGCTCGTGCTGAGCCTGTCGAAGCACGCGCCCCAACCGCCGCGCCCACATCACCGCACCAGCACCACCTCGAAACACGCGCCTCGCTCCATCGACGCCACCGCGATCGTCCCCCCGCTCGCCGCCAGCAGCGATCGCGCGATGGCGAGCCCCAGCCCGGTGCCGCCCGCCTCGCGCCGGCCGGTGAAGAACGGCGCGAAAATCCGTTCGCGATCCGCGGGCGCGATGCCGGGGCCGTCGTCCGCAACCGCGATCCGCACCACGTCACCCGCCACGATGCCGATCGTCACCGCAGCCGCCCCGGCCTGGCGGCTGTTCTCCAGCATCGTCTCCAGCACCGTCTCGATCACCTCGGGCGTGATTCGCGCCACCGCGCGGTCCGCGCCTTCGATCGTCACCGCGAACCCGTCCGAGCGGAACGAATCGGCCACCCGCCGCGCCGCCGCGACGATATCGGCGCTCGCCCCGGCATCGATCGTCACCATGTCGGCGCGGGCGAGGTCGAGCAGCCGTTGGACCAGCCGCTGCAACCGCTCGGCATCGGCGGCGGCGTTGGCGAGGAAGCGCGCGCGGTCTTCCGGCGTCATCGTGCCGCCATGCTCGTCGAGCAGTTCGAGCGCACCGCGAATCCCCGCGATCGGCGTCTTGAACTCATGGCTCACGGCGGCGGCGAAATCGCGCAGGTAGCGCGAGCGCCGCTCGATCCGCGCCGCCATGCTGCGGAACGTGTCGTAAAGCTGCGCGATCTCGATCGCGGCGGTGACCGGCGTCTCGGGCATCTCGACATGCCCGAGCGCAACCCCCTCGCTGGCGCGCGCGAGCTGGTCGATCGGCCGCGCGATGCCGCGCGACAGCAGCCCGGCCAGCACCAGCAGCGTCGCGAGGATCAGCCCGATGCCGATCAGGATCGCCGCCGCATCCTGATACAGCCCGACGAACAGCCCGCGCGGGGTGCGCGACAGCAGCACCACGCCGATCACGCGCCCGCCGAACAGCACCGGCCGGGCATGATGCACGCGGATCGCATAGGCGCGGCTCAGCACCGCCAGCCAGCGCGCTTGCCCGCGCGCGCGCAGCACCGTGACCGCGCGGCCGGCGAGCGCCGCGCGCACCTCGCTCAGCGCGGCATAGCGCCGCCCCACGTCGCTTCGCCCCAGCACGACCACGCCGCGCGCGTCGAGCAGGCGGGTCGCGGTCAGCGTCACCGCCGCCGCGTCGCTCGCGATCGGCAGGATCGCGCGCGCCGCCCGCGCCGCGCGGGAATCGGGCGCGAACCGCCCACTGGGCGCCCGCTGCTCCGGCAGGATCGGCATCGTCCGCAAGTCGATTCGCGGCGGCTCGGGCGCGAGCCGGCGCGGGGCGGGGTCGGGGGCGCCCGCGCCCCACGCCGCCTTGTACGCCGCGCCGAGCACCGCGCCCTGCGCGATCAGCTCCGCCTCGGTCTGCTGGACGATGGTGTTCTCGTACACGCGCAGGAACAGCGCGGCGACGCCGGGCAGCGCCGCCACGAACAGCAACGTGCCGAACAGGATCGTGCGGATTCGCAGTGCCGGCCAGTGGCGCTTGGCGACGCGCTTGATCGCTGCGATCAACAGCCGCCGATCCGGTAGCCGATCCCAGCGCGAGTCTCGATCAGGTCCGCGCCCGGCGGAAATTTGGCGCGCACGTTGCGGACGTGGCTGTCGATCGTTCGGTCGGTGATCGCGAAGCCGGGGCCGTGCAGCCGGTCGATGATTCGGTCGCGGCTGAACACCCGCCCCGGCATCGCCGCGAGCAGCGCGAGCAGCTCGAACTCGGTCGCGGTCAGCCCGACCGGCGCACCGTCCCAGCGCGCCTCCCACCCTTCGGGGTCGAGCGACAGCCGCCCGTGCGCGATCCGCGCCGGAGTCGGCACCGGCAACGCGCCACGCTTGAGGATCGCGCCGACCCGCGCCACGACTTCGCGCGGGGAGAACGGCTTGACGACATAATCGTCGCCGCCGATCTCGATGCCGACGATCCGGTCGATCTCGTCGTCGCGCGAGGACAGGAACAGGATCGGCAGCGCGGCCTGCTCGGGCGGCCCGGCGCGCAGCCGGCGGCACAGCTCAAGCCCGTCGAGCCGCGGCATGGTGATGTCGAGCACGACGAGATCGGGCAGCCGCCGCGCGATCGCCACCAGCGCCGCTTCGCCATCGGCGGCTTCCTCGGCGGTCATCCCCGCCTTGCCGAGCGCGAAGCTCAGCAGGTCGCGGATATGTGGATCATCGTCGACGATGAGGATGTGGCGGGTCATGTGCGGCATGATCGGGGTCCGGGTGGTGGCGGTCAACCACGCTGATGCCGCGCCCGCGTCAAGCGATGGTCCGCCGCGCGTGGAGAAACCGTGCAGGCCCACATCATCGCCCGGGCCTAGGCCGGGACGCCGACCGGGTCCGCCCCCACCGCGCGCTCGGTACGGTTCCGCCCCAGCGCCTTCGCGCGGTACAGCGCATCGTCGGCGCGGCTGAACAGCGCATCCACCGAAAGGTCGCGGCGCAGCGGCATCACCCCAGCGCTCATCGTGATCGAGAAGCTGTCGTGCGGCGCCGGGATCATCGTCTGGGCAAGCGAGACGCGCAGCCGGTCGCAGATCGCCACCGCCGCCGCCGTGCCGCGCCCGGCGAACAGGATCGCGAACTCCTCGCCGCCGATCCGCCCGACCGCATCGTCAGCGCGCAGATTGGCGCGCAGCAGGTCGGCGAGCACGAGCAAAGCGGTATCGCCGGTGGCGTGGCCATGCACGTCGTTGACCATCTTGAAATAATCGAGATCGATCAGCGCCAGCGTACCGGGCTGGTCCTCGCCCCGCAGCCGCTCCTCGACCCGGCGGCGGAAGGCGGTGCGGTTGAGCAGCCCGGTCAGCGGATCGGTCGCGGCGGCGTGTTCCAGCTCGGCTTCGCGCTGCTTGCGGCCCTCGAGATCGCGCAGGATGCACACGATCGCGCTGGGCCGGCCGTCCGCGTCGGTCACGACGCGGCTGTTGCCTTCGAACCAGCTCACCGTCCCGTCCGCCTTGACCGCGCGGAACTCGAAGGCATGGCTGCGCTCGGGCGTGGCGAGCCCGGCCTGGTAGACCGCGCGCACGCGTGCGCGGTCCTCCGGGTAGATCAGCTCGGCTATGCTGGTGCCGATCAGCGCCTCGGGTTCGTACAAGGCGATCTCGCGCGCTGCGGGCGAGACGAAGCGCACGATGCCGTTGGGGTCGAAGGTCAGGATGATGTCGGTCGCATTGTCGGCGAGCAGACGGTAGCGCGCCTCGTTCTCGGCGAGCGCCCGCACCAGCGCCTCGCGCTGCACCAGTGCCGCGGCGATCGGCAGCGCGGTGATGAACAAGGTGGCCAGATAGAAATGGAAGAACTGCAGATGCAGCGCGGCGTCGCCGTGTACCAGCATCACCGGCCCATGCCCGAAACGCGTCAGCACCCCGCCGATCACCGCGACGATCACCACGCTGACGGCGGCGCCGACTCGCTGGAATGCGAAGCTGGCGATCACGACGGGAAGGAAGGGCAGGAACAGCAGCGGCAGCGAACTCTGCCAGAACGCGCCGAACGTTACGGCGGCGACCAGCAGCGCGACCCCCGCCGCCGCCCAGGCGCGGCCCGGGCGGGCAAGCTCGGTCCAGCCGCCCTCGTCGCGCCGCACCACCAGCGCAAGCGGGGTGCCGAGCAGCAGCCCGAGCCCGTGCCCGATGATCCAGTCGGACCACATCGGCAGGAACGCGAGATGCCGCACCCCCGCCAGCAGCGCGACGCCGGCGAGGCCGCTCAGCACGGCGGCGGTGGCGCAGGCGGCGACGAACACCGGCACCGTCCCGACCGAGCGGAACAGCGAGTCGCACACCCCCCGGCGCCGCAGCAGCGCCGCGGCGACCAAGGCTTCGCCGACATCGATCAGCGCGACCGGTATCGCGACGAGAAGGAAGCCGAACAGCGCGAACACCATGCACACCATGCCGAGCCACGCCGCGGCCGCGATCGGCAGCCAGCGGTGCGGCGGGGTGCGGCACAGCACGGCGAGCAGCGGCCCGTTCGCGAGCCAGATCAGCGAAATGCCGTGGTTGAACCGCGTCAGCAGCGCCGCCGCCGCAGTCAGCGCCGCATAGAGGACGAACGTCCAGAAGACGGTCGTCCGCTCCGCGCGCAATCGATCGCGAAAGCCCATAAGTGCTTTATAACACAGGCGCCTTGAGACGCGATCGTGAATCGCGAGCGCCCGGAGTGTGCGCGATTCAGCCGGTGCGGGCCGGCGTGTTGACGCCCATGCTTTGCAGGTAGCGCTTCACGTTGCGCGCGGCCTGGCGCAGCCGTTGCTCGTTCTCGACCATCGCGATCCGCACGAACCCCTCGCCATTCTCGCCGTAGCCGACGCCGGGCGCGACCGCGACCTTGGCGTGGGTCAGCAATTGCTTGGAGAATTCGAGGCTGCCGAGATGCTTGAGCGCGGGCGGCAGCGGCGCCCACGCGAACATGCTCGCGGGCGGGGCGGGGATGTCCCAGCCGGCGCGCCCGAAGCTCTCGACCAGCACGTCGCGGCGCTTGTGGTACAGCGCGCGATTGGCCGCGACGATATCCTGCGGGCCGTTGAGCGCCGCGCATGCCGCCGCCTGGATCGGCGTGAACGCGCCGTAATCGAGGTACGATTTCACCCGAGTCATCGCCGCGATCAGCTTGGCATTGCCCACCGCGAAGCCGATCCGCCAGCCCGCCATCGAATAGGTCTTGCTGAGCGAGGTGAACTCGATCGCGACGTCCTTCGCGCCCTTGACCTGGAGGATCGAGACGGTCGGCTTGCCGTCGTAATACAGCTCCGAATAGGCGAGGTCGGAGATGATCCAGACGCTGTTCTCCTTCGCCCACGCCACCAGCCGCTCGTAGAAGGCGAGATCGACCGTCTCGGCGGTCGGGTTCGACGGATAGTTGACGACGAGGATCGACGGGCGCGGCACCGTGAAGGCGATCGCGCGCTCCAGGCTTTCGAAATAGTGTTCGTCGGGCGTGGTCGGCACCGCGCGGATCGTCGCGCCGGCGATGATGAAGCCGAATGTGTGGATCGGGTAGGACGGGTTGGGGGCGAGCACGACATCGCCCGGCGCGGTGATCGCGGTGGCGAGGCTGGCGAGCCCCTCCTTCGATCCCATCGTCACGACCACCTCGGTCTCGGGATCGACCTCGACGCCGAAGCGGCGACCGTAATAATTCGCCTGCGCGCGGCGCAGGCCCGGAATGCCCTTCGACTGCGAATAGCCATGCGCGCCCGGCTTGCTCGCCACTTCGCAGAGCTTCTCGATGACGTGCGGCGGCGGCGGCAGATCGGGATTGCCCATGCCGAGATCGATGATGTCCTCGCCGCCGGCGCGCGCTTCGGCCCGCATCGCGTTCACTTCGGCGATGATGTAGGGCGGCAGGCGCTTCATGCGGTAGAATTCGTCGGACACAGGATTTCCCAAGGTCGCAAAGGCGCGACGGCACGCTTATAGAACCCGAACAGCCGCCGGCGAAAGCAAAACCCGCCAACGGCGAAGGAGAACGCGCGTGAGCGAGACCGACACCCAGCCAAAGTCCGACGCTGCTCCGATGGGCGCTGGCTTCGGCATGCCCAGTCTCGAGGACATGCAGCACTGGACTCTGATCCTCGGCCGCTTGCAGCAGATCGCGCTCGAACACGGCCTCGCCGCGATGAAGCCTGTGGAGAGCAACGCGATGCCGGCGATTCCCGGCGTCACCGATGCCGCGACGGTGGCGCGCGCGCAGGATTTCTGGCGCGACAGCATCGCTCTGTGGCAGCATCTGCTCGATCCCGCCGCGCAAGGCCCGGCGCAAAGCCCCGAACGGACCGCCGACCGCCGCTTCCGCGATTCGCGCTGGCACGAGAACCCTGTGTTCGACTGGATTCGGCAGAGCTATTTCCTGCTCTCCGATCATCTGCTGCGCGCGGTCGAGTCGATCGAGGGGGTCGAGGGCAAGCAGAAGGACCAGCTTCGCTTCGCCACGCGCGCCTTCATCGACGCGATGAGCCCGAGCAACTTCCCCACCACCAACCCGCAGGTGCTGGAGAAGACGATCGAGACGCGCGGCGAGAATCTCGTCAAGGGCTTGCAGAACATGCTCGCCGACATCGCGAAGGGGCAGATGACCCAGGTCGCGCCGGGCGCGTTCGAGCTTGGCCGCAACCTCGCCGTCACCCCCGGCAAGGTGATCCACCGCACGCCACTCTACGAGCTGATCCAGTACGCGCCGACCACGCCCAATGTGCTCAAGACGCCGATCGTGATCTTCCCGCCGTGGATCAACCGCTTCTACATCCTCGATCTCACGCCCGAGAAGAGCTTCGTGCGCTGGGCGGTCGATCAGGGCATCACCGTGTTCATGGTGTCGTGGAAATCGGCCGACGCCAGCATGAAGGACGTGGTGTGGGACGATTATGTCGCCGCGCAGATCGATGCGGTCGAGGCGATTCGCGCCGCGCTCAAGGTCGAACGGGTCCATGCGATCGGCTATTGCGTGGCGGGCACCACGCTCGCCGCCACGCTCGCGGTGCTGGCGGCGCGGGGCCAGGCCGATATCGTCGCGAGCGCGACCTTCTTCACGGCCCAGGTCGATTTCGCCGATGCGGGCGAATTGCTCCACTTCGTCGACGATACCCAGCTCGCGATGTTCAAGGACCTGACGCCGGACGGCTATCTCGACGGGCGCTACATGGCGGCGACCTTCAACCTGCTGCGCGGGCGCGACCTGATCTGGAACTATGTCACCAACAATTATCTGCTCGGCAATGATTACGCGCCGTTCGACCTGCTCCACTGGAACAGCGACACCACCAACCTGCCGGCGAAATGGCATCTGAGCTACCTGACCGATCTGTACCGCGACAATCGGCTCGCCACCCCCGGCGCGCTGAGCGTGGGCGGCACGCCGATCGATCTCGGTCTGATCGAGACGCCCGCCTACGTACAGGCAGGCCGCGAGGACCATATCGCGCCCGCGGAAAGCGTGTGGAAGATGACCGGGCATCTCAACGGGCCGATTCGCTTCGTGCTGGCCGGATCGGGGCATATCGCCGGCGTGGTCAACCACCCCGATGCGAACAAATACCAATATTGGAGCGGCGCGGAACCAAAGGGCACGCTGGAGGATTTCCTCGCCGCGGCGCACGAAACCAAGGGTAGCTGGTGGCCCGACTGGGCCGCGTGGCTTCGCGCGATAGATCCCGCGACGGTACGCGCGACCGGGCCACGCAAACCGGGTGCGGGAAGCGCGAAGGCGCTCGAAGACGCGCCGGGTCGTTACGTGCGCGAAAGGTAAAGCGCCTCCGATTTGTCTGTGTTATCGTAATGAACATTGCAGCATGACAGTCATGTTGCACTGCAACAAACTTCTTGCGATCTTCGGCCAACTTGTCTATATTGCATGGCAGCAAAACGGCAGGAGACGTTGATATGGCCGGTGATATTCCCAAGCCCGCCGCGCGCGGCAAGGGGCCGAACAAGCCGGCCGTGCCGACGCCCCCGATCGCAGCCACCGCGCCGGCGCCGCTCAAGCCGGTCGTCTCGGCAAAGCCGCTCAAGCCAGGAGCGTCGAAACCCGCGCCCAAGGCCAAGCTGCCCGCGCCGATGCTGCCCCAACCGGTCGCCGCCAAGGCCGCCGAACCGGCACCGACCCTAGCCGTACCAATGGTCCCGGCCGCGGTCGTGCCGGAGATCACGCCGGCGCCCAAACCGGCCGCCGCCGCACCCGAACCCGTCGCTGCGCCGGAGCCTTTCGTTTCTACCCAGCAGCCCCCAGCCCCGGAACTGTCTTCCGCGGCGATCTCGCACAAGGAAAACACCATGGAAGCCACGATCCAGGACGCCACCACCAAGACCCAGGCTCTGTTCGGCGATGCCAATGAGCGCGCCAAGGCCGCTTTCGAGAAGAGCACCAAGATGTTCGAAGAGATCAACGCGTTCGGCAAGGGCAACATCGAAGCCGTCGTCGAATCGAGCAAGATCGCGGCCAAGGGCCTCGAATCGTTCGGTCAGGAAGCTGCCGATTACACGCGCAAGCAGTTCGAAGGCGCGACCGCGATGATGAAGAGCTTCGCATCGGTGAAGTCGCCGACCGAGCTGTTCAAGCTCCAGAGCGACTATTTCCGCCAGTCGTTCGACTCGCTCGTCGCCGAATCGTCGAAGCACACCGAAGCGATGCTCAAGCTGGCCGGCGAAGTCGCCCAGCCGCTGTCGAACCGCGTCGCGCTCGCCGCCGAAAAGGCCAAGATCGCAGCGTAACCGCTGACGTTCGGGTTACGAAAGGGGCCGCCCGCGAGGGCGGCCCCTTTTTCGTGCGTGGCGTGAAGGAGATCGTGCGCGCCACACCTCTTCGTCCCGAGCGAAACCGAGGGACAGATCACAGCGCCAGCGTGCGATTGGCACCCTCAACCCCGTTCGTGCTGAGCGCAGTCGAAGCACGTGCCTCAAGCGCGGCGCCCGTGACACGCACTTCGACTAGGCTCAGTGCGACCGGGTTGAAGGTGCATGACGCCAAGCCATCCGTTCTCCCGCGAAAGCGGGAGTCCAGAGCGGCAAACGTAACGCGTGTGGCCCTGGACTCCCGCTTTCGCGGGAGACCGGGTCAGGGACGGTCGTTCCTGGCTATTCGTATAGGCCGCGTGAGACCGCGAACCGATCAACCGTCGCCGGCGCGCTCGATATCCGCGCCGACCGCGCTCAGTTTCTCTTCGAGGCGCTCATAGCCGCGATCGAGGTGATACACGCGCGCCACCTGAGTCTCGCCCTCCGCAGCCAGGCCGGCGAGGATCAGGCTCATCGACGCGCGCAGGTCGGTCGCCATCACCGGCGCGCCGACCAGCTTGGTCACGCCGCGCACGACGGCGGTCCGGCCCGAGACGTGGATGTCCGCGCCCATCCGCGCCAGCTCGGGCACGTGCATGTAGCGATTCTCGAAGATCGTCTCGGTCAGCACGCTCGCGCCGTTGGCGAGCGTCAGCATCGCCATGAACTGCGCCTGCATGTCGGTGGCGAAGCCGGGGAAGGGCGCGGTGGAGAGCGTCAGCGGCTGGAGCCGCTCCGGCGCGGCGACGTGCAGGATGTTGCCGCGCTCCTCCACCGTCACGCCAGCGGCGACCAGCGCCGCGATCGTCGCGCGCATGTCCTCGGGCACGACGCCGACCAGATCGAGCGTGCCGCCGGTGATCGCCGCCGCGCAGGCATAGCTGCCTGCTTCGATCCGGTCGGGCATCACCGCATAGGTCGCGCCGTGCAGCCGGTCGACTCCGGTGATCTCGAGCGTCTCGGTGCCGATCCCGCTGATCTTCGCGCCCATCGCCACCAGGCAGTTGCACAGATCGACGATCTCGGGCTCACGCGCGGCATTGCCGATCCGCGACACGCCGCGCGCGGTCGTCGCCGCCATCACCGCATTCTCGGTCGCGCCGACCGACACGATCGGGAACACGTAATCGCCGCCCGCCAGCCGCCCGCCCGGCGCGGTCGCCTTCACATAGCCCGCCGCCAGCTCGATCTCGGCGCCGAGCGCTTCGAGCGCCTTGAGGTGGAGGTCGATCGGCCGGTTGCCGATCGCGCAGCCGCCCGGCAGCGACACCGTCGCCTCGCCCGCGCGGCCGACCAGCGGCCCCAGCACGAGGATCGACGCGCGCATCTTGCGCACGATGTCATAGGGCGCCTCGGTAGAGGTCAGCTTGCCCGCCCGGATCGTCATGACCCGGCCGAAATCCTCGGGGCGCGCGCCCTCGATCTGGGTCGAGGCGCCGAGCTGGTTGAGCAGATGCCCGAAGCTGTCGACGTCGGCGAGCCGCGGCAGGTTGCGCAGCGTCAGCGGTTCCTCGGTCAGCAGCGCACACGGCATCAGCGTCAGGGCGGCGTTCTTGGCACCGGAGATGGGGAGGCGGCCTGACAGGCGCTTGCCGCCGCGAATGATGATGCGATCCATCCGCCGCTCATATCGCCTCGCCTCGCGCGCGCAAGCCGGGCCGGTGCTTAGATCCGGAATGGGTCGGCTTTGAGACACGCTTGATCGACTTTAATGCACTGAATTTACGGCAATGCTTTGAACGGTGGACCAGTGGGGGAATGTTACGCGTGCCTGGCAGTCGTTTCGCCGACCGTCTCAACGACATGGTCGTGCTGACGGACATTGAATATCAAGCCCTTGAGCGTCTGGAGCAACGGGAACGGCATCTGCGCCGCGGCGTCACGCTGCAGCGCGAGAACGACCGCGTCGGCGAAGTGTACGTGCTGCGCAGCGGGCAGATGATGAGTTCGGTGCTGCTCGACGATGGCAGCCGGCAGATCCTGCGGATCCATTCCGCGGGCGATCTGCTCGCCGTCTCGAACCTGGTCTACGATGTCGCGCCGGAGACGATCACCGCTTTGTCCGACTGCACCGTCGCGCCGTTCGAACGCGCCGCGCTCAGCGCGTTGCTGGTCGCGCATCCGCGCCTCGCCGCGCTGATCCTCGTCTACAGCCAGATCGAGCGCGCCGCGCTGACCGACCGGCTGGCGGCGCTCGGCCGCACCTCCGCCAAGGCGCGCGTCGCGGCGGTCCTTATCGAGATGCGCAGCCGCGCGGGCAGGCTCGACAACAGCGTCGGTGACAGCTTCGCGCTCGGGCTGACTCAGGAGGAGATCGGCGACGCCACCGGCCTCACCGCCGTCCACGTCAACCGCATGTTGCGCCAGTTGGAGGAGGAAGGATTGATCGCACGCGAAGCCGGCCGGGTCCGTTTCCTCGACGAGCGCGCGCTGGCCCGCGCGTCGAACTTCGTCGATCGCTATGAAAGGCTCGATCTCGGCTGGCTGCCCGAGTCGCGGGGGTAGCGGCGCGGTCGGACCCTAATCCAGCCCCCTAAACCCGTCATCCCAGCGCAAGCTGGGATCTTTGTGGGGCGGGCCGAGCGTTTCAACGAAACAGACCCCAGCGTGCGCTGGGGTGACGTCGGGGAAAGTTACGCCTTCTCCAGCATGCATTGCAGCGGATGCTGGTTCTGCCGTGCGAACTCGGTCACCTGCGCGACCTTGGTCTCGGCGACCTCGTAGCTGAAGATTCCGCACACCCCGACCCCCTTCTGGTGGACATGGAGCATCACCCGAGTCGCCGCCTCCATGTCCATGCGGAAGAAGCGCTGGAGCACGAGAACGACGAACTCCATCGGCGTGTAATCGTCGTTGAGCAGCAGGACGCGGTAGGGCGTCGGCTGCTTGGTGCGGGCACGCGTGCGAGTCGCGACACCGAGCCCGGTGCCGTCGTCATCGCCGTCCGTATGCTCGGCCATCGTCGTGGGGTGTGGTGTGTCGATCATGGCGAAGCGAAAATATGGCATCGCACGGGCCAAGGGCAAGGGGGTCTTGAGCGCCAGCCCTGTTTTTACCAACCGTTCGGGCTGAGCTTGTCGAAGCCCGTGCCCGGGGCGGTGTGCTTGGGGCACGTGCTTCGACAGGCTCAGCACGAACGCAGGAGGCTTAACGCAATGCCGCGCACGCCTCCTGAATCCGCGTGCAGGCCTTGGTCAGCAGCTCGTCGCTGGTCGCATAGCTGATCCGCATCGCCGGCGAGAGGCCGAACGCCGCGCCCTGCACCGCCGCGACCTTGGCGTCGTCGAGCAGATAGCCGACGAAATCCTCGTCGGTCTCGATCCGCTTGCCGCCCGGCGTGCTCTTGCCGATCAGCGCCGAGAATTCGGGATACACGTAGAACGCGCCCTCGGGCAGCGGGCAGGTGATACCCTCGGCCTGGTTGAGCATCCCCACGACGAGATCGCGCCGGCGCTGGAACAGCGCGGCATTGTCCTTGAGGAAGCCCTGGTCGCCGGTCAGCGCCGCGACCGATGCCGCCTGCGCGATCGAGCACGGGTTGCTGGTCGATTGCGATTGCAGCTTGGAGATTGCCTTGATCAGCCACGGCGCGCCGCCGGCGAAGCCGATCCGCCAGCCGGTCATCGCATAGGCCTTCGAACAGCCGTTGGCGGTCAGCGTGCGCTCGTACAGCGACGGGCAGACCTGCGCGATCGTGGTGAACTTGAAATCGTCGAACAGGATATGTTCGTACATGTCGTCGGCGAAGATCCACACGTGCGGATGCGCCTCCAGCACCGCGCCCAGCGCCTTCAGTTCGGCCTCGCTATAGGCGGCGCCGGTCGGGTTCGACGGCGAGTTGAGGATCACCCACTTGGTCTTCGGCGTGATCGCCGCGTCGAGCTGCGCAGGGGTGATCTTGTAATTCTGGTCGGCGCCCGCCGCCACGAACACCGGCGTGCCGCCCGCGAACAGCACGACATCGGGGTAGCTCACCCAATACGGCGCGGGGATCACCACCTCGTCGCCCGCGTCGATTGTCGCGACCATCGCGTTGAACAGCGTGTGCTTGCCGCCCGAATTCACGCTGATCTGGTCGCGCGTATAGGTCAGGCCGTTGTCGCGTAGGAATTTCCGCGCGATCGCATCCTTCAGCTCGGGCGTGCCGTCGACATTGGTATATTTGGTCTGCCCGTCGCGGATCGCCTTGATGCCGGCTTCCTTGATGAAATCGGGCGTGTCGAAATCGGGTTCACCGGCGCCCAGACCGATCACATCGACGCCGGCGCGCTTCAGTTCCTGCACGCGCGTGGTGATCGCGAGCGTGGGCGAGGGCTTGATGCGCGCGAGCGCGGCGGATGGGTGCATGAGAAAGACGCCTCTATAGGGAAAGCGGCGCGGCTATAGACTGGCCTTCGCACGCTTCGCAACCGTTACGACCGCCGGAATCAGCCCACGCAGCGCGTTGCCGATGAAGAAGCCATCCGTAAGGTCGGCGGCGGTCAACTCGCCCTCGATCGCCTTGCCCTCGGCGATCAGCGTCTCGCGCAGCACGCCCGGCAGCAGCCCGCGCGCCAGCGGCGGCGTCACCAGCACGCCGCCGCGCGCCACGAACAGCGAGGTGAAACTCCCCTCGGTCAGCGCGCCCGAAGGATCGGCGAACACCACCTCGAACGCGCCCGACTCGGCGCGCGCCCGGTCGTAAAAGCCGCGGTCGGTGGTCTTGTGGCGCAGGCGAAAGTCGTGGCGGTCGACCGGCAGCGGCACGACAGCGACCGCCACCGGGCCGGCCGACGCGGGCGGCAGCGGCGTTACCTCGATCGCGATCGCGCCGCTCTTCGCGAGCAGCAGGCGCAGCCGGCGCGGTTCGCGCAACCGGAAGGTCGCCGCCTGAAGCTCGTTGCGCACGCTATGCCGGTCGAACCCGAAGGCGAACGCGGCGGCGCTCGCCTGCAACCGCGCGAGATGGCGTTCGAGCTGCGCCACCCCCGTCAGCGGATCGAAGGTCATCGTCTCGATCAAATCGAAACCGGGGCCGGGCGTGGCGAGAAAGGCGCTCTTGGTGTGAGTCTCGGCCCATTCGTCGGCCACGCGCGAATCGGCGACGATGCCGCCGCCCACCCCGAACGTCGCCGTTTCCGCGCCGTCCATCAGCGTCAACGTGCGGATCGCGACGTTGAACGCGGCGTCGCCGTCCGCGTCGATCCGCCCGATCGCGCCGGTGTACACGTCGCGCGGGGCCTGCTCGATCGCGTCGATCACCTGCATCGCGCGCAGCTTGGGCGCGCCCGTGATCGATCCGCACGGGAACAGCGCCGCCAGCACGTCGATCGCGTCGCGCCCGTCGGCAAGCTCGGCGGTGACGGTCGAGACGAGCTGGTGGAGCGTCGGATAGCGCTCGACCGCGAACAGATCGGGCACCGCGACGCTGCCCGGCGTGGCGACGCGGGCGAGGTCGTTGCGCATCAGGTCGACGATCATCAGATTCTCGGCGCGCTGCTTGGGATCGGCGGCGAGGCCGGCGGCGAGGCGCTCGTCCTCCGCCGGCGTCGCGCCCCGCCGCGCGGTGCCCTTCATCGGCCGGCAGCGCAGATCGCGCCCCGACAGCGCGAAGAACGATTCGGGCGACAGCGACAGCAGCCAGCGCGCGCCGTCGTTCACCAGCGCGCCGAACCCGCCCTTCGCGCGCCCGCGCAGTTGCGCATACACCGCGCGGCGGTCGCCCCGCACCGGCACGGTCGCCGGGTAGGTGAGGTTGGCCTGATAGATATCGCCCGCGACGATCCACTCGCGCACCCGGTCGAACCGCGCGGCATAGTCGGCGAACC
This sequence comes from Sphingomonas panacis, assembly GCF_001717955.1. Classification (NCBI taxonomy): domain Bacteria; kingdom Pseudomonadati; phylum Pseudomonadota; class Alphaproteobacteria; order Sphingomonadales; family Sphingomonadaceae; genus Sphingomonas; species Sphingomonas panacis. The sequence goes on from NZ_CP014168.1 coordinate 1,496,298, forward strand.
CGATCGCCGGCACCGGCGCGCCGATCCACGCCCCCGCCGGATCGGGCAGCAGCGCGGCCACGTCGGCGATATCGTCCCAGCGTTCGAACAGCCCGAACCACAACAGCGGGGCGTCCGTCTCGGGCGGATCGCCCAACACCGGCTCGAACGCCGCCGCCGCCTCATAAGCGAGATACCCCGCGGCATGCAGCCCGGCGCGCTGGCCCGCCCGTACTGCCGCCAGCGCCGGCGAGACCTCGGCGATGCGGTGCGCCACCACGATCCGCACCGGGTCGCGATACAGCCGCGCGCCCTCGCCAATATCACTGGCGTCGTCGAGCAGGACGAAAGGGGCGTCAAGCGGCAGCATGTCCCGCCGACAGATGCAGCGGTTATGCCCTCAGGGGCAAGCCCCGGCTCTTGTTCGCTTTTCTGATGGCTTCTATCTCGTCGGGATATGGCCAATCCCCCTCTCCGCGCGACGATCGTCCCGGTCACGCCGCTCCAGCAGAATTGCACCTTGTTCTGGTGTACCGAAACGATGCGCGGCGCGTTCGTCGATCCCGGCGGCGATCTCCCCAAATTGCGCGCGGCGGCGGCGCAGCACAATGTCACGGTCGAGAAGATCCTCGTCACCCACGGCCATATCGACCATTGCGGATCGGCTGGCCCGTTCGCGCAGGAACTCGGCGTGCCGATCGAGGGGCCGCACGAGGCCGACCGCTTCTGGATCGCCCGCCTCGCCGACGATGGCCGCAACTACGGCGTGCCCGGCACCCCGTTCGAGCCCGACCGCTGGCTGGACGATGGTGACTCAGTGACCGTCGGCAACCTCACACTCGACGTATACCATTGCCCCGGCCACACGCCGGGCCACGTCGTGTTCCACCACGCGCCCTCGAAACTGGCGATCGTCGGCGACGTGCTGTTCGCCGGCTCGATCGGCCGCACCGATTTTCCGCTGGGCAACCATCAGGATCTGCTCGACGCGATCGTCACCAAGCTCTGGCCGCTCGGCGACGAGACCGCGTTCATCCCCGGCCACAACCAGATGAGCACCTTCGCCCAGGAACGCGCCAGCAACCCCTATGTGAGCGACGCCGCGCTGGCGGCATAATCCTCCCCCGCCAGGGGGAGGTGGCACGCGTAGCGTGACGGAGGGGGCGGATGCGGGATGGTCTCGGAGGTTCCGTGTCCTCCCCCTCCGTCTGCCTTTGGCGACACCTCCCCCTGGCGGGGGAGGAAAGTCTGGTTACCGCACCCGAATCACCGTCTCCGTCACTTGCCGTCCCACCCCGCCGGTGAACGGCAGCGCCACCGCATACACCGACAGCCCGAGCAGCACCGCGAAGGTCACGAACGTGCCCGCCTCGCGCCCGGTCGGCATGCCGTCCATGCCGAGCGCATGCGCGATTCGCGCGATCAGGAACACCGAGCTCACCGCCCACAGCCACACCGGGCTGCCGATCGAGACTTCGATCAGCGCGATCAGCATCAGCACGAACGGCGCATATTCGACGAAATTGGCGTGCGCGCGCATCCGGCGGATCAGCGGCAGATTGCCGCCGTCGCCCAGCTCGACTCCGGTCTGGCGCCGGATCAGCCCGGTCCGCACCGCCAGCCAGAAGTTGATGATACCCGCCCCGCCGACGGCGGTGAGCGTGATCGGCAGCAGGACAGGCGCCACAATTTCATCCTTTTGTGAGAGGCCGGCGCTGTGCCACGCTGCCTCCGAGCTTGCAACGCCGCGGAGAATCGCTATAGGCGCGGTGCTTCGCGATGCGTTCGGCCGCAGGTGCCCCCGCGGCCGACTCCTAATCGTCGGTCGCTTGGGCTCGGGTCCGGGCGAATCGCCCCGAATCGAACACGCAACAAGCACAAGGTTTCGCCGAAATGGCCGTCCCCAAGAGAAAAACTACGCCGTCCAAGCGCGGCATGCGCCGGGCTCACGATGCACTGAGCATCGATTCGTTTCAGGAATGCCCGAACTGCGGCGAACTGAAGCGCCCGCATAACCTCTGCAATTCGTGCGGCCATTACAACGGCCGCGAGATCGTCTCGGTCGAAGGCTGATCTCTGCGGAACGGGGGGCGAAAGTGACGAACGGCTCCCGGATCGCCGTTGACGCGATGGGTGGCGACGAAGGGCTGGCAGTGATGCTGGCCGGGGTCGCACGCGCGCGTCGTCAGTTCGAGGGGCGGGGATCGGACCTGCGCTTCATCCTCGTCGGGGATGAGGCGGCGATCACCGAAGGGCTGAAGAGCCATCCCAACCTGACCGCGCATTCGGAGATCGTCCACGCCCCCGGCGTGGTGGGGTCGTCCGACAAGCCGAGTCAGGCGATTCGTCGCGCCAAGACGACATCGATGGGTGTCGCCATCGACATGGTCAAACAGGGCCGCGCCGCCGCCGCGGTGTCGTCGGGCAATACCGGCGCGCTGATGGCGATGGCCAAGCTCAGCCTGCGCACCATGCCCGGCATCGATCGCCCCGCGCTCGCCGCGATGCTGCCCTCGCTCGGCGAGAACGATGTCGTCGTGCTCGATCTCGGCGCGAACACCGAATGCACCGCGCGCAACCTCGTCCAGTTCGCGGTGATGGGCGCCGCTTATGCGCGCACCACGCTCGAACTCCAGAGCCCGCGAGTCGCGCTGCTCAACATCGGCAGCGAGGACCAGAAGGGCACCGATGAGATTCGCGACGCCGCGCAGACGCTGCGCCTCGCGACTCATCTGCCGATGACCTTCACTGGCTTCATCGAAGGCGATCGGCTGTCGCGCGGCGAAGTCGATGTCATCGTGTGCGACGGCTTCTCCGGCAACATCGCGCTGAAAACCGCCGAGGGCACCGCGCGCTTCGTCGCCGATCTGCTGCGCCGTGCATTCAAGAGTTCGATGCGCTCGAAGATCGGCTTCCTGATCTCCAAGCCCGCGACCGATCTGCTGCGCCATCACCTCGATCCCAACAACCACAATGGCGCGGTGTTCCTCGGATTGAACGGGCTGGTGCTCAAGAGCCACGGCGGCGCCAACGAGATCGGCGTCGCCACCGCGATCAGCGTCGCCGCCAAGATGGTGCGCGACGATCTGACGCGCCGCATCGCCGAGGATCTCGGCAATTTCGAAGCAAAAGCGGCCTGACCGAGCCGCACCCTGGGCCGCTTGAAGGAAACAGCATGATTCGCGCCGTCATCACCGGGACCGGCTCCGCGCTGCCGGCGCGCCGGGTGTCCAACGCGCAGCTTGCCGAAACCGTCGACACCTCGGACGAATGGATCGTCGAGCGCACCGGCATCCGCTTCCGCTACATCGCCGGCCCGGACGAGACCACCGCGACGCTCGCCGCCGACGCCGCCCGCGCTGCGCTCGCCGCCGCCGATGTCGCCGCACAGGACATCGACCTGATCGTCCTCGCCACCGCGACTCCCGATCAGACCTTCCCGTCGAGCGCCACCAAGGTGCAGGCGATGCTCGGCATAAACGATTGCGTCGCGTTCGACGTGGCGGCGGTCTGTTCGGGCTTCCTGTATGCGCTGCAGGTCGCCGACAGCATGATCCGCGCCGGCTCGGCCCGGCGCGCGCTGGTGATCGGCTCCGAGACGTTCAGCCGAATCCTCGACTGGGAGGACCGCGCGACCTGCGTCCTGTTCGGCGACGGCGCCGGCGCGATCGTGCTCGAAGCGCAGGAAAGTGACGCGCGCGGCGTGCTGGCGGTGCGGCTCCAC